>NZ_JBSFHY010000072.1:0-25355 GCF_053597295.1 Streptomyces sp. NPDC001450
GGACGAGTGGCCGTACCCCAAGCAGCCGCTCGTCCCCCTGGCCGAGACGGTCCACCCGGGCCGGGTGACCGCCTTCGGCCTGCTCACTCCGGGAGAACCCGGTGAACCCATGAAACCGGTGAACCCGGTGAATTCGGAAAGCAACGTGGAACACGCCGAAGGCGGACCATCCGTTCGGATGATCCGCCTTCGACTTCTGTGGAGCTAAGGAGAATTGAACTCCTGACCTCCTGCATGCCATGCAGGCGCTCTACCAACTGAGCTATAGCCCCTTGCTTTGTTCCGCCCGGTTTCCCCGGCGGCGACGCCAACATTACACGGTCCCTGGGGTGCAGTACCAAATCAGTTTCCGCTCTGCCCTCATACGGGGGCTAATGTCTGCTTTCGTGACCCTGATCGCGTTCTCCGGAGCCCGGCGCCGGGTGCCGGTGGCCGTGGGTGCGTGCCTGGTGTCGTTCACGGCGTTCTGGCTGGCACAGCGGGCCGCGCACGTGACGATGATCGACCTGACGGTGTACCGGGCCGAGGGGGCCGCCGTCCGCGCGGGAGGCGACCTGTACGCGCTGCGGGCGACCGCCGCCCACCTGCCCTCCACCTACCCGCCGTTCGCGGCCCTGCTGTTCACCGCGCTGACCCTGCCGGACCCCCCGACGCTGCGGGTGTTGGCGGCGGCGGGGAATCTCGCCCTCCTCCTGGTGTTCGTACGGCTGTCGCTGAAACTCGTCGGCCACGCGCGCGCGGAGAGCGTCTGGTGGGTCGCGGCGGTGGCCGTGTGGTGCGAGCCGGTGTGGACGACGCTGCGCTACGGCCAGGTGAACCTGCTGCTGGCCGCCCTGGTGCTGTGGGACCTGACCCGCCGCCCCGTCGGCGGGTACGACCGCCTCGCCGGGGCGGGGCTCGGGCTCGCCGCCGCGGTCAAGCTGACGCCCGCGCTGTTCCCGGCGTTCCTGCTCGCCACGGGTGTCGTGGCCCGGCTCGGGGGCGGGGACGGCGGCCCCTGGCTGCGGCACGCGCGCGGGGCGGCCGCCGCGTTCGCCGGGGCGACACTGTTCGCGGCGGCCGCCCTGCCGTACGACTCATGGCGGTTCTGGACGGACGTGGCGTTCCGCGCGGACCGGGCCGGGCCCGCCGAGGCCACCGCCAACCAGGCCCTGCGCGGCGTTCTGGCCCGTCTGCTGCACACACCCGACCCGGGAGCCCTCTGGGTCGCTGCGGCGGCCGTGGCGGCCGTCCTGGGGCTCGCGGTGGCGGTGGCGGCGGAGCTGCGGGGGATGCGGCCCTGGGCGGTGTGCGCCTGCGCGGTCACCGCGCTGCTGATCAGTCCGGTGTCGTGGACGCACCACTGGGTGTGGTGCGTGCCCCTGGTGCTGCTGCTGTGGGCGCGCGGACACCGGGCGGCAGCCCTGGGCACGGCGCTGGTCTTCTGCTCGTACGCCCCGTGGTGGGTACCGCACGGCCCGGGACGGCCCGAACTGCATCAGACAGGCACCCAGTTGACGCTGTCGGCCCTCTACGGAGCGGCCGGTGCGCTGTTCCTCGCGCTGGCCCGGACATCGTTGCCGAGCCCCCGGACGCGGTCAGCGGCGCGTCAAGCGGTCACGAAGGAGTAGAACCGCTTGAGCGTGCAGTGCTCCTCGAGCAGCCGGCCGTAGATCGGCTCGCCCTCCAGCTCGCGGTAGGTCTCGATCGGGTCGCCCTTTATGATCAGCGCCCGCGCGCATTCCTCGCACCAGTACTGGTAGTCGGGATTGATCGGTTCCATGTCACGGACGATCGGCGTACCACTGCCGCACCAGTCGCACTTTCGCCTGTGTGCACCCATCGATCAGCTCCAGCTGTGGCCGCAGGCCGTGCACACGTAGGAGATTCCGCCGTTGTCGCCGAGAACCTGGGCCACACGCGCGGAACCGCAGGAAGGGCAGCTGAGCCGGATTGCCGTGTCCCGTATCAACGCCGCACCGAGGAGGTGGCCGCCCTCCTCAAGGATGCTCGCAGGCATCGCTACTCCTCCCGTCGGGCCGCGCCCCCTTCCGGCCGTTTGATTCTGCCACGGCCGGGCCAATACGGTCAGCGACGCCTCAGTACCAGTCCGGACACGGCCCCCACTCCGGCCACTGGGTCCGGTGCCCATGGCGCACCGAGAGCGTCTCCGCAGGGGTATACGCCCGCAGGGCCCCGACCGACTCAAGGCCGAACACAGAAAATCCCGCCCCCTGAGGGGACGGGATCCTCTTCACCGATCTTTGACAACTCGACAGAGTGCCGATCCGTGGAGCTAAGGAGAATTGAACTCCTGACCTCCTGCATGCCATGCAGGCGCTCTACCAACTGAGCTATAGCCCCTGGCGCCACGCGGCGGAGCCGCATGTCTCGTCCGCCCCGCTCGGCGGGGCGAACAAGAAGAACTCTAGCCTGTGACCTGCCAGAAAGTGAAATCCGGGGTCAGGGGTCAGTCGTCGTCGCCGAGGACGGGCTCCGGGAGGGTGCCCGCGTTGTGCTCCAGCAGGCGCCAGCCGCGGGCGCCCTCGCCGAGCACGGACCAGCAGCAGTTGGAGAGACCGCCGAGGCTCTCCCAGTACTGGGCCTCCAGACCGAGGAGCCGGCCGATGGTGGTCCGGATGGTGCCGCCGTGGCTGACCACCACGAGGGTGCCGTCCTCGGGCAGCTTCTCGGCGTGCCGCAGCACGACGGGGGCGGCGCGGTCGGCGACCTCGGTCTCCAGCTCGCCGCCGCCGCGGCGGACCGCCTCGCCCCGTTTCCAGGCGGCGTACTGCTCGCCGTACCGGGCGATGATCTCGTCGTGCGTCAGCCCCTGCCAGACGCCCGCGTAGGTCTCCCGCAGGCCCTCCTCGCGGACGATGTCGAGGTCGGTGAGGGTGGCCAGCTCGGCGGCCGTCTTCGCGGCCCGCTGCAGGTCCGAGGAGACGATCGCGTCGGGGCCCAGGGAGGCGAGCAGCCGGGCGGCACGGCGAGCCTGGCCGAGGCCGGTCTCGGTCAGCTCGACGTCCGTGGTGCCCTGGAAGCGGCGCTCCACGTTCCACGAGGTCTGGCCGTGCCGCCACAGGATGATGCGGCGGCCCCGGTCCTTGCGGTCGCTCACCTCGCCGGTGGCGCTCATCACCACTCCCCGCCCGGCTCGTCGGCGGCTTCGGCGGCCTGCAGCTTGGCGTGCTCCTCGGCCTTGCCGCGGGTGGCCTTGGCGTCGGCGGGCAGCTCGAGCTCGGGGCAGTCCTTCCACAGCCGCTCCAGGGCGTAGAAGACCCGCTCCTCGCTGTGCTGGACGTGGACGACGATGTCGACGTAGTCGAGCAGGATCCAGCGGGACTCGCGGTCGCCCTCGCGGCGTACCGGCTTGGCGCCGAGTTCCTTCAGCAGGCGCTCCTCGATCTCGTCGACGATCGCCCTGACCTGGCGGTCGTTCGGCGCGGAGGCCAGCAGGAATGCGTCCGTGATCGACAGCACGTCGCTGACGTCGTAGGCGATGACGTCGTGGGCGAGCTTGTCGGCCGCCGCCTGGGCAGCGGTGTTGATGAGCTCAAGGGAACGATCAGTGGCGGTCACTACACGGCTTTCCGTCAAGGGGTCACTTGACCTCAAGGGTCTCACGGACCGCCGGGCGCACCCCATGTGATTAACGGAGCACATGGGGTGCCCTGCCGCCGTCAGGAGGAGGCGGGCCTGTAGTCGCTGCCCAGGACGACCGAGACGTCGGCACCGGAGGAGACGGTGCCCTTGGTCACGGAGCCGGCGGGCAGGCCCAGGGTCTTGGCGACCTCGGTGGCGTTCGCCCTGTCGGCGGCATCGGCGTAGAGCACCTTCGAGGTGGCCCGGGCGGCGGACGCTGTGCCGCCCTCCAGGAACGTGAAGCCGCCGTTGAGGAGCACCACGCGGGCCTTCTCCGTGTAGTCCTTCACACCGGTGGCGTTCTGGACGGAGACCCGGACCGCGGAGCCCGCGTCGGGGCTCTTGGCGGTGCCGCCGAGGATGTCCTTCACCACACTGTCGCTGGTCCTGGCGCTCAGCGTGCCGTCGGACTGCACGGGCAGCAGGGCGGTCCTGTAGTCGCCGCCCTTGGCGAGGTCGGCCAGTTCGGCGAGGAAGGCGCCGAGGTCCTTGTCGGTCAGCGGCGGGTCGAGGATCTGCGCGAGGGTCTGCACGGTGACCGTGGCGCCCTGCGCGTCCGAGGAGATCTTGCGCAGCACGCCCTGCATGACCTGTCCGAATCGCTCCAGCTGGGCGTTCTGGGCCTCGCCGGAGGCGCGGTAGGTGGCGTAGGCGACGGCCATCTTGCCGCTGAGGGTCTGGTCCTTGCCCTTGTGGACCAGCGGCGAGGTGCCCTTCTTCTTCGCGTCCGGGTCGGGCACGTCGGTGTTGGTGTCGACGTCGATGTTGCCGACCAGGTCGACGAGGTTCTGCAGGTACGGGGTGTCCAGGCGCCAGGTGCCCTGGATGTTCGTGCCGAGGACGGTGTCGAGCTGGTCGCGGGTACCGGAGGCGCCGTCGTCGTCGACCGACTTGGCGAGGGTCGTGGTACTGCCGTCGTCGCCGGCGAGCGCGAGGGAGTTGGGCAGCAGGACGGTCGTGCCCTGCTTGGTGGTGGTGTTGTCGACCAGCAGCGCCGTGGAGGTGCCGCCCTTGCCGGTGTTGTGCAGGTGGACGACGATCACGTCACGCTTCTGGGCGGCCGCCGGCGTCGTCGTGCCCGACTGGGAGCCGGAGGAGGACAGGCCGGGAAGCTTTCCGGCGTACCAGAGGTAGCCGACACCACCGACGGCGACGAGGGCGAGGACGACGAGCAGGGCGACGACCCGGCTGCGGGCGCGGCGGCGGGCCTCCTCGCGGCGCTCGGTGCGGTTCTCGGTGAACTTCAGCCAGTCGATGACGTCTTCGGAGTCGTCGCTCGGTTCCTCGACGAAGGCGAACTGTTCGGTGTGGTAATCGCGTTCGGGGGCGGCCGCGGGTTCCGGCTCCTCGGCCGGGCCGGCCTGCTGCGGGATGTAGGCGGTCTGCCCGGCGACGCGCGGGTGCTGCCCGCTGGTGGCGGTCTGGCCGTAGGGGTCGTACGCGTTCGCCGTGCCCCTGCCGCCGTAGGTGTCGTAGGAGGAGGCGGGCGCCTGGTGGCCGGTGTCGTACGGGTCGTAGGACGGGGCGGGGCGCTGATTGCCGGTGGCGTGGGGCTGGGCAGGCTGCTGCCCGGTGGCGTACGGGTCGTAGCCGTAGCCCTGCTGGGCGTACGGGTCGTAGGGCTGCTGCGGAGACGGCTGTGCCGGGACCTGCTGGTACACCGGCCGGCCGTACTCGTCGTAGCCGACGAGTTCGTACTGGCCGTCTCCGTACCCCGCGTCGTATCGGTCGTTCACCGGTGCCCCTCTCGGCTCACTCGCCGCGGTACAGCTCGCGCTTGTCGATGTAGCGCACGACTCCGTCCGGCACCATGTACCAGATGGGCTCGCCCTTGGCGACTCTCGCACGGCAGTCCGTCGAGGAGATGGCGAGCGCGGGCACCTCGACGAGTGTGACACCGCCCTCCGGCAGGCCGGGGTCGGTCAGGTGGTGGCCGGGCCGGGTGACGCCGATGAAGTGCGCCAGGGAGAACAGCTCCTCCGAGTCGCGCCAGGTCAGCAGCTGCGCGAGGGCGTCGGCGCCGGTGATGAAGAAGAGGTCCGTGTCGGGGTTGAGGGCCCGCAGGTCGCGCAGGGTGTCCACGGTGTACGTGGGGCCGCCGCGGTCGATGTCGATGCGGCTGACGGAGAACTGAGGGTTCTCGGCGGTCGCGATGACCGTCATCAGATAGCGGTCCTCGGCCGGGGAGACCTTGCGGTGGGACTTCTGCCAAGGCTGGCCGGTGGGCACGAACACCACCTCGTCCAGCTGGAACTGCGCCGCGACCTCGCTGGCCGCCACCAGGTGTCCGTGGTGGATCGGGTCGAACGTTCCGCCCATGACGCCGAGGCGGCGCTTGCCCGAGTGGGCGGGGCCGCTGCCCGGGGCGTACGCCGGGGTCTTCACCGTGCCTGCCGCCGCTTCGGCGTGCTGGGTGGCGTCGTCGGCCGCGGGTGCGGCCGTCTCGTGCGCCGGGCCGGTAGGCATGTCCTGCTCTCCCATGCGTGCAGACCCTACCGGCCCCACCTGAGGGCCCCGGCGGGGGACGGGCTCCCGGGTCAGCGGTCCCGGTTGAAGCGGGTGGTGATCCACAGGAGCAGGAGCAGGATGATGAGGGCGCCGCCGCCGGTGACGGCGGGGTTCAGGCTGTTGTGGTTGCCGCCGTGCTCCTCGCCCCCGGCGGCGAGGGTGACCAACTGGGCAGCGGCGCTGTGGAAGCTCATCTTCGGCAGGACCTATCGCGTGTGGGCGGGATAAAGACGTCGGCTCATCGTAAGCGGGCGGTCCGGCGGCGATCACCCCGACTCCGCCGTTGGTGCGGGCGCGGGCGCGAATCGGCCGTCGGCGGGGGAACTTTCGCGGGCGGTCAGTCGTCCTTCCGCTTGTAGCCGCGCAGCAGGAACCACGCGGTCAGTGCGCAGCCAAGGACCATCACGATCAGGACGACCCGGAGCAGATTCCCCGACCCGTGCTGCTGGACGGCACTGGTGGCGGCCTCGGTCAGCCAGGCGGCTGCGGGGTGGTGCTCCATGACAGGGACTCCTTCGGCTGTACTGCCCGTCCACGGTATCGCCGCCTAGGCTGGCTCCTGCCTCGGGGGCACAGTGAGGCACTCATACGCACATGGGGGAAGACATGTCCGACGACGGCCGCGAGCAGACGGGGCACGAGCGCGTGCCGAGCAGGCAGCGCAGGCGCTTCCCCGGGATCTCATCGCGCGCGTACGAGCACCCGGCCGACCGGTCGGCCCTGGTGGCGCTGCGCAAGCTGAGCGGTTTCGACACGGTGTTCAAGGCGCTCAGCGGGCTGCTTCCGGAGCGGAGCCTGCGGCTGCTGTTCCTGTCCGACTCGGTGCGCGTCTCCGAGCGGCAGTTCAAGCATCTGCACGACATGCTGCTGGACGCCTGTTACATCCTGGACCTGGAGAAGGTCCCGCCGATGTACGTCAACCAGGACCCGCAGCCGAACGCGATGTGCATCGGGCTGGACGAGCCGATCATCGTGGTCACCACGGGGCTGGTCGAGCTGCTCGACGAGGAGGAGATGCGGGCGGTCGTCGGGCACGAGGTGGGGCACGCCCTGTCCGGGCACGCGGTGTACCGCACGATCCTGCTGTTCCTGACGACCCTGGCGCTGAAGGTCGCCTGGATACCGCTGGGCAACTTCGCGATCATGGCGATCGTCACGGCGCTGCGGGAGTGGTTCCGCAAGTCGGAGCTGTCCGCGGACCGTGCCGGGCTGCTGGTGGGGCAGGACCCGAAGGCCTCCATGCGCGGACTGATGAAGATGGCGGGCGGCAACCACCTGCACGAGATGAACGTGGACGCGTTCCTGGAGCAGGCCGAGGAGTACGAGGCCGGCGGCGATCTGCGCGACTCCGTGCTGAAGATCCTCAACGTGCTGCCCCGCTCGCACCCCTTCGCCACCATCCGGGCGGCCGAGCTGAAGAAGTGGGCCGAGTCCCGGGACTACCAGCGGATCATGGACGGCCACTACCCGCGGCGCTCCGAGGACAAGGACACCTCGGTCAGCGACTCCTTCCGCGAGTCCGCCGCGAGCTACGCGGACGACGTGAAGACTTCCAAGGACCCGCTGATGAAGCTGGTCACAGACCTGGCGGGCGGCACGGCGGGCCTGGGCGGCCGAGTCCGCCGGGGCTTCGACGGCTTCAGGAGCCCGCCGCCGTCCCCGGAAGGACCGAAGGACACGCCGCCTCACGACGAGGAGTGACCGGCGACAAGCCCCCACCCGCCCGCACCGCCGGACAACGCACCCCGTCAGGCCGCCTCACCCCGTCGGCTGAGCTCCGACGGCCAGCGTCCCGCACAGCGCGGTAGCGCTGTCCGTCGCATAAGGATCGGTCCCCGCCGGCACGCCCGTCCTCGCGGTCTGGCCGGCCAGCAGGGGGTGGAGGTAGGAGGTCGCGTCCTCCGCGCAGGACATGGGGCCGGCCTGGGCGTAGGAGGTGACCAGCTGGAGCTGGCCCACGCGCAGTTCGTCGCGGTCGAAGTGGAAGGTCATCTCACGGCGGACGGTGAACAGGGACACGGGCGCGTCGTCGGCGGCACCGGTCCGGCGCAGGGCGTAGACGAAGATCGTGTCGGCGCTGACCTCCAGCGTGGCCGGGTCGGCCTCGCCGGCCTGCAGGGTGCCCTGGACGCGGATCCGGTCGTCGGCCAGTTGCGCCCGGGACGGGTCGAGGCGGACCAGCCAGCCGGTGGGGGCGTGGCGGCCGTCCGCCGCGGGGTGGTGGAAGCTCTGGTCGAACTGGTCGAGCTGCTCGGCGTCGAGGAGGGCCCGGGCCGGGCGGAACTGACGGCCGGTGAGCACGTCGGGGTCGAGGGAGGAGCGGACGAGGTAGGTCCTGGCGATGCTCAGGGCGGCCGTGACCTGGCTGTCGGAGAAGTGCGGGGTGCTGCGGGTGGCAGGCAGCGGGATCCCGGCGGCGCCGACCTCGAACTGGGCGGCGGGGCTGTGCGCGTACAGCTCCTCGGCGTCGGCGGCGCCGGGCACCTTGCCCTGCGGGGCGAGCGGGATGACGGTCATCCGCAGGGCCTCGGCGGAGCGCCGGGCCTGCGGGGAGCTGTACGGGTGACGGACGCCCATGTAGATCGCGGTGCCGAAGGCGACGGCGAGCAGCAGGGCGAGGATCAGGAGCTGCCGGGTCAGTCCCCGGCGCAGGGGCGGGCGGCGGCGCACGGCGGGCGCGTGGTCGCCCATGCGCTCCTGCGCGGAGAACTCCTGGAGGCGGGCAGCACGGACGAACGACTCGTCGAACACGACGGATCGGTACTCGTCGTCTCCACCTCCGGGGCCGCCCTCGGGTGTCCCCTCCGGTGGGTCTCCAGGCCCGCCCATACTTTCAGGGTAGGTCTCGTGAGCCTCGGGTAAACGCCCCGCTACGCGACAACTTCTGACAGGTTCTCAACAGGTGCCCGTGCGGGCGTTCAGGGGGTTCGTGGGAAGGCCGAGACGGCCGGCGGGTTGGAGTCGGCGGAGGCCGAGGGGGGCGAGGCCGCGCCTTGCTCCATTCCGGTCGCGGCGGGGGACGGCACCCGGTCGCGGGTGTTCGAGGAAGCGCCCCGGTAGACGGCGGCGAAGGCCAGCGCGACCATGCCGATGCCCATCACGAGGGCGAGCACCCAGGCGACGGGCCGGTGCCAGCGGACCTGCTTGCCGTGGCTCCCGAAGACGCCGCGACCGTCACCGAGGACGTAGGTGTCGTCCAGCTCGTCGTCGTCCCGATCATGACCGAAATCGGTCCCTTCGGGGCCGTACCCGTCGTCGTAGCGCTCGCCTCTGGCGTGGGCGCGGCGGGCTTCTGCCTCGGAGGCCTCGGCTCTTGCCTGTGCGGCGGCCAGGAGGCGTTCCACGGCGGTCGGCTCGTGCACCACAGCCGCCTGCACGAAGGCCTCGTCGAAGACCACGGAGGCGAACTCTTCGTCCGACACCCCGTGGTCGTGGTCGTCGTCGGGCTCCCAGCCGTCAGGGAACGGCGTGCCCCCCACGTCCTCCGGCACGGATCCAGAGTAGACCTGGGGGGTCAATTTGGGCAGACGGTATGGAAATTCATCCGCCTGCTGAGACGCCTTTTCGCCAGGGCCGTCAGCGGCGCACGTGACCGTCGCCGGTGACGATGTACTTCGTGCTGGTCAGCTCCGGCAGGCCCATCGGGCCGCGGGCGTGCAGCTTCTGGGTGGAGATGCCGATCTCGGCGCCGAAGCCGAACTGGCCGCCGTCGGTGAAGCGGGTGGAGGCGTTCACGGCGACGGTGGTGGAGTCGACCAGCTGGGTGAAGCGGCGGGCGGCCTGCTGGGAGGTGGTGACGATCGCCTCGGTGTGGCCGGAGGTCCACAGCCGGATGTGCTCGACGGCCTTGTCCAGCGAGTCGACGACGGCGGCGGCGATGTCGTACGAGAGGTACTCGGTCTCCCAGTCCTCCGGGGTGGCCTCGACCACGGTGGCCTTCGAGTCCTTGGCGTAGGCCATGACGCGCTCGTCGGCGTGGACGGTGACGCCGGCCTCGGCGAGGGCGTCGAGGGCGCGCGGCAGGAAGTCGGGGGCGATGTCCCGGTGGACCAGGAGGGTCTCGGCGGCGTTGCAGACGCTGACCCGCTGGGCCTTGGAGTTGATCAGGATCTCGATCGCCATGTCGATGTCGGCCCGGGCGTCGACGTAGACGTGGCAGTTGCCGGTGCCGGTCTCGATGACGGGGACGGTGGACTCGTTGACCACGGTCTGGATCAGGGAGGCGCCGCCGCGCGGGATGAGCACGTCGACGAGGCCCCGGGCGCGCATCAGCTCGCGTACGGAGTCGCGGCTCTCGCCGGGCACCAGCTGGACGGCGTCGGCGGGCAGCCCGGCGCCGCCGACGGCGTCCCGGATCACTCGCACGAGGGCGCTGTTGGACTCGTAGGCGGAGGCCGAGCCGCGCAGCAGGACGGCGTTGCCGGACTTCAGGCAGAGGGCGGCGGCGTCGGCGGTGACGTTCGGGCGGGCCTCGTAGATGATGCCGACCACGCCGAGCGGGACGCGGACCTGGCGCAGGTCGATGCCGTTGGGGAGGGTGGAGCCGCGGACGACCTCGCCGACCGGGTCGGGCAGCTTCGCGACGTCGCGGACGTCGGAGGCGATGGCGCGGACCCGCTCGGGGGTGAGGGTGAGCCGGTCGACGATGGCCTCGCTGGTGCCGTTCTCCCGGGCCTTGGCCACGTCCTTGGCGTTGGCCTCGACGATCTCGCCGGTCCGGACCTCCAGGGCGTCGGCGATGGCGAGCAGCGCGTCGTCCTTCACGGCGCGCGGGAGCGGCGCGAGGTCGGCGGCGGCGGCCTTGGCCCGGTAGGCGGCCTGGGTGACCGGGGACATGGAGTCGTACGGCGAGAGCGTGGTCATGAGGGAAGGGTAGTGCGCCGGACGAGGCCGTCCACCGCTCGTTCCACACCCCGAGACGGGATCAAGGGGGCGGAAACACCTGTACCCGTCAGAAGGGATGAACCCCTACCGGGGTCGCGGGCGGCGGGCCGTAGCCCTCGGCGACGCGCTGGTGGTAGGTCTCCCGGTCGATGACCTCCAGGCCGACGATCTCCCAGGCGGGGAGTCCGGCGGTCTGGCGGTGCTCGCCCCACAGGCGCAGGGCCACGGCGGCGGCGTCGTGCAGGTCGCGGGCCTCTTCCCAGTAGCGGATCTCCGCGTGGTCGTTCGCGTATCTGCTGGTCAGCAGGAAGGGGTGGTCATGGGCCAGCTGTTCCAGGGCGCGCCGCAGGTCCTTGAGGGGGACCTTCTGCCCCGAGACGCTGAGCGTGACGTGCCACAGGCGGGGCAGGTCCCTGGACTCCTCGTAGGTGTCCCCGGCCGCGACGCTCGTCAGAGCACCGCGGGACGCCGCCGCCCCAGGGCGCACTCGTCTCACGACGGCCTCCTTCACGCAGCGCTCGGGAACGTGTTCCTGAGACAAAGTTGAGCAGGCCCTACGGCTCCGCGGGGCGGTTTTACGGAACGTCCCCCACCGGGGGCCGTCGTTACGCCCCGTTTTTACGGGTGCAGGAGCACCAGGTCGTCCCTGTGTACGACCTCGCGTTCGTACGCCGGGCCCAGCTCGCGCGCCAGCTCCCGGGTCGAACGTCCGATCAGCTGGGGGATCTCCTTGGCGTCGAAGTTGACGAGCCCGCGGGCCACCGCGCGGCCGGTGCCGTCACGCAGCTCGACGGGATCGCCGGCACTGAACTCGCCCTCCACGGCGGCGATTCCGGCGGGCAGCAGTGACTTGCGCCGCTCCACGACCGCGCGGACGGCGCCGTCGTCCAGGGTGAGGGAGCCCTGCGGGGTGGAGGCGTGCTGGAGCCACAGCAGGCGGCCGCCGGCGTGTTTGCCGGTGGGGTGGAAGTAGGTGCCGGTGTCGCCGCCGCCCAGCGCCTCCGCAGCGTGGACGGCGCTGGTGAGCACCACCGGGATGCCCGCGGCGGCGGCGATCCGGGCGGCCTCGACCTTGGTGACCATGCCGCCGGTGCCGACGCCGGCCTTGCCCACGCTGCCGATCTCGATGCCCTCGAGATCGGCGGGCCCCCGCACCTCCGCTATCCGCGAGGTGCCCGGCTTGCTGGGGTCGCCGTCGTAGACGCCGTCGATGTCGGAGAGGAGCACCAGCAGGTCGGCATGGACGAGGTGGGCGACGAGGGCGGCGAGGCGGTCGTTGTCGCCGAAGCGGATCTCGTCGGTGGCGACGGTGTCGTTCTCGTTGACGATGGGGAAGGCACCCATGGCCAGCAGCTTGTCCAGGGTGCGGGAGGCGTTGCGGTGGTGGGCGCGGCGGCTCATGTCGTCGCTGGTGAGCAGAACCTGTCCGACGCGTACGCCGTAGCGGGCGAAGGAGGCGGTGTAGCGGGCGACGAGCAGTCCCTGGCCGACGCTGGCGGCGGCCTGCTGGCGGGCCAGGTCCTTGGGGCGGCGGCGCAGGCCCAGCGGAGCGAGGCCCGCGGCGATGGCACCCGAGGAGACCAGCACGATCTCCTTCTCTCCCCCGCCCACCCGTCTCCCACCACCACCCTCAACCGAGGCCCTTCGGGCCACCCCCATCTTTCGGATCTTGGCGAGGACGTCTACCAGCGCGTCGACACGGTCGGCGTCCAGGCCGCCCGCGGCGGTGGTCAGCGACGAGGAGCCCACCTTGACGACGATCCTGCGGGCCTCACCCACGGCCTGCCTTGCCCTTGCCACCTTGCCTGCTGTCCCCTCGCCCGGTTCCGGCTGCCTGTGCGGCAATCTACGCGAAGGGGGCCGTGCGGCGCGCACCGGTCCAGCCCCCGGACAGGCGGGGCGTAACCGCTTGCTCACCGAGCGCGTACGGTAAAAAGGTTGCACCGGTTGCCTATAGAAATTAAATCTCTGACAAACATAATTTGACCTTCGTGTCACCTAACGTTCGCCATCCGAAGCGCATACTCCTCCGCTCGGGCAAGAGCCCCTACGACGTCCTCACCGTGGAGGAGGCCCTCCACCAGGACGTGATCGCCACCAACGCGGGCAACCTGATCTTCCAGGACGCGGCACACAAGATCCTCGAGGTCCCGGGAACCGAGGTCGTCTCGAACGGCGGGCGGACCGAGGTGGCCGCGGCCGCGCGCATCAACGCGGAGTACGACGCCTTCGTCGTGCCGCTCGCCAACGCCTTCCGGCCCTCCTTCGAGATCGCGCTGAAGCGCCTGACCCGGCTCATCACCCGGCTGAGGATCCCGGTCGTGGTGCTCGGCGTCGGCGCGCAGACCGGGGTGGGCTACGACCCGGCGCGGCTGAAGAGCATCGAGCCGACGGTGCGCGAGTTCTGCGCGGCGGTGCTGGAGCGCAGCGCCTCGATCGGCGTGCGGGGCGAGTTCACCGAGCAGTACCTGCGGGACATGGGCTTCAGGGACGTGGAGGTCATCGGCTGCCCGTCGCTGTTCCTGTACGGCAGCGAACTCGACGTACGCAAGCGGGTGCCCGAACTGACCGCCGAGTCGCGGATCGCGGTCAACGGTTCGCACAGCGCGGTGAGGAAGCAGGGCCTCGGCCGGATCATCACCCGCGCCCACGACCGGTACCCGAACCTGCGCTTCGTCGGCCAGAACCTCAGTGACGCCCGGCAGTTGCACTGGCGGGACCTCAGCGACCCGAACGCCGCTGTGACCGCGATGCCGACGCACCCGGACCATCCGATGTACCGGGAGGACAAGGTGCGGGTGTACGTCGACCCGGTCACCTGGATCGACGAGCTGCGCCCCTTCGACTTCTCCTTCGGCTCACGCATCCACGGCAACGTCGCGGCGCTGCTCGCGGGGACGCCCGCGACCGTGCTGTGCGGTGACTCGCGCACGCTGGAGCTGTGCCGGTACTTCGAGATCCCGCACCAGCGGCTGGACAGGGTCGCCAAGGACCCGGAGGCCGCCGACCCGGCGCGGCTGTACGAGCAGGCCGACTTCGGCGGGCTGGTCGGCAACCACCGGGAGCGCTTCGAACGGTTCGTCGGCTTCCTGGACAGGAACGGGCTGCAGAACACCTTCACGCACGGCGACGGCGGTGCGGCCTTCGAGAAGAAGATGGACTCGCTGTCCTTCCCGCCGGGCGTGCGCCCCTGGAACGACACCGACCTCGCCTCGCTCAGCAGCCGGTTCGGCTGGCTGCACACCCGGGTCAGCGAACTGACGCAGGACAACACCCAGTTGCGCCGCGAGCTGGCGCGGGCGAGGAAGGCCAAGGACGGGCTGCCCGCGCCCACCGCCTCCGTCTACCGGCGCGCCCGCCGCGTGGTGGGCCGGCCGTTGCGCCGGGCGCTTCAGTCCGGCAAGCAGTGACTCCCCCGGCCGCGGCGGGGGCCCTCAGGCCGCCGCCGCTCCGAATCCCCCGCTCGGCAGCATCCGCCGGATCTTCCTGAGCGCCCGGCGCAGGAAGGAGTTGGCGGCGGCCTCCCGGTAGCCCTCGAAGGCCCGGGCCTCGCGGGGTTCGGCGAGGTAGACCTGGTCGGGAATGCCGGCCTCCCTGGACCGGAAGTGCGGGTAGACGAGGTAGACGCGGGTGCCGCGCTTCTCCAGGACCGCGGCGGCCTGCCTCTTCGCCTTGACGAACTTCACGACGTCCAGCAGCAGTTCGGGCCGCTGCACGGCCACCAGGTGCAGCCGCAGCCGCTCGTGCACCTTGAGCCGGCGGGCCACCCCGGGCGTCCAGTAGGCGTCCATCAGCGGCTTGGCCAGCTCGAGCTTGTGCCGGCGGACCTCTTCGCTGTCCGTCAGGAACTTGGGCCCGAACTGCGGCAGCAGGGTGATGAGGAAGGGCCGGATCATGAGAGTGTCGCGCTTGGCGCCCGCCGGGACCATGTCGGCGATCAGCTTCATCAGGGCGCGCGCGGAGTCGAAGCGGAGCGTGTAACTCCCGGTCTTCGTGACGTGCTTGCCGTCCTCGCGGCCGACCAGGTAGTAGCAGGGATAGTCGGCGACCACCGAGACACCGTCGGCCCGCAGGTAGGCCTCCATCGTGAACAGCGCGTCCTCACCGGTCCACAGGGACTCGTCGAAGCGCATGCCGTGCTTCTCCAGCAGCGCCCGGCGGAACAGCTTCTGCGCGCTGAGCGTGAACTTGATGTTGGACGAGAAGACGTCGGTCCGGTCGACGGTCTTGCCCCACATGGACTTCGGCGGGATGCGGTTGATGCCCTCGACCTTGCCGAGCACCACGTCGGTGCCGTTCTTGTCGGCCATGGCGACCATGCGCTCCAGGGCCTCCGGCCCGAGCCGGTCGTCGGCGTCCAGGAAGAAGACGTAGCGTCCGGCCGCCTTGCCGAGGCCGACGTTGCGCGGTCCGCTGGGGCCGCCGGAGTTCTCCTGGCGGATCACGGTGACCGGCATGGGGGCGCGGGCCGCGAACTCCTCCAGGTACTCCCCGCTGCCGTCCGTCGACCCGTCGTCGACCGCGATGACCTCCATGCGTGCCGGGTCGATGGTCTGCGCCTCGACGGATGCCAGGCACTCGACCAGGTAAGGCATCGCCTCGTACGCCCCGATGATCACGCTCACATCAGGCTGCGTCACGACGGTCACGTTTCCCCCTTGCTGCTTTCCCGCTGGTCAACGGAACATTTCCCCCGTATCAGCTCATTCGCAATTTGTTAGACGGACACCCGTGGGAAGCGGTTGCCTCACTGCGGGTAATCAGTGGTGCACGTCACACCGGCGCCCCCCTCACAGGAAGCGGACAGACACGGAGCACGGCGGGCGGTACGGGACAGTACGCAGACGGAGTAAGAGCGGTTCAGCGGCGGTTAAGAGCCGCGCAAGACGGCCGGACACGACAACGGCCCCCGGGGATGTCCCTCGGAGGCCGTAGCAGGGTGGCGGGTCAGCCCGCGGTCACGCCGTCCGTCTCACCGGCGGACGCCCCGCGCTGACCCGGTACCGCGTTGGTCAGCTCGGCGGTTTCGGCGTTCCCGGCGACCGGGCGGGACTCCTGGCCGACGTTGCGGGTCTCGGCCTTGAGGGCCAGGTCGGCGACCGCGGTGTTGAACTGGTCGATGGACTTCGGCTCGTCCGGGCCCAGCAGGTACCGCTTCAGCTCGCCCCGGGCCTCGGCCAGCGGGTCGGTGGAGGGGTCGCGTACGGCGTCCAGCAGGCCGCCCAGCTCGGCCGCGCTGTTGGACAGGATCGTCGCCGCGCGCACGGCCGTGTTCTGCCGCTTGAACTCCTCCACGCCCAGCTCGCCGGAGTCCGTCACCGCGTACGGCTTGCCGCTCGCGATGAAGTCCGAGACCACGGAGGAGATGTCGGAGACCATCGCGTCCGAGACGTTGAAGCAGTCGTACAGGCGCGGCTCGGCGCCCGTGATGACGCGGTGCTCGTACGAGGGGAAGGAGCGCCAGTAGGCGTCGTTCCACTCGGCGCGCAGCCGGGCGATCTCCTGGTGCTTCTCGACGTCGACGACGCCGTCGCGGGTGGCCTCGGCCTCGTCGCCCTTCTCGCCGCCGGCGGCGGCCAGCTCGGCGAGGCGGGCCTCGATGCGGTCCAGCTCGGCCTTGGCCTGGGTCTGGACATCGGCGTCAGCGGTGAAGCGGGAGTCGGCGGCGCGCTCGGCGGCGGCCTTCTCGACCAGGGCGGTGATGCGCTGGTGCGCGGCGCCCGCCTCCTTGCTGACGGTGCCGGTGAAGGGGTGCGGCTTGTACAGGACGCGGACCGGCGGGTCGGCCTGCACCAGCTTGTTCACGATGTTCTCGCCGGCGAGCACGATCGAGGTGTTGCCGGGATTGCCGTCCCAGCCCTCCCAGGTGGGGGCGTAGAGAACGGTGGCGATACGCCCCTCGGGCACGCCCTGCCAGCTCTGGATGGGGGCCAGCTGCGGGCGGCCGACCTCGACGATGTCGTCGTCGCGTACGCCGACGTCGGCGATGGCGTAGCGGTCGCGGCCGGCCCGGCCGGCGGTCCAGACCTCGTCGTACACCTTGCTGTACGGGTTGACGCTGGCCAGCTTGTCGCTGTCGCCGTGGCCGATGAAGACGTGCTTCATCGTGGGCACGCGCAGCAGGTGGATGTTCTTGCCGACGTTGGCCGCGTACAGGGCGACGCGCACGGTCGACAGGTCCAGGTTCATCAGGTGCACCCCTCCGGGCACGCAGATGACGGGGACCGTGGTGGGCGCCAGGTTGTTCAAGATCGCGCGCTCGCGCAGGATGATCAGCGGCCGGGTCTCCAGCCGCTCCATCGTCTCCAGCCACATGTTGACCTGGTACGCGGAGTCCTTGGAGCCGGAGAAGTACAGGACCGTCTCCGGCTTGTAGCCGGCCAGCCATTCGTCGACGGCGGCGAGGACGGTGTCGGCCTTCGGCGGGACCTTCGTCCCCCGCACGTACGGCACCAGCACCAGGACGTACAGGCAGCCGAGGCCCACGGTGAGGCCGATGCCCACGAAGCCGGCGACGGCCGAGTCCACGATCGCGGAGACCACGACGCCGACGACGGCGAACAGGTCGAGGTGGAGCATCTTCTCCGCGGAGCGGTGCAGCAGGCGGCGCGGCGGGGCGTCCGGGATACGGATGCGGGACTTCAGGTCCACGTTGCGGGTGGCGACCGGCATCCGGCGGCGGTTGCGGATCAGGGTGACCAGCGCGCCGTGCGGGGCCTGGAGGCCGTAGAAGGCGATGAAGCAGGCGACCGCACCGTAGAAGATCAGGTCGTTCGCGTGCGAGAGCCGGGCCAGCAGCAGGATCAGCAGCAGCTGCCGGATCAGGAACCGGATCGACAGACCGGCCCGGACCTTGCTGAGGCGGTTGATCAGGTAGCTGCCCTTGCGGTGCAGATAGTGGTCCGCCAGGTACGTCACGGCTGCCACGGCCGCGAAGGCGTAGACGCTCGGGACGAGCGCGGCCAGCATGAGCGCCGGGAAGCCCAGCATCACGAGGGCCGCCGCGGCCAGCTCGGCCACGCTGCCCACCCGGGCGACGCGAATAGCGGTGGATATCACAGAGAAACCTGCTCTGGGAGGGGGAGTGCCGGTTTTGTTCGGTAATGCCGGGGGGTGGCGGATTGTTCGCGAGGTGTACGGATTCAGGCCTCTGCGAAAGCCCGGCGAATGGGCGGCCGCAGAGGCCTGAATTCCTGAAAGTTATTCAGTCGCAATCATTACATGCCGTCCTGGCGGTCCAGAACCGAGGCCAACGCCTGCTCGAATCCGGAGGCCTTGGCGGCGCCCGCCGTCGGATCCTGCTGACGGACGTCGATGACGTGACCGGTCAGCTCCGACAGCAGCACGTCCAGGGAGGTGCCGGCCACGGCCTCGGAGGAGAGCAGCGAACCCGTCGGCTCCTGACCGAAGGCCTTGGTGCGCATCGGGGTGGCGGTGCGCTCCGGGTTGATGCAGTTGACGCGGATGCCGTCGCCGGCCCACTCGTCGGACAGCGCCTGGGTGAGGTTCACCATGGCGGCCTTGGTCGAGGAGTAGAGGCTGTACTCGGCGCGGCCGCGGGTGTAGCTGCTGGAGGTGTAGAGCAGCAGCTGGCCCTTGGTCTCGGCCAGGTACTTGTACGACGAACGAGCGATCTGCACCGGGGCCAGGTAGTTGACCTTCAGCGCCTCCTCGATGGTGGCGTTGTCGGTCTCGGCGAGCTTGCCGATGCGCAGCACGCCCGCGGTGTTGACGACGTAGTCGATCCGGCCGGTCTCCGCGTACGCCTTGGACAGCGCGTCGTCGACCTCCTCCGGGTTCTCCACGTGGGTACCGGTGGTGGAGCGGCCCAGCGCGTAGACGTTCGCGCCGTAGGACCCGGCGAGTTCGGCGATGTCCTTGCCGATGCCGTAGGAGCCGCCGAAGATCACGATGGTCTTGCCGGTGAGGAGTTCGCGGTAGGCCTCCTCGCCGTTCTGCTCGGGGGTCGCGGTGGAGGCGAGCTGGAACAGCTTGTCGGCGATGAAGACGTCGACCGGCTGCGTCACCTTCATGTTGTACTCGTCGCCCGCGACGACGTGGATCGGCACGTCCGGCAGGTACTTGAGGACGACGGAGCAGTCGTCCGTGGCCTGGAAGTTGGGGTCGCCGGCGGCGACGTCGTAGGCCCGCTTGATCGTGGACAGCTTGAAGGCCTGCGGGGTCTGGCCGCGGCGCAGCCGGGAGCGGTCCGGGATCTCGGTGATGAACTCGCCGTCCTCGCCGTGCGTACGCGTGACGATGATGGTGTCGGCGGACGGGATGGCGACGTCGACGGCCTGGTAGCGCTCCAGCGCGGTCACGCAGTCGTCGATCACGCGCTGCGAGAGCAGGGGGCGGACGGCGTCGTGGAAGAGGACGTTGAGGTCCTCGCCCTCGGCCAGGCCCTCGCCGAGGGCCTCGATGGCGCGCTCGGTGGTCTCGTTGCGGGTCGAGCCGCCCTCGATGATCTTCTTGACCTTCTGGAACCCGGCCTTGGCGACGATCTTCTCGATGTCCGGCACATAGCCCGGGGCCATGAGCACGATGACGTCGTCGATCGACTCGGCCTTCTCGAAGGTGGTCAGGGTGTGCTCGATGACTGCCTTGCCGGCGATCTTCAGCAACTGCTTGGGAATCGACAGACCCACCCGCTGACCGGTGCCACCGGCCAGGATCACTGCGGTGGTTCGGGGCTTGGCTATGTGCTGGGACACAGGCTGACCTACCTTGGGACGACAGGGAACCGTGAAATGCTCTCACTTTCGATAAGCGGGGTGCAAGGCGGACGACATCCCCTGCCTATGTGAGCGCAACCCTTCATTCACCTTGGACTCCGGATGGTTGGACATGGTTGCCGTGTACGCTCGTGAAATTCTTGTGAGTAAGTACACAGCCTGCGCTCAGCGCCGCCCGAGCCGCTTCGGACAACGGTGCCCGAGGACCCTCACGAGTTCCATCGTCGACGTCTGGTGCACGGTGCGCGCGGGGCCTGCGCCGACCGGTACGGACACCGCCGCGGCGAGCGCGCCGTACAGCGCCCGGGCGGCGACCTCGGGCGCGATTCGCGGCTCGGCGTAAGGCAGTTCGGGCTCGGTCGGTACGGTGGACAGCAGGCCCGGGTCGCCGAAGGATCCCGACACCGAGCACACCGATCCGCTCCGCCATCTCGGCACCGAGCGCACCCGCTGCCTCAACCGCCCAGCGCGGGGTCACGATCTTCACGTCCCGGGGGGTGGGGCTGCACGCGTTCTTCATATGCGGCACAGCTCCGTTCCGTACCAGACGTGAATACAGTGCGTCAGGCAGACCATTGCCGCGGAATTCGACATTGAGATACCGCAGCATCTCGGTCTCGGCCAAGGTAAGAGAGCGGTTAGCGGTGTCCGTGACCGGCTGAAGAAAATTTACCGGCAACCCGAGCAGTGTCTGGAAAGTGCTCATCAAACCGCCGCGGTCGCGGTCGTCCACCACGACGACCGTGACACGTTCCGGTCCGACGATCCGGGCCCAGCGCTCCACGAGCCGGTCGTGCCGGTGCCGCTGCCAGAAGCTGGGCTTCGGCTTCTCGTAGCGCGGCTTGCGGAGCATGTGTTCCAGCCAGTCCTCGTGGCCCATGCGCAGCCCGTTCTGCACGTACTGCTGCCATTGCGAGGGCATGATCTTCGCCAGCGGACGCAGCGTGACCAGGACGTGCACCCTCCCCCGCATGCCGCCGAGCTGCTCGACGATCCGGGTGATCGGCCCGTCGTCGGGGGCGTCGGCGAAGAACTCGCCAGCAGCCGGGTCCAGTGCCGGTCCGTCGGCACGGTGTCGCCCATCATCGCGGGCCGGGCGCAGGCGGCGAGAGCGGCCTCCATGGGGTGGCGGCTGTGCGCCGGGAAGGCGATGCCGTACTCCGGCAGCTTCTCCTTCGCGGCGAACAGCGCCCCCTGGGTGGCCGTGGTCCCGGTCTTGTGCGGGCCTATGTGCAGCAGGCGGGTCCCTGCGGGCAGGGTGTCTTTCGTGCGGTCCGTCCCCATGATCAACGGACGGTAAGAGACTTACCTGGGTCTCACCTGTCAGACGACGCGCACACCCGGCTCGTCCGACTCCACCCGCAGCGTGGCCAGCGTGCTCGCGGTCGCCTGCGGCCTGACCACCGTGTCCACGACACGGACCTGCGCGTCGATACCGTCGCGGCGGATGTCGAAGAGGTGATAGCCGCGGTGGGCGTCGATCACCTTCCAGTGCGGGTTGTCCGCCTTGAGCGGGTCCCACTGGGCGTGGAAGGCGGCCTGGTCCTGGTCGCCGTTGCTGGAGATGGAGGTGCCGACGAACTCGGCGCCGACCACGTCGGAGTCCGGGTCGGCGAAGTCCTCCTTCAGGTCGCTGATCATCGTCAGGTGCCGGTCGCCGCTGAGCACGACCGGGTTGCGGATGTCGGCGAACTCCTCCAGCAGGGCGTTGCGTTCGTCCTGGTAGCCGTCCCAGGCGTCGTAGTACCAGAGCTTGCCCTCGCCGAGCAGCAGGTCGGTCTCGGCCATCATGATCTGCGAGGCGATCAGGTTCCAGCGGGCCGGGGAGTCGTACAGCCCGTCCAGCAGCCACTGCTTCTGCTCGGCGCCCAGCATGGTCATCGACGGGCTCTCGGCGCCCTCCTGCGTGGTCGCCTGGTCGGTGCGGAACTGCCGGGTGTCGAGGACGTTGAGCCGGGCCAGGCGGCCGAACTCCAGCCGGCGGTACATCTGGATGTGCGGGCCGTTCGGGATCGCGGTGGCACGGACCGGCATGTGCTCGTAGTACGCCTGGTAGGCCGCGGTCAGGCGGGCCACGAACGCGTCGTGCGACTGCTTGCCGGGGTCCTGCGGGATCTCGCCGGCGAAGTCGTTGTCGACCTCGTGGTCGTCGAAGGTGACCACCCAGGGCGCGTTCGCGTGCATCGCGGCGAGGTCGGGGTCGGTGCGGTACTGGGCGTAGCGGTTGCGGTACTGGACCAGGGTGTACGGCTCGTCGCTGCCCTCGTGCCGGCGTACGGCGGTGGCGGAGGGCTTGGACTCGTAGATGTAGTCGCCGACGAAGAGCACGACGTCGGGGTCCTGGGCGAGCATGTCGGCGTACGGGGTGAAGTAGCCGTGCTGCCAGTTCTGGCAGGAGGCGAGCGCGACGCGCAGCGAGCCGCCTCTGCGGTGCGGGTGGGGGGCGGTGCGGGTGCGGCCGGTGGGCGAGAGCCGGCCGTCGGCGCGGAAGCGGTACCAGTACGTGCGGTCCGGGCGCAGCCCCCTCACATCCACGTGAACGCTGTGCCCGTACTCGGGCCGGGCCTCGGCCGTGCCTGTGCGGACGGTCTTTCCGAACTGCTCGTCCTCGGCGATCTCCCACTCCACGGGGACGACCGCGTCGGGCATGCCGCCGCCGTGAAGTGGGTCGGGGGCGAGCCGGGTCCACAGCACGATCCCGTCGGGCAGCGGGTCGCCGGAGGCCACTCCGAGGGTGAACACCTCGTCGGGCAGCGGGGTCTGGGCCGCCCGGGCCACGGTGGCCGGCAGCCAGAGCTGGGCGGAGGCCGCGGCGCCGAGGACGGCGGCACCGGCGGTCAGAAAGCGGCGGCGGTCGGGCGGTAATGCTCCGGTCATTCGCTGACTCCCTTGCCACGGAGGCCTCTTGGGCTCGGACCTTCGCAAGCTCCCACGGCCGGACGTCCCGCCCACCGAACGAGAGCATTCGCGTGCATGACAAATAGACGGACAACAGAAGACCCGTCACGACACGGGAACCACGGATGGAACGTGACCTTGCCGCAACGGGTCTCACTGAGTGTCAGGAGATGCCTACGGTAACGGGTGTTAGTGGGCGAATCCCGAGCTGATCCGGCCATTCGCCGCAGGTGTGGCCGGCACCGGGACACCGCAGGCGCGGTGCCCGGCGCTCACCATTCGGCTCGGGCGGGTACGGCTTTTCGGCTCGGGTGGTGCGACCGACTACTCGAACGGGTCGAACTCGTCGTACTCGCGCGAGGCCTCGTCCCGCTCGGCCTGCTTGTCCCGTCGGCGCTGCGTCGCGGGCCTCGGCGCGTCGAAGCGATGGTCCTCGCCACGCCGGCCGAGCATCTCCGCGCCCGCCATGACCGTCGGCTCCCAGTCGAAGACGACCGCGTTCTCCTCGGGGCCGATGGCCACGCCGTCGCCGGCCCGCGCGCCCGCCTTCATCAACTGCTCCTCGACACCGAGGCGGTTGAGCCGGTCGGCGAGGTAGCCGACGGCCTCGTCGTTGTTGAAGTCGGTCTGGCGGACCCAGCGCTCCGGCTTCTCGCCACGCACCCTGAACAGCGGCTCCCCGCCGACCTCCTCGCGGATGACGGTGAAGCCCGCGTCGTCCACGGCCTTGGGCCGGATGACGATCCGCGTCGCCTCCTCCTTCGGCTTCGCGGCGCGCGCCCTGCCGACCAGGTCACCGAGGGCGAACGACAGCTCGCGCAGCCCGATGTGGGCCACCGCGGACACCTCGAAGACCCGGTAGCCGCGCGCCTCCAGGTCGGGGCGGACCATCTCGGCGAGGTCCTTGCCGTCCGGCACGTCCACCTTGTTCAGGACGACGATGCGGGGACGGTTGCCGAGGCCGCCGTACTGCCGCAGCTCCTCCTCGATGATGTCGAGGTCGGAGACCGGGTCGCGGTCGGACTCCAGGGTCGCGGTGTCCAGCACGTGCACGAGCACACTGCACCGCTCCACGTGCCGCAGGAACTCCAGGCCGAGGCCCTTGCCCTGGCTGGCGCCCGGGATCAGACCGGGCACGTCGGCGATGGTGTAGACGGTCGAGCCGGCGGTCACCACGCCCAGGTTCGGGACGAGGGTGGTGAACGGGTAGTCCGCGATCTTCGGCTTGGCCGCGCTGAGCACGGAGATCAGCGAGGACTTGCCCGCGCTCGGGTAGCCCACCAGGGCCACGTCGGCAACCGTCTTCAGCTCCAGGACGATGTCCTGCAGGTCCCCGGGCACGCCCAGCAGGGCGAAGCCGGGCGCCTTGCGGCGGGCGCTCGCCAGCGCCGCGTTGCCGAGGCCGCCCCGGCCGCCCTGCGCCGCGATGTACGAGGTGCCGTGGCCGACCAGGTCGGCGAGCACGTTGCCCGCCTTGTCCAGGACGACCGTGCCGTCCGGCACCGGCAGGACCAGGTCCTCGCCGTCCTTGCCGGAGCGGTTGCCGCCCTCGCCGGGCTTGCCGTTGGTGGCCTTGCGGTGCGGGGAGTGGTGGTAGTCCAGGAGCGTGGTGACCGACTGGTCCACGGTCAGGATGACGTCACCGCCACGGCCGCCGTTGCCGCCGTCCGGGCCGCCGAGCGGCTTGAACTTCTCACGGTGGACGGAGGCACAGCCGTGACCTCCGTTACCCGCGGCGACATGCAGCTCGACGCGGTCCACGAAGGTGGTCATGGTTCAGTGCCTCCAGTGAGTGCGGGTGTTTCTCTGCTTGCTGCGTTCCATTAGGAACACGCGAAAGGCGGACCCGCCTTCCCGACCGGGAAGTGAGGTCCGCCTCGCGAAGTGAACGTTCGGTCAGGCGACCGGAACGATGTTCACGACCTTGCGGCCGCGGTGGCTGCCGAACTCCACCGCACCGGCCTGCAGCGCGAACAGCGTGTCGTCGCCGCCACGGCCGACGCCGGAGCCCGGGTGGAAGTGGGTGCCGCGCTGACGGACCAGGATCTCACCAGCGTTCACGACCTGACCGCCGAAGCGCTTCACGCCGAGCCGCTGGGCATTGGAGTCGCGACCGTTCCGGGTGGACGATGCGCCCTTCTTGTGTGCCATGTCTCCTCAGTCCCTTACTTCGCAGCCGTGGGGATCGCCGTGACCTTGATCGCCGTGTACTGCTGGCGGTGGCCCTGACGACGGCGGTAGCCGGTCTTGTTCTTGTAGCGCAGAATGTCGATCTTCTGGCCCTTGTGGTGGTCCACGACCTCGGCCTGGACCTTGATGCCGGCCAGCACCCACGGGTCGCTGGTCACAGCGTCGCCGTCGACAACGAGCAGGGTCGAGAGCTCGACCGTGTCGCCAACCTTGGCGGTGGAAATCTTGTCAACCTCAACGATGTCGCCGACAGCAACCTTGTGCTGGCGACCACCGCTGCGCACGATGGCGTACACGCGGATCTCTCTTTCGCTCGGAAACGGCACCCCCGCAGGCCAGCCGCCCAGCGATGACACGGGCAACCTCTCCCGGCCAACCGTGTGCCCGGGAGGAAGAGGTTTACGGGGATGTGGCGTGTTCAGTGGACACGCCGACGGTCAAGGTTACGGGGCCACGGCCGAAGGGGTCAAACCGGGCCGGGCCCCCGCGGTGTGCGGCCGGTCACACGGACCGGCC
>NZ_JBSFHY010000073.1:0-24899 GCF_053597295.1 Streptomyces sp. NPDC001450
CTCCATCAGCACCCCGAACTCGTCCTCGTGGATGCAGACCCGGACGGTCAGGGCCCACGGGACCGCCGCCGGGCACGGAGACGGGCGGTAGGGATCCCCGCCACCGTCAGCACGGAGGCGCTGTCTCCCTGCGCGGGGTCCCCTGTCCGGTCACAGCACTAGCGGCCCAGGGACAGCACCACGAGCGCGGCCGTCGTCGCCGTCTCCGCGAGGGCGCCGAACACGTCCCCGGTGACCCCGCCGAAGCGACGGGTGCAGCGGCGCAGCAGGAGTTCGGCGGTGGCGAGGGACAGCAGGACCGCGGCCGCGGCGCGGAGGGCGCCGTACGTGCCCTGGGCCGTACCCCAGGCGGCCGCGAGGATCGTGAAGGCCGCCGTGACGGCCAGCGCGCCCGGTACCGGCACCACGCCGGCGACCGCCGCCCCGAGACCCTCCGGACGGGCCGCGGGCACCCCGGTGCGCGCGGCCAGGGTGAGCGCGAGCCGGGCCGCGACCGCCGAGGTCACCGCCGCGGTGCCGCCCCGCACCCAGGAGTCGTCGTAGAGCTGCGCCAGCACGGCGACCTGGGCCAGCAGCACCAGGACGAGGGTCAGCACCCCGAACGGCCCGATGTCCGACTGCTTCATGATCCGCAGCGCGTCCCGAGCGGGCTTGCCGCTGCCGAGCCCGTCCGCCGTGTCGGCGAGCCCGTCCAGATGCAGGCCACGGGTCAGCGCGGCCGGTACGGCGACGGAGGCGACGGCGGCGAGCAGCGGGCCGGCGCCCAGGAGGAGCAGCAGCAGCCCGAGCCCCGCCGCGCAGCAGCCGACGACCAGTCCGACGAACGGGGCGTTCAGCATGCCCCCGCGGGCGGCCTCCCTGTCCCACCGGCGCACCCGGACGGGCAGCACGCAGAGCGTGCCGAAGGCGAAGCGGAAGCCGTCGAGAGGGGAGGACTTGAGCACCGGCGCAGGCTACCGGGCCGTCGCCGGGCTCCCCACCGCGGCCGGGACTAAAGTGCGCACATGGGGCACTGGTGGGAGCGGAACATCCTGGAACCGGGGAAACTTCCGCTGCTGCTGGCCCTGACCGCCTTCGTCGTCACCTTCGTCGTCACCCGTGTGATCGTCCGGCTGATCCGGGCCGGCAAGGGACCCTTCGGCAACGTCAAGGCGGGCGGGCTGCACATCCACCACGTGGTCCCCGGTGTCGTCCTCACCGTCATCGGCGGCTTCGGCGCCGTCGCCAGCGACCGGCACGGCGCGGGCGCGGCCATCTCCGCCGTCGTCTTCGGCATGGGGGCGGGGCTCGTCCTGGACGAGTTCGCGCTGATCCTGCACCTCGACGACGTCTACTGGAGCGAGGAGGGCCGCAAGAGCGTCGAGGTCGTCGTGGTCACCGCCGCCCTCGTCGGCCTGCTGCTCGCCGGGTTCGCGCCGTTCGGCGTCAACGACCTGTCCGCGGAGGAACTCCAGGACCGGGGCACGGTCATCGCCAACATCGCCATGAACTTCGTCTTCTCCCTGATCGCCCTGAGCAAGGGCAAGGCCCGGGTCGCGATCTTCGGCGTGATCGTGCCGCTGGTCGCGCTGGTCGGCGCCATCCGCCTGGCCCGCCCCGACTCGCCCTGGGCCCGCCGCTTCTACGGCCGCCGCCCCCGTGCCCGCGCCAGAGCGACCCTGCGCGCCTACCACCACGACCGCCGCTGGGCCGGGCCCCGCCGTGCCCTTCAGGACTGGATCGGCGGCAAACCCGACCCGCGCCCGGTCCGCCTGCCCGACCGCCACTGATCGCGCCGCGGCAGCCGCCCGTACCTGAGCTGCACCGCCGCCACCAGGCACAGCGTCCCCACACCCATCAGCGCGGCCAGATGCTCCTTGCCCGCCAGGTTCTCCTTGAGCAGCACCTCGACCACCATCGCCAGCGTCACCGCGCCCGCCGTCACATAGGCGCCGTACCGCCAGCTCACATAGACGGCGAGCCCCACCACGGCCGCCGACGGGCCGGTGTCGACGACCTGCGCGTCCGTCCAGGGGAGACCGAACGGGGCATGCGGGCCGAGCGCGATGCCCACGCGCGCGTACAGCGTCCCGGCGACCGTGGCCACGTACGCGATCGCCAGCGTCCGCCACCAGCCCAGGCACGCCTCGGCGACGCCGAACACGAACAGGATCTGCGCGAGCGCCCCCCACACGGGCAGGTCCAGCGCCGGGACGAACAGCGACAGGGGAGTGCGCAGCAGTGCCGGCCCCAGTGGGTCCTGTGCCTGTACGGCACCCATGTCCTGCACGATCTGATAGCCCCACGGCCGGTTCTGCGCGAACTGCAGCAGCGCGGTCAGGCACACCGCCCCCAGCGTCATGGGGAACGCCCGCCAGCGGCGCTTGAGCAGGGCCTCCCGCACGGTGACGTACAGCAGTCCCCACTCGGCACGGGCCCAGCGGGCGAGCGTCCTCATCAAACGGTCCTCATCGGTGCGTGTCCAGGTGCCTGCGGTGCAGCCACTTCGGCAGCCCCGGCGCCGCGGGGCCTGTCGTCGGATTCCCGCCTGCCTCGCGGCGTCTGGCACGCACTCCCCCACGCTCGGCTTCGCTCGCGCGGGGGGACCCCCATGCCGCGTTGCCGAACCGTCCACGTGGCTCCGCCACGAGGACGCTCCGGCGCCTTGCGATCGCACGCACCAGACGCCGCGAGGCCCGCCCTGCGGGCGGACGACGGGAATCCGACGACAGGCCCCTCAGGAAGCCCTCCGCGCGCGCCGACGCGAGGCCGATGCGCGGCAGGTCCGCGCTCTTCTCGAAGAGCAGGAACCGCGGCTCCCAGATGGGCCGGTACTTGGCGTTGGCGCGGTACAGCGACTCGATCTGCCACCAGCGGGAGAAGAAGCTGAGCAGCGACCGCCACAGCCTCAGCACCGGTCCGGCACCGAGGCGCGCCCCACGTTCGAAGACCGATCGGAACATGGCGAAGTTGAGTGAGACCTGGGTGATCTCGATCTCGCCGGCCCGGCGCAGCAGCTCGATGACCATGAACTCCATCAGCCCGTTGTCGGAGTCCCGGTCGCGCCGCATGAGGTCGAGGGACAGCCCGTGCGGCCCCCAGGGCACGAAGGAGAGCAGCGCGCGCAGCCTTCCCTCGGCGTCCGTGCACTCCAGCATCACGCACCGGCCGTCCTCGGGGTCCCCGAGCCGCCCCAGCGCCATGCTGAACCCGCGCTCGGTCGCCCCGTCCCGCCAGTCGTCCGCACGCTCGAGGAGATACGCCATCTCGTCCGCCGGAATGTCCGCGTGCCGCCGGATGCGCACCCGGTACCCGGCCCGCTTCACCCGGTTGTACGCCTGCCGCACGGTGCGCATCGCCCGTCCCTCGAGCGTGAACTCGGCCACCTCCACGAGCGCCTCGTCACCGAGTTCCAGCGCGTCCAGGCCGTGCCGGGCGTAGACCGTCCCCGCTTCCTCGCTCGCCCCCATCACCGCCGGGATCCACCCGTGCGCCCGCGCCTCCACCAGCCACGGCACGATCGCCCCGGGCCACGCCTCCGGATCGCCCAGCGGATCCCCGGAGGCCAGGCTCACCCCGCCGACGACGCGGTAGGCGATCGCCGCCTTCCCGGTCGGCGACCACACCACGCTCTTCTCCCGGCGCAGCGCGAAGTAGCCGAGCGAGTCCCGCTCGCCTTGCCGCTCCAGCAGCGCCCGCAGCCGCTTCTCGTCGTCCTCGGTGAGCGGGTCGACGGCACGCCGGGAGCGGAAGGCGGCGTAGAACACGGCGAGGACGAGCAGCGTGCTGAGCACGTTGATCGCCACGTTGGCCCAGTTGGGCGGGTCGATGCCGGGGAAGCGGGACTCCTCGGCGGCCACCGACACCAGCCGCAGGGTGCCGTAGTGCCAGCGCTCCAGGAACGTCGAACGGGCCGCGTCCGGCGCCGTGTTGGTGACCGTGATCAGCAGCCCGGCGAGCAGCGAGGCGACGAGCCCGCCGCCGACGGCGACGGTCGCGGCGAGCCGCGGGTTGGACCGGTCGCCCTTGGCGTAGAACTCCCGGCGCCCGGCCAGCAGCGCCCCGACGAAGGCGGCCGTCAGCATCAGGGAGACCCAGTTCTGCGCGTACCGCCGGATCTCCGGGAACGCCATGGCGAACGCGAACAGGGCCAGGAACG
Source organism: Streptomyces sp. NPDC001450 (assembly GCF_053597295.1). Lineage (NCBI taxonomy): Bacteria > Bacillati > Actinomycetota > Actinomycetes > Kitasatosporales > Streptomycetaceae > Streptomyces > Streptomyces sp. NPDC001450. Next base: position 4,139 of record NZ_JBSFHY010000073.1, read on the forward strand.
ACCCGCTCAGCACCAGGTTCAGGATCCACGCGGCCCGTTTGCGCCGGCGCATGGTGATCGCCAGGAACGCGGTGAACACGCCCGAGGCGAAGCCGGCCGTCAGCAGGTACGGCGTGAAGTAGTTCTCCTGGTTGTGCCGGCGCACGTCCTGGCCCAGCGAGACCCAGACCGCGCTGAGGAAGTTGATGAAGGCGACGGCCCGCAGATACCAGACGGCGAAGACGGCGGCCCGACGGGAGGCCCTGCTGGACCGCCGCTCCGGCTCGGCATGCTGCTCCACGGCAATTCGGGCATCTCCCATGGGGGAGGATCATATGGGGGCCGTCCCGGCGAACCATTCTTTTCCGGCTGCGGACTACTCCTTCTCCGCCGCCGCCTCCCGCTCGGGAAGCTCGGCGGCCAGCGCCGCCGCGGCCTGGACCAGCGGCAGCGCCAGCAGCGCGCCCACGCCCTCGCCCACCTTCACGCCCTGCTCCAGCAGCGGCTCCAGTGCCATCCGGTCCAGCGCCTTCGCCTGGCCCGGCTCCCCGCTGTCGTGCCCGGCCAGCCACCAGTCCGGCGCCCGGAACGCGACCCGCTGGGCGACCAGCGCACACGCGGCGGTCACCACACCGTCCAGGATCACCGGCAGCTTCCGCACCGCGCACTGCAACAGGAACCCGGTCATCGCGGCCAGATCGGCCCCGCCCACGGCCGCGAGCAGCTGCAACTGGTCCCCGAGCACCGGCCGCGCCCGCCGCAGCGCGTCCCGGATCGCCGCACACTTGCGCATCCACGCCAGGTCGTCGATGGCGAGCCCGCCCCGCCCGGTCACCACGGACGCGTCGGTCCCGCACAGCGCCGCGACCAGCACCGCGGCCGCCGTGGTCCCGCCCACGCTGACATCACCGAGGACCACCAGATCCGTCCCCGAGTCGGCCTCCTCGTCGGCGACCGCCACACCCGCCCGGAAGGCCGCCTCGGCCTCGTCCGCGGTCAGGGCGTCCTCGATGTCGATACGACCGCTGCCGCGCCGCACCCGGTGCCGTACGACCTCCTCCGGGAAGGCGTCCGGCGGGCAGTCCAGAGCCATGTCCACGACCCGTACCGGCACGTCGAGCCGGCGCGCGAGCACCGACACCGGGCCGGCACCCTCCAGCACCGCCCGCACCAGCTGCTCGGCACTGCCCGCGGGCCGTGCGGAGACGCCGAGTTCGGCGATGCCGTGGTCGCCCGCGAAGAGAATCACGCGCGGCCGTTCGACCGGCCGTACCGGTACGGCGCCCTGCGCGGCGGCCAGCCACTCGCCCAGCTCGTCCAGGCGCCCGAGCGACCCGGGCGGCACGATCTGACGCTCCCGGCGGGCCTCGGCGTCACGGCGTACGCCCCCGTCCGGGCGCTCGATCAGATCGGTGAAGTCGTCCAGATTAAGGCTGCTCATTCGCCGAACAGTACCGCCCGTGAACGAACACCCCCGCGCCACACCGCCACCACACCGGCACGACGTCTTTGCACCCGAGAGGGGTATCCCATACGTTCCGGTTTACAGCGGATTGTCGCCCAGGGAGCCGCCCATGCAGCCCTCGCCCCTCACCCCCCAGGTCATCGAGCCGCGCGACCCCTTCCAGGAGCCGCGCCGCGAGGACTGCCCCTGGTGCGGCTGCCGTCGGCTGCGGACCCGGCTGCGCGCCCCCGACCCGCTGCGGCACCGGCCGGGCACGTTCGTCCTCGACGAGTGCGGCGACTGTGCGCACGTCTTCCAGAATCCCCGGCTCACGGCGGAGGGGTTCGCCTTCTACCACCGGGACTTCTACGAAAGACAGCTGGAGGAGTTCGCCGAGCGCGTCCTCTCCGACCGCGCGGTCCGCCGCAGGCACCGCGCCGCCGCCCACGCGCTGTCGGCACTGCGCGACCCGGAGAGCTGGCTGGACGTGGGCACCGGGCACGCCCGCTTCCCGGAGGCGGCCAAGGAGTTCTTCCCGTACACCAGCTTCGACGGTCTGGACCCGACGGCCCGCGTGGAACAGGCCCTGATGGAGGGCCGGGTGGAGGAGGCCCACCGCGGCTGTCTGACCACCCCGGGGCTGGCGGCCCGCCTGCGCTCCCGCTACGACGTGGTCAGCATGTTCCACCACCTGGAACACGCCCCGGACCCGCGCGCCGAACTCCGTGCCGCGCTCACCGTGTTGCGCCCCGGCGGCCACCTCGTCGTCGAAGTCCCCGACCCGGGCAGCGCGTTCGCCACCGTCCTGGGCAAGTGGTGGCTCCCCTACGGCCAGCCCCGCCACCTCCACCTGCCGTCCCTGCCCAACCTCCGCGCGGAACTGGAGTCCCAGGGCTGCACGATCCTCATCACCGACCGCAGGGCACCCCATGTCCCCTACGACCTCTCAGCGGCCCTCTCCCTGACCCTGGCCCACATCCACCCCTTCCTGAGGGCCATGGCCGCTCCGGTACTGGATGTGACCGCAATCCTGGACCACATCCTGGCCCCCCTGGCCCCGCACATCCGCCTCTCCAACGCCTACCGCCTGGTGGCCCGCAAGGACAGACCTGCGTAGCCGCGGACAGTCGCAGCCGCGCACCCGCAGCCGGCCCGCACACTCATCCCCGCAGCACCACAGCCTGCCCCGCCACCACCAACAGCACCTGCTCGCACTCCGCCGCGAACGCCGCGTTCAGCCGCCCGAGTTCATCCCGGTACCGCCGCCCGGAAGCGGTGGCCGGCACGATCCCCGACCCCACCTCGTTGGACACCGCCACCACGGTCCGCCGAGTGGCCCGCACCGCCTCCGTCAGCTCCCGCACCCGCTCGCGCAGCGCCTTCTCCCCGCCCCCCGCCCACTCCGCGTCGTCCCACGCCCCCACGGAGTCCATGACATCCGTCAGCCACAGGGACAGGCAGTCGATCAGCACCGGCGGCCCGTCCACGCCCAGCAGCGGCACCAGATCGGTCGTCTCCGTCGTACGCCACGACCCCGGCCGGCGCTCCCGGTGCACGGCCACCCGCTCCGCCCACTCGGTGTCCCCGCCCCGCGTCCCGCCCGTCGCCACGTACAGCACCTCCGGGAAGGACTCCAGCCGCCGCTCGGCCTCCACCGACTTGCCCGAGCGCGCCCCGCCCAGCACGAGCGTCCGGCGCGGCACGTCCGGCACGTCCTCGTACACCCCGACCGTCAGCGTCGTACCGTCCGGCACCGCCCGCGCCCCGGCCGCCGCGAGCCGCCGCCCCGACTCCGCGCCCTGCGGCACGTCGTGGTCGAGATGGACGGCGACGACGTCCGTGGTCGGGCCCACCGAACCGACCGCCCGCAGCCGGGCCAGCGCGTCCGGGCGTCCCACGACATCGGCGAGCACCATCTGGTACGTCTCCGTCGGCGCCCCCTCCAGCCCGGCCGGCGCCCCGCCCGGCGGCAGGTACAGCAGCCGCTGCCCGTCCGGCCCGGTCACCGCGTACCCGGTGCCGCCCGCGTCCATGGCCACGGCCCGCACCCGATGCCCCGTCAGCAGCGCCAACTCCCGCCCGTCCGGCACCCGGCCGGGCTGCGGCAGCCCGGTCGGCACCTCCACCGCCGGACCGTCGTGCGGATGCGACAGCAGCACCTGCCGTACCCCGCCCAGCGAATGCCCCGCCCGCGCGGCCGCGAACGCCGCCCCGGGCGTCAGGTCGAGCAGCAGCGTCCCGTCCACGAGCAGCGCGGTGGCCGCCCGCGCGTCCGGCCCGAGCGCCGTCGCACAGACGGCGCAGGGACAGTCGGGGCGGGGCAGTCCCGCGGGGGCACCGGTACCGAGCAGAGTCACTTCCACGAGATCGATTTTCACCTGCCCGAGCAGGTCTCGCGCCCCTGGTAGCCCCGAAGGGGCACCGGTGAAGGGGCGTGGGCCTGTGTCCCATGTGCGGCTACCGCCGCGTGGGCGCAGCTGATCCACAACCTCTAACGGCCAACCCAGCGGAGCGAATACGCTTCCGGGGCATGAGTTGGATCAAAGGGAGGCCCACATGACGGCATGGACGTGGCGGTTCGAGAAGGCCGACGGGACGGAGGTCCAGCCCGCGGTGCAGCCGGAGGAGTTCACCACGCAGGGGGACGCCGAGTCCTGGATCGGCGAGCACTGGAAGGCGCTGCAGGAGGGCGGCGCGGACCAGGTGCGGCTGTTCGAGGAGGGCACCGAGATCTATGGCCCGATGAGCCTGCACGCCGACGCGTCGTAACCCGATCGGGGGGTGAGGAGGGCCGCCCTCGCGAGCGGCCGCCCTCCTCACACCTCGCCCGGCGTCACGTCCGTCGTCTTCTCGGCGCCGTCACGCTGATCTGTGTCGTCCAGGACCGTCCGCGCGAAGACGCCGAGCGCGGCTCGCCCCGAGTCGACTCCCTCGCCGCTCCTGATTCTGGGACCGGCAGCTTGCCGTGTACGTCCGAACGGACTCAGCCGGTACTCCTTGCGGCCGTGGGCTCAGCCCCGCACCCCGCACAGGTGCAGCAGCGCCGCGACCCCCCGGTACGGATCCGTCCGCCCGGCCCGCTCCTCGGCGGCCAGCAGCGTCTCCAGGTCGTCCGGGATCTCCGCGTCGTCCGCCGCCGTGTCGGTGAAGACCCGTACGCCGTACCAGGCGTGCAGCGGGGCGCCGATCCCGGCGAGGGTGGCGGTGAGCGCCGAGAGCCGGTCCGCCCGCACCTCCAGGCCGAGGCGGTTGCGATAGGCGGTGGTGTCGAAGGCGGCCAGCGCGCCCGCCCAGTTCCCGGACAGGCCCGGCCGTACGGCGAGCGCGTCGCCGTTGCGCACCAGCAGGGACAGCAGCCCGCCCGGCGCGAGCATCCGGGCCAGACCCGCCACCAGCGGGTCGGGCTCCTGGACGTACATCAGGACCCCGTGGCACAGCACCACGTCGAAGCTGCCCGGCAGGAAGTGCACGCCGGTGTCCCGTCCGTCCCCCTGCACCAGCCGGACCCGCTCACGGATGCCGTCCGGCTCACCGGCGAGCGCCTCGCGCGCGGCCGCGATCATCGTCGCGTCCTGCTCGACACCGGTCACCTGGTGCCCGAGCCGGGCCAGCCGCAGCGCCTGCGTGCCCTGGCCCATCCCCACGTCGAGCACCCGCAGCCGCTGCCCGACCGGGAACCGCCCGGCTATCTGCTCGTCGAGCTGCCGGGCCACCAGCTCCTGTCGTACGACATCACGCAGCCCGCCCAGCTTGCTCAGCCAGGCGTCGGCCGCACCCCCGGTGAAAGCCTCTGCGCTCAGGGCCGCTCTCCGCGCTTGACCTGCGGCTTCGGCAGCCGGAGCCGACGCATCTGGAGGGAGCGCATCAGGGCGTAGGCGACGGCGCCCCGGCGGTTCTGGTCGGGGAAGCGCTCGGCCAGCCGCTTCTTCAGCCGGAAGCCGCTGACAGCCGCGTCGAGCACGATCAGCACGATCACGATCAGCCACAGCAGCAGCGCGATGTTCTGGATCGCCGGCACCCGCACCACGCTGAGCACCAGGATGACCACGGCCAGTGGCAGGAAGAACTCCGCCACGTTGAACCGCGAGTCGACCCAGGCGCGCGCGAACCTGCGCACCGGGCCCTTGTCCCGGGCGGGTAGATAGCGTTCGTCGCCGCCGGCCAGCGCCTGGCGCTGCCGCTCGAGCGCCTGGCGGCGCTCCTCGCGCTGACGCTTGGCGGCGTCCTTGCGCGTCGTCGGCGTGTTGGCGACGCTGCGGCGCTGGGACTGGGCCTCGCTGCGCTTGGGCGTGGGCCGGCCCTTCGGGGCCTGCGGGTCACGGGGCTGCATGGAGTCGGTCACCCGCGCCTTGTCGGCGGGGGCCTTCTCTTCTTTGGCACGGCTACGGAACACAAAACCCAAGGGTAAGGGCTTCCCCGGCATGGACCCCAGTCCGCCGGGGAACGATCCGGCAACACCGGACGTCTGTAGGGGGACAGAGGGGACGTTGCAGACGCTTCACCCGGCGGTCACGGAAGGGTCCTGAGAAGCCCACCCGGAGGTCCACCTACTCCTCACGCCGGAGCGATACCGTCCGCAGTCGTTCTTGGGGATGAGCGCATCACTCCCCGAACAGTGCGGTAATGGAGTCAGGGCCCGTACTGTGGGTTCTGTCGCAGGATCTGTGAGCTGGAGTCCGTCAGAAGGGGGCGCGCGAAGCCCATGAGCGGTGTCATGAAGCGTATGGGGATGATCTTCCGCGCGAAGGCGAACAAGGCCCTTGACCGGGCCGAGGACCCGCGCGAGACCCTCGATTACTCGTACCAGAAGCAGCTGGAGCTGCTGCAGAAGGTGCGCCGCGGCGTAGCCGACGTGGCGACCTCCCGCAAGCGCCTTGAACTCCAGCTCAACCAGTTGCAGCAGCAGTCCTCCAAGCTGGAGGACCAGGGCCGCAAGGCGCTCGCGCTCGGCCGCGAGGACCTGGCCCGGGAGGCGCTGTCCCGCCGTGCCGCCCTCCAGCAGCAGGTCACGGACCTCGAGACGCAGCACGCGACCCTCCAGGGCGAGGAGGAGAAGCTCACCCTGGCGGCCCAGCGCCTGCAGGCGAAGGTGGACGCCTTCCGTACGAAGAAGGAGACCATCAAGGCCACCTACACCGCCGCCCAGGCCCAGACCCGCATCGGCGAGGCCTTCACCGGCATCTCCGAGGAGATGGGCGACGTCGGCCTGGCCATCCAGCGGGCCGAGGACAAGACCGCCCAGCTCCAGGCCCGGGCCGGAGCCATCGACGAACTGCTCGCCTCCGGCGCCCTGGACGACCCCACCGGCATGGCCAAGGACGACCTCCAGGCCGAGCTGGACCGGATCTCCGGTGGTACGGATGTAGAGCTGGAACTGCAGCGCATGAAGGCGGAGCTGGCCGGAGGCTCGCCGCAGCAGGCGATCGAGGGCGGCACCGGCCAGGGGCAGTCCCAGCAGCAGCCGCAGGACACCCCGCGCTTCGACAAGCAGTAGTCGGGCGCCGGGACCCCGAGCCGAGGAGGCCGACGTGATCGTACGGATCATGGGGGAGGGCCAGGTGAAGCTGGACGACGCCCACTTCACCGAGCTGAACAAGCTGGACGACGACCTGTTGGCCGAGATGGAGAGCGGCGACGAGGAGGGGTTCCGGCGTACGCTCACCGCTCTCCTCGAGGCCGTCCGCCGGCTCGGCACCCCGCTGCCGGACGAATCCCTGGAACCCTCGGAGCTGATCCTTCCGTCCTCGGACGCGACGCTCACGGAGGTCCGGGAGCTGCTGAGCGACGACGGGCTGATCCCGGGCTGATCCCGGGCTGAGCCCGGCCAGGCGCCGTGGGTGATCGGCTGCACCCGGGAGAGGCGGCGGCGGTGGAGCCCGGCTGCGGTCGGGCGCCGGCGCCGGTGAGCGACCCCGGCCCCGGCCGGCCCCAGCAGCGGGCGCCTCACTGCTGACCTGTGCCGCAATGCCCCGTACTGTTCACCGGGTGAGCACTCTCGAACGCGCCCGGTGCAGCCTGAAGGCGCACCCCCTCGCGCTGGACGCGGCGATCGCGGCGGGCGTGCTGGTGTGCATGGTCGCCGGCTCCTTCGTGGACCCCCGCGGGGAGAACGGCGTCACCTGGGGCGTTCACAGCCCGGACCCGCTCAGCCTGCTCCTGATGACCCTCAGCGCCGCCGCGCTCGTCTTCCGCCGCCGCGCGCCCAAGACGGTCCTCGCCGTCACCGGCACGCTCGCCCTGATCGAGTGCGTCACCGGCGACCCGCGCGCCCCGGTCGCCATGTCCGCCGTGGTCGCCCTCTACACCGTCGCCTCGACCACCGACCGCACCACCACCTGGCGCGTCGGCCTGCTCACGATGACCGTGCTGACCGCCGCCGCCATGCTCGGCGGCCCCCTGCCCTGGTACGCGCAGGAGAACCTGGGCGTGCTCGCCTGGACCGGCATCGGTGCCACCGCCGGGGACGCGGTGCGCAGCCGCCGCGCGGTCGTCCAGGCCATGCGGGAGCGCGCCGAGCGGGCCGAGCGCACCCGCGAGGAGGAGGCCCGACGCCGGGTCGCCGAGGAGCGGTTGCGCATCGCCCGTGATCTGCACGACGTCGTCGCCCACCACATCGCGCTGGTCAACGTGCAGGCCGGAGTCGCCGCCCACGTCATGGACAGACGGCCCGACCAGGCCAAGGAGGCCCTCGCCCACGTCCGCGAGGCCAGCCGCTCCGCACTCAACGAACTGCGCGCCACCGTCGGCCTGCTCCGCCAGTCCGGCGACCCCGAGGCCCCCACCGAGCCCGCCCCCGGCCTCAGCCGCCTCGATGACCTCGCCGGCACCTTCCGCAGCGCCGGACTCCCCGTCGAGGTGGCTCGTACCGACCACGGCACCGAACTCCCGGCCGCCGTCGACCTGGCCGCCTACCGGATCGTCCAGGAGGCCCTGACCAACGTGCAGAAGCACGCGGGCACCGACGCCAGGGCCGAGGTCAGCGTCGTACGCGTCGGACCGAACATCGAGGTCACCGTCCTCGACGACGGCACGGGCGCGGCCCCCGAGCCAGGGGCCGGCGGCGGGCACGGGCTGCTCGGCATGCGGGAGCGGGTCACCGCCCTGCGCGGCACCCTGACCACCGGACCCCGCTACGGCGGCGGCTTCCGCGTCCATGCGATCCTGCCGGTCAAGACCCGTACGACGGCACCGGGAGAGCCCGCATGACGATCCGTGTCCTGCTCGCCGACGACCAGGCACTGCTGCGCAGCGCGTTCCGGGTGCTGGTCGACTCCGAGCCCGACATGGAGGTCGTCGGGGAGGCCTCCGACGGCGCCGAGGCGGTCCGGCTGGCCAAGGAGCACGGCGCCGACGTCGTCCTCATGGACATCCGGATGCCCGGCACCGACGGCCTCGCCGCCACCCGTCTGATCAGCGCCGACCCGTCCCTCGCCCATGTCCGCGTGGTCATCCTGACCACCTTCGAGGTCGACGACTACGTGGTCCGGTCCCTGCGCGCCGGGGCCTCCGGCTTCCTCGGCAAGGGCAGCGAGCCCGAGGAGCTGCTGAACGCCATCCGGGTCGCCGCGGGCGGCGAGGCGCTGCTGTCGCCGGCCGCCACCAAGGGCCTGATCGCCCGCTTCCTCGCCCAGGGCGACGGCGACGAAGGCCGCGACCCCGCCCGCTCGGAGCGCCTCGACGCGCTCACCGGCCGGGAACGGGAAGTGCTCGTCCAGGTCGCCGGCGGCCACTCCAACGACGAGATCGCCGAACGCCTCGAAGTCAGCCCGCTGACGGTGAAGACACACGTCAACCGGGCCATGGCCAAGCTGGGCGCCCGGGACCGGGCCCAGCTCGTCGTCATCGCGTACGAGTCGGGACTGGTACGTCCGAGGATGGACTGATCTCCACCCGCGCGTACTGCGCGCGGAGTACGGGCCGGACGGGGAACGGGACCTGGGGCCTACGGATTCGTCCTCGGGGATGGCTCAGGGTGTTGAGGTGGGCGCTCACGTGTGCGCCCCGCAGCAGCTTCTGCCGCTCACAGAAGAGAGACCCTGACCCATGTCCTGGCTGTCGAGATTCAGCCTCGCGCAACGGGCCCTGATCGGCCTGATGTCGCTCATCGCGCTCGTCTTCGGGCTGATCGCGATACCCCAGATCAAGCAGCAACTGCTGCCCACCATCGAACTGCCCATGGTGTCGGTCGTCGCGCCGTACCAGGGCGCCGCACCGGACGTCGTCGAGAAGCAGGTCGTCGAGCCCATCGAGGACAACCTCCAGGGCGTCGACGGCATCACCGGTGTCACCTCCACCGCCAGCGAGGGCAACGCCGTGATCATGGCGTCCTTCGACTACGGCAACGACACCAAGCGGCTCGTCTCCGACGTCCAGCAGGCCGTGAACCGGGCCCGCGCCCAACTGCCGGACGACGTCGACCCGCAGGTCGTCGCCGGCTCCACGGACGACATGCCGACCGTGGTGCTCGCCGTCACCTCCGACAAGGACCAGCAGGCCCTTTCGGACCAGCTCGACAAGACGGTGGTACCGGCCCTGAAGGACGTCGACGGCGTCGGCCGCGTCCAGGTCACCGGCGTCCGCGACCTCCAGGTCGCCGTCACCCCGAACGAGGCCGACCTCGCGCGGGCGGGTCTCACCTCCGCCGCGCTCGGCCAGGCCCTGCAGGCGGGCGGCGCGACCGTCCCGGCCGGCTCCTTCGACGAGGACGGCGCGGGCCGCACCGTGCAGGTCGGCGGCGGCTTCAGCTCGCTGCGGCAGATCAAGGACCTGATGGTCACCGGCGAGGGCGTCCGCAAGCCCGTACGCCTCGGTGACGTGGCCACCGTCAAGGAGCAGCCGGCCCCGGCCGACTCCATCACCCGCACCGACGGCCGGCCCAGCCTCGCCGTCAACGTGACCATGGACCACGACGGCAGCGCGGTCTCCATCTCGAACGCGGTCGAGGACAAGCTGCCCGACCTGCGAAGGGACCTCGGCTCCGGCGCCGAGCTCACGGTCGTCAGCGACCAGGGCCCGGCCGTGTCCAAGTCCATCAAGGGCCTGACCACGGAGGGCGCGCTCGGCCTGCTCTTCGCGGTCCTGGTCATTCTGGTCTTCCTGGCCTCGATCCGCTCCACGCTGGTCACGGCGGTGTCCATCCCGCTGTCGGTCGTCCTCGCCCTGATCGTGCTGTGGACCCGCGACCTGTCGCTCAACATGCTCACCCTGGGCGCGCTGACCATCGCCATCGGCCGGGTCGTCGACGACTCGATCGTGGTCCTGGAGAACATCAAGCGGCACCTCGGCTACGGCGAGGAGCGCAGGGAAGCGATCCTCGGCGCGGTGCGCGAGGTGGCCGGCGCGGTCACCTCGTCCACCCTCACCACGGTCGCCGTGTTCCTGCCGATCGGCCTGGTCGGCGGCATGGTGGGCGCCCTGTTCGGCTCGTTCAGCATCACGGTGACGGCGGCCCTGCTGGCCTCGCTCCTCGTCTCGCTGACGGTCGTGCCTGTCCTGTCGTACTGGTTCCTGCGCGCCCCCAAGGGCACCCCCGAGGACGCCGAGGAGGCCCGCCGCCGGGCCGAGGAGAAGGAGGCGAAGAGCCGCCTCCAGCGCCTCTACGTCCCCGTCCTGCGCTTCGCCACCCGCCGCCGCCTCACCAGCGTGCTGATCGCGGTCGTCGTCCTGGTGCTCACGTTCGGCATGTCCGGACTGCTGAAGACGAACTTCTTCGACCAGGGCGACCAGGAAGTCCTCACCGTCAAGCAGGAGCTGAAGCCCGGCACCAGCCTCGCGGCCACAAACGCGCGGGCCAGGAAGGTCGAGAAGCTGCTCGCCGCCACCGACGGCGTCAAGGACTACCAGGTCACCGTCGGCTCCTCCGGCTTCATGGCGGCCTTCGGCGGCGGCACCGACACCAACCAGGCGTCGTACCAGGTCATGCTGAAGGACTCGGCCGCCTACGACGACGTGCAGAAGCGCCTGGAGGACGGGCTGAAGAAGCTCGACGGCATCGGCACGACCACCGTGTCCGCCGGTGACGGCTTCGGCAACCAGGACCTCAAGGTCGTCGTGAAGGCGTCCGACCCGCAGGTGCTCAGCGAGGCCTCCGACCGGGTGCGCTCCACCGTGGCCGGCCTCGACCACGTCACCGACGTCACCAGCGACCTCTCCCAGAGCGTGCCGCGTATCTCGGTGAAGGCCAACTCCAAGGCGGCCGCGGCCGGGTTCGACGACCAGAAGCTGGGCGCCGCGGTCGCGCAGGCCGTGCGCGGTACGACGGCGGCGAAGGCGATCCTCGACGACACCGAGCGCGACGTCGTCGTGAAGTCGGCCAAGCCCGTCACGACCCTGGCCCAGCTGAAGGCGCTGCGCCTCGGCCCGGTGAAGCTCGGCGACATCGCCACCGTCAAGCTGGTCGACGGGCCCGTGTCCATGACCCGCATCGACGGCCAGCGCGCCGCCACCATCACGGCCCGGCCGACCGGGGACAACACGGGCGCGGTCAGCACCCAGCTCCAGTCGAAGATCAAGGCCCTGAAGCTCCCGGCGGGTGCCAAGGCGGAGATCGGCGGTGTGTCCTCGGACCAGGACGACGCGTTCAAGAACCTGGGCCTGGCCATGCTGGCGGCCATCGCGATCGTCTTCATGCTGCTGGTGGCGACGTTCCGCTCGCTGGCCCAGCCGCTGATCCTGCTGGTCTCGATCCCGTTCGCGGCGACGGGCGCCATCGGCCTCCTCGTGGCCACCGGCACCCCGATGGGCGTCCCGGCGATGATCGGCATGCTGATGCTGATCGGCATCGTGGTGACCAACGCGATCGTGCTGATCGACCTGATCAACCAGTACCGCAGGCAGGGCTACGGCGTCGTCGAGGCCGTGGTGGAAGGCGGTCGCCACCGTCTCCGCCCGATCCTCATGACGGCCCTGGCGACGATCTTCGCCCTGCTCCCGATGGCCCTGGGAGTCACCGGCGAGGGCGGTTTCATCGCCCAGCCCCTGGCGGTCGTGGTCATCGGCGGCCTGATCACGTCGACCCTGCTGACCCTGCTCCTGGTCCCGACCCTCTACGCGATGCTGGAGCTCCGCAAGGAGCGCCGCGCGAAGAAGCGGGCGTCGAAGCGGCAGAACCGCGAGTCCGAGGTGCCGGAACCGGCCGGCGTCTGAACACCGCCGGTTTCCGGACATCACTGAGGCCCGGCCCCCTTCCCGGGGAGCCGGGCCTCAGCCCTGTCGTGGTGAGCCCTACGGAAGGGCCAGCATCCGCTCCAGCGCCAGCTTGGCGAACGTCTCCGTCTCCTTGTCGACCTCGATGCGGTTGACCAGGCTGCCCTCGGCCAGGGATTCCAGGGCCCAGACCAGGTGGGGCAGGTCGATGCGGTTCATGGTCGAGCAGAAGCAGACCGTCTTGTCGAGGAAGACGATCTCCTTGCCCTCGGGAGCGAAACGGTTCGCCAGGCGGCGGACCAGGTTCAGCTCGGTGCCGATGGCCCACTTGGAGCCGGCGGGAGCGGCCTCCAGCGCCTTGATGATGTACTCCGTCGAGCCGACGTAGTCCGCCGCGGCCACGACCTCGTGCTTGCACTCGGGGTGGACCAGGACGTTCACGCCCGGGATGCGCTCGCGCACGTCGTTCACCGAGTCCAGGCTGAAGCGGCCGTGGACCGAGCAGTGACCGCGCCACAGGATCATCTTCGCGGCCCGCAGCTCGTCGGCCGTCAGGCCGCCGTTCGGCTTGTGCGGGTTGTAGACCACGCAGTCGTCCAGGGACATGCCCATGTCCCGCACCGCGGTGTTGCGGCCCAGGTGCTGGTCGGGCAGGAAGAGGACCTTCGTTGCCGAGGGCTCCCCCTGCCCGAAGGCCCACTCCAGGGCGCGCTTGGCGTTCGACGAGGTGCAGATGGTGCCGCCGTGCTTGCCGGTGAACGCCTTGATGTCGGCCGAGGAGTTCATGTACGAGACCGGCACGACCTGCTCGGCGATGCCCGCCTCGGTCAGCACGTCCCAGCACTCGGCGACCTGCTCGGCCGTGGCCATGTCGGCCATGGAGCAGCCGGCGGCCAGGTCCGGCAGGACGACCTTCTGGTCGTCGGACGTCAGGATGTCCGCCGACTCGGCCATGAAGTGCACACCGCAGAAGACGATGTACTCGGCCTCCGGGCGCGCGGCCGCGTCCCGGGCCAGCTTGAAGGAGTCGCCCGTGACATCGGCGAACTGGATGACCTCGTCGCGCTGGTAGTGGTGGCCGAGCACGAAGACCTTGTCGCCGAGCTTCTCCTTGGCCGCGCGGGCGCGCTCGACCAGATCGGGGTCGGACGGCGAGGGCAGGTCGCCGGGACACTCGACGCCCCGCTCGCTCTTCGGGTCGGCCTCTCGGCCGAGAAGCAGGAGGGCGAGCGGGGACGGCTGTACGTCGAGCTCCGGGGTCTGGGCGGTGGTCACGTCACGCACCCTTTCTACTTTTCGTCTAACTGACGCTATCTATCATAACTGGTTCACGTCACTTTGACGATGGCCATAGCGTCGATGTGACGTGAATCCCGCCCGGTCCCTCGACTCCCTCTTCGGGCCGCTGTCCGCCCTCTCGGGCATGTGCGAGCATGAGGTCAGCAGGAAAACGCGACCACGCGAACGCCCGGCCCGGAATGAATCCGCGGAAACGCCGGTTGCACTGGTCGGCAAGCAGTCTCCGTACAACCCGGGAGAGATGTAGATGTCCGTATCGGACGAGACCACCACCGTCACCGACGGCATCGTTCTGACCGACGCCGCTGCGTCCAAGGTGAAGGCCCTGCTCGACCAGGAAGGCCGTGACGACCTCGCCCTGCGCGTCGCCGTCCAGCCCGGCGGCTGCTCCGGCCTGCGCTACCAGCTCTTCTTCGACGAGCGCTCGCTCGACGGCGACGTGGAGAAGGACTTCGGCGGGGTCAAGGTCGTCACCGACCGCATGAGCGCTCCCTACCTGGGCGGCGCCACCATCGACTTCGTGGACACGATCGAGAAGCAGGGCTTCACGATCGACAACCCGAACGCGACGGGCTCCTGCGCCTGCGGCGACTCCTTCAGCTAAGCCGGCCACAGCCTGACGGCTGAGCCGTTCACAGCCTGACGACGAAGGCGGCGACCCCCTATGAGGGGCCGCCGCCTTCGTGTGTCCAGGGGGTGTCAGCCGGCCTGCGGCCGCAGCGCCCCGGCCTTCGCCTTCGGGATCTGCGCCCCGTCCGGGCCGACCACCTTCCGGCCGTCCAGCGGCGCGTCCAGTCGTACGGTCTTCACGTACGACCTGGCCATGGCGACGCAGACCTTGTCCGGCCAGACCTTCTCGGTCACCGTCACCGTCACCCGGCCGGCACCCTCCTTCGCCGACGCCTTGTAGTCGGCGCACACCCCGCCCATGAAGCTCACGTTCAGCTCGCGGCCGTCGGCGGTGTAGCCGGCGACCTTCACGTCGTGCGTCCGCGGCGCCGAGGACGGCGAGGACGGCTCCGGGGACGGCGCCGAGGCCGACGGCGAGGTCAGGTACTTCGGGTCCACCGCCGGATACGTCACCGTGAAGGCGCCCCGTGCCGCCGTACCCCGGACCTCGAACAGCCAGGACGGCACCAGCGTCTGCCGCCCGGCGACCGAGTGCGCGGCCAGCCCGAACACCGCCTTCTCCACGGTGACCGTGGCCCCCCGGGGAGCCGTCGCCGACGTGCCGCACGGCTGCTCCAGCCGGTTCTTCAGCGGGACCGGACTCGCGCAGCCGCCGATGCCCATCCGGTGCCCGTGCTTCTGCGCGGAGCTCATCAGCGCCAGCGTCTTCTCCGCGCCGAGCACGGGGTACGTGTCCCCCTTGGCCGGCGCCGCCAGCAGCCCGTGGCCGCCGATGATGTCCCCGTGCTCGTCGACGGTCAGGCCGGTCGTCCAGCCGTATGTGGGCAGCCCACCCACCACCGGATCGGCGTTGACCACCCGCTGGGCGCCCATGATCTGGCTCGCGTCGACTTTCGCGTCGTCCTGCCCGAGCGCCTTCAGCACCGGCGCCGCCGCCTTCTCGGCGACCGCCACGCTCACCGGCTCGCTCGCCGGAGCGCCCGGGTCCTGCGCGCAGACGGTGACCTTCCTGCAGTTGTCCGTGCCCGGCGCGTACCGGCTGAAGGTCCAGCTGCCCGGGGCGTCCTTGGTCACCTGGAGCGTCGGCCCGGAGCCGTCCTTGCCGCCGACCCGCCAGCTCGGCCCGTCGGCCACCGGCGTGCCGCCGACCCCGAGGGCCTTGGCCAGCCGGGCCACGTCGTCCTTGCCGACCTCGCCCTTCGGCGCGTACACCGGCGCCGAGCCGGGACCGTCGGCCAGCTTCCCCGCGGCCACGTACGTCGCCCCGTACGGATCCGGCTCACCCGGCGCGATGTCGCCCGTGCCGCCCTGCGCCCAGCCGTCAAGGACGAGGGGCGGGGGAGTGCCGCCGACGCCGGACCCGCCGGCGCCCGTGCGGCCGTCCGAACCATGGCTCGTGGCGAGGTAGGCGCCCCCGCCCCCGACCAGCAGGACGGCCGCCGCGACCGAGACGACGACCATGGGGGAGCGCCGCCGCCCGGACCGCTCACCGGCGCCGGCACCACCGACCTCACGGACCTCGCCGACTTCGCCGAGTTCGTCGTGCGTGGTGCCGGCGGCGTTGCTGCTCCCTGAGGCCTCAGAGACGCCAGATACCTCGGCTACCTCAGAAGGACCAGCAGCCTCAGACGCCTTGGGTTCCTTCGATTCCTCGGAGTCCTTGGAGGTCGCCGAGGCCCCGGGCTCCTCGGCGACCTCGGCGTTCTCGGTCGCGTCGGAGACCGCGGAGACCCCGGGCTCCTCGGAGTTCTCAGGTCGCTCGGTGTTCACCGCATCGCTCCTCGCTGGATCGTGTCCCACGCCCCCGACACGGGGGACGGCGATGGGACGTGCGAGGGGAGCGTGCGGTTCCCGCAGTACGCCCTGGCGTCAGTCGCCGTAGTCCGACATGGCGTCCAGCAGCCGGGCCGACTTCTTCGGCACGGTCACCCCATGGATCAGCGACGGCGGCACCGGGCGGGAGTCGGCGTGCTGGGGAACCGTCCAGTGCGGGGCCATCCGGGCACAGTCCCCGCGCAGCGAGGCGAGGTCGCCCTCGAGATCGGCCGGGGCGGAGGAGTTGACCTTGAGGTTCGTCATGACGGCACCGTAGGCACGCCGAGCCTCGCGAAGAAAGATCTACTATCGGGTAGTTTTGCCAGCTTCAGTGGCTGCTCATGAACGGGTAGCGTGAACTGTCAATCCAGCCTCCCGCAGGAGAATGCCTGTCGTGCGCATCGCAGTCACCGGCTCCATCGCCACCGACCACCTCATGACCTTCCCCGGCCGCTTCGCCGACCAGTTCGTCGCGGACCAACTGCACACGGTCTCGCTCTCCTTCCTGGTCGACAATCTGGACGTACGCCGGGGTGGCGTCGGCGCGAACATCGCCTTCGGCATGGGCCAGCTCGGGACCAAGCCCATCCTCGTCGGAGCCGCCGGCTTCGACTTCGACCAGTACCGAGCCTGGCTGGACCGCCATGGCGTGGACACCGACTCGGTCCGTATCTCCGAGACCCTGCACACCGCCCGCTTCGTGTGCACCACCGACGCCGACCACAACCAGATCGGCTCCTTCTACACCGGTGCCATGAGCGAGGCCCGCCTCATCGAGTTGAAGACGGTCGCCGACCGCGTCGGCGGCCTCGACCTGGTCCTGATCGGCGCCGACGACCCGGAGGCGATGCTCCGCCACACGGAGGAGTGCCGCTCCCGGAACATCCCCTTCGCCGCCGACTTCTCCCAGCAGATCGCCCGGATGGAGGGCGAGGAGATCCGGATACTGCTGGACGGCGCGACGTACCTCTTCTCCAACGAGTACGAGAAGGGGCTCATCGAGTCCAAGACCGGCTGGACCGACGCCGAGATCCTGTCCAAGGTCGGCCACCGTGTCACCACCCTCGGCTCGCGGGGCGTGCGCATCGAGCGGGCCGGCGAGGACCCGATCGAGGTCGGCTGCCCGGACGAGGAGCGCAAGGCCGACCCCACGGGTGTCGGCGACGCCTTCCGCGCCGGCTTCCTCTCCGGCCTGGCCTGGGGTGTCTCCCTGGAGCGCGCGGCGCAGGTCGGCTGCATGCTGGCGACTCTCGTCATCGAGACGGTGGGGACGCAGGAGTACCAGCTGCGGCGGGCGCACTTCATGGACCGGTTCACCAAGGCGTACGGGGATGAGGCGGCCGAGGAGGTTCGGGCTCACCTGGGCTAGAGCTGTCGGGGTGCCCTTGTCGGGTGCGGGTGCGGGTGCGGGTGCGGGTGCGTGGGGGCTGGTCGCGCCCACGTGGCGGAGCGCGTATCGACACGGCCCCGCGCCCCGTCCGGGGGGCTCGCCCCCCGGACCCCCTTCAGCTCAGCCGACGGACCACATAGGCCGAGCCCTTCTCCGCCGGCTCCTCACCCACATACTCCTGCCCCCGCATCTGGCACCACGCCGGGATGTCCAACCGGGCCGCCTCGTCGTCCGAGAGAACCCGCACCGTGCCGCCCACCGGCACATCCCCGATCACCTTGGCCAGCTCGATGACCGGGATCGGACACCGCTTGCCGAGGGAGTCGACGACCAGTTCCTCCGCTTCCTCCGCCCGGACCACGGTCGCCGCGGCGGGCGCCCCCAGCTTCTCCCGCACCCCGGCCACGGCTCCCGGCAGCACCGCCAGGAACCGCTCGACGTCCTCCTCCGCCACCCCCGACGGCAGCGACACCCGCACATTGCCCTCGCTCAGCACCCCCATCGCCTTCAGCACATGGCTGGGCGTCAGTGTGCTGCTCGTGCAGGACGAGCCGGACGAGACGGAGAAGCCCTCCCGGTCCAACTCGTGCAGCAGGGCCTCTCCGTCGACATAGAGACAGGAGAAGGTGACGATCCCCGGCAGCCGCAGTTCCGCATGGCCGACCACCTCGACGTCCGGCACCAGCTGCGGCACCCGCACCCGGATCCGCTCCGTCAGCTCCCGCAGTCGTACCGCCTCCTGAGCCGCCTCCGCCCGTACGGCGCGCAGGGAGGCCACGGCCGCGACGATCGCCGGGAGGTTCTCGAACCCGGCCGCGCGACCCGACTCGCGCTCGTCCACCGGACCTTGCGGCGCGAACCGCACCCCCTTCTTCACGACGAGCAGCCCCACCCCCGAGGGCCCGCCCCACTTGTGGGCGCTCGCCGTCAGCAGCGACCAGTCACCTTCGACCGGCCCCCAGCCCAGCGACTGCGCGGCATCCACGAGCAGCGGCACTCCCGCCGCCCGGCACGCCTCGGCCACCTCGGCCACCGGCTGCACGGTCCCGACCTCGTGGTTGGCCGACTGCAGACAGGCCAGCGCGGTGTCCTGCCGGAGCGTGGCCGCGAAGTCCGACGGATCGACGGCTCCGGCCCGATCGACGGCCACCGTGCTCACGGAGCCGCCCTCGGCCTCGAACGCGTCCGCCGAATGGAGTACCGAGGAGTGTTCGACAGCGGACACGATCAGGTGGCGTCCCACCCGCCGCCGCCCGGCCAACGCCCCCGCGACACCGGTGTGTACGGCCCGCGTCCCGGAGGAGGTGAACACCACCTCGTCGGCCCGGCACCCCACCGCCTCGGCAGCCGCCTCCCGAGCCGCGTCGAGCAACATCCGCGCCTTTCGCCCCTCCCGGTACAACCGAGCAGGATCGGCCCACCCTTCATCCAAAGAGGCCAACAGAGCCTGACGAGCTACGGGATGGAGGGGAGCGGCGGAGGCAGCGTCAAAGTAGGACACCCCTCAACGTTAAGACTTCCTGAGGACAACCGACCCAGGGGCGCCGGGCTGTGCCGACATGCGGCTGCGACGCGTGGCGCGACCAGCGACAACGCACCCGCACCCGCCCACGAAACCGTATGAAACCGAGCTATCGGGCGCCCGAACCCACCCCTTCGGGCTGACCCGCGGCGCGTATGGCACCCTCCCCGCGAAGCCTCGGAGAGCGTCGGCTAGGGTTTGGTCCGCATAAACATCCAAACCCCTGCCCGACGCAGGGCGGCGACCGACCAGCGAGAAGGCCGCAGCCGAACCGCGCGGGCGAGACTCTCGGGAAGGCGCTACGTGAGTCCCAACGGCTCCGACCGCTCGCCGCGGCGCCCGATGCGGCGGAAGCTGCTGCAGGCACTGACCGCGGGCCTGGTCCTGGCGACCGCAACCGGTTGCACATACAAGGACTTCCCCCGCCTTGGCATGCCCACCCCGGTCACGGAAGAGGCTCCGCGGATCCTCTCCCTGTGGCAGGGCTCCTGGGCGGCCGCGCTGGCCACCGGTGTGCTGGTGTGGGGCCTGATCCTGTGGAGTGCCATCTTCCACCGGCGCAGCCGCACCAAGGTCGAGGTACCTCCGCAGACTCGGTACAACATGCCGATCGAGGCCCTGTACACGGTGGTCCCGATCATCATCATCTCGGTGCTCTTCTACTTCACGGCCCGGGACGAGACGAAGCTTCTGAGCCTCGACAAGAAGCCCGACGTCACGGTCAACGTGGTCGGCTTCCAGTGGAGCTGGGGCTTCAACTACATCGCGGACGTTCCCGGTTCCACCGGCAACGCCAAGACGTCCAAGGAACTGCTCGCCATTCCGGACCGCTTCCGGACGCAGTTCCCCGCGAACGCGGGCGGTGTCTACGACGTCGGTACGCCGGGCACGAAGAACCCTCAGACCGGCAACCCCGGCCCGACCCTCTGGCTTCCCGAGGGCAAGACGGTCCGCTTCATCCTCACCTCGCGTGACGTCATCCACTCCTTCTGGGTGGTGCCGTTCCTCATGAAGCAGGACGTGATCCCGGGCCACACCAACGCCTTCCAGGTTGTTCCCAACCATCAGGGCACTTTCCTGGGCAAGTGCGCCGAGCTCTGCGGCGTCGACCACTCCCGGATGCTGTTCAACGTGAAGGTCGTCTCCCCCGAGCGCTACGAGCAGCACCTCAAGGACCTCGCCAAGAAGGGGCAGACCGGTTACATTCCCGCCGGCATCGCGCAGACGCCGCACGAGAAGAACCGGGAGACGAACAACCTGTGAGCATCCTCAACGAACCCCAGGGTGCCGCGGCAGCTGAGCCCTCGTACGAGAACGAGCTGCCGGTCAGGCGCAAGCAGCCCGGCAATGTCGTGGTGAAGTGGCTGACGACCACCGACCACAAGACCATCGGAACGCTGTATCTGACGACGTCGTTCGCGTTCTTCCTGATCGGTGGCGTGATGGCGCTGCTCATGCGCGCCGAGCTGGCCCGTCCGGGCCTGCAGATCATGTCGAACGAACAGTTCAACCAGGCGTTCACGATGCACGGCACCGT
>NZ_JBSFHY010000074.1:0-22438 GCF_053597295.1 Streptomyces sp. NPDC001450
TACGTCACCGGCGGTGTGCTGCTGCCGTTCTTCTCCTTCATGACGTTCCTGATCGCCGTCCCGACCGGTGTGAAGTTCTTCAACTGGATCGGAACCATGTGGCGCGGCAGCCTCTCCTTCGAGACGCCGATGCTGTGGGTGATGGGCTTCCTGGTGACGTTCGTGTTCGGCGGGCTGACCGGGGTGATGCTGGCCTCGCCGCCCCTGGACTTCCCGACCTCCGACACCTATTTCGTGGTGGCCCACTTCCACTACGTCATCTTCGGGACGGTCGTGTTCGCGATGTTCGCGGGCTTCCACTTCTGGTGGCCGAAGTGGACCGGAAGGATGCTGGACGAGCGCCTCGGCAAGATCACCTTCTGGACCCTGTTCATCGGCTTCCACGGCACGTTCCTCGTGCAGCACTGGCTGGGCGTGAACGGCATGCAGCGCCGGATCCCCGACTATCTGGCGGTCGAAGGGCTCACCACGCTCAACACGGTCTCGACGATCTTCTCGTTCCTGCTCGGCTCCTCGATGCTCCCGTTCTTCTACAACGTCTGGAAGACGGCCAAGTACGGCGAGAAGGTCGAGGCCGACGACCCGTGGGGCTACGGCCGTTCGCTCGAGTGGGCGACCTCCTGCCCGCCGCCCCGGCACAACTTCCACTCGCTCCCGCGGATCCGCAGTGAGTCGCCGGCGTTCGACCTGCACCATCCGCAGGTGGGGCACAAGGAGCGGGAGCTGACCGCGCGATGAGCACCGGAGAGGAACGGGCGCTCGTCCAGGAGATCGAGGGCCATCTGCTGCTCGCCGCGGCACGGGAGGAGGGCCGTGCGGGGGCGGCCCGCGCGGCTTCTCGGCTCGGCTGGCTCACCGACACCCAACGGGACGACCTGGTGCGGCACTTCGAGACGGAGTACCTGGCCCTGGCCCGCGCCTCGTGGCGGCGCACCGCCGAACGCGCCGAGGAGCTGCGGCACATGTACGAAGCCAGGTACCGGGCGCTGCGGCAGCGGGTGGTGGCCTGGTGCGTGCTGGGCTGTGCCCTGCTGGCGGCGACGAGCCTGCTGGTGCTCGCCGCCGCCTAGGCAGCGGTGTCAGATCCGGGACCACTTCTGGTTGCCGCCGCCGTTGCAGGCCCACAGCACCAGGGACGTGCCGTTGCCGGTGCCGCCGTTGTACGCGTCCAGGCACAGGCCCGCGTTGACGTTGGTGATCGTGCCGTCGGCGTTGACGTTCCACTGCTGGTTGCTCTGGCCGTTGCAGTCCCAGATCACCACCTTGGTGCCGTTGGTGGTGCCGAGGTTGAAGGCGTCGAGGCACTTGTCGCCGTAGACCACGAGCTCCTTGCGGGAGGTGTAGGTCCAGGCCTGGTCGGCGCCGCCGTTGCAGTCCCAGAGTTCGGCCTGGGTGCCGTTGGTGATCGTGTTGTCGTGGACGTCGGCGCAGCGGCCGGACTGCTTGCCGGCGAGCAGGGTGCCGCTGGTGCCGGGGACGGGTCTCACCGTGAGGGTGCCCAGCGTGGGACCGCCGGTCAGGGTCAGGGAGTTGGCGGCTCCCTTGGTGAGGTGGACCTGGACCGAGACCGTGCCCGGGGTGGATCCGGTGGGCGGGAAGGATACGGTGGTGGCGGTCTGCCCGTTGACCTGGAGCGTACCTGTGACGGCGCTGGACGCCGTGTTGGTGTAGGCGAGGTCGACCACGTCCAGGCCGGTGCTCGCCGCGCTCACACCGGTGTACCTGCCGGTGGACGTGGCGCTGTAGCCGCTGCTCGCCGCCTCGGTGCCGGTCACCTTGAGCATCACCGAGCCGCCCGCCGGGACACTGGTGGTGTAACTCGTGGCGAAGGAGCCGGCGTTCTGCTGCGCCCACAGGTCGCGGACGCTCGCAGAGGCGCCGGTGAGGCCGAGGTCGGACCAGCGGACGGTGATGTCCTTGGCGGAGGAGGTGCGGTTGAGGAGCACGACGGCCCGGTTCCCGGTGCCCGCGAGGACCTTGCCGTACACCTGGAGGCCCGTGGCGTCCTCGGCGACCTTGACGCCCTGGAGGCCGCGCGGGTCCTGGTCGACGGCGATGACGTCCGGGTTCTTGAGGATGGCGGCCGTCTCGCCGGACATTTCGGTGAGGTCGTTGCCGGCCAGCAGCGGGGCGCCGGAGACCGCCCACAGGGACATGTGGGTGCGGTTCTGCGCGGCGGTGAAGCCGGACATGCCGACCATCAGCATGTCGGGGTCGTTGTAGTAGCCCGTGTGCTGTGCGGCCGGGTGCAGGGCCTGGTCGAAGTTGGACAGCATGCTGGTCTGCGACGGCGTGTTGCCGTAGTAGACGATGTCCGTGCTGGTCCGCCACATGGGGGCGAGGCCAGGCGCCCAGTTCCAGGGGTTCTGCTTGCCCCAGTTGCACATCGAGAGGGTCAGCGGGCGGCCGGTGACGGCGGTGGCCTTGGTGACGGCGGAGCTGATCGCCTTGTACGTGGTCGCCGCGTCCAGCCCTTCGGCGTCGCCGCCGCACCAGTCGACCTTCACGAAGTCGAAGCCCCACTTCGAGAACTTCAGCATGTCCTGGTCGTAGTGGCCCTCACTGCCGGAGTCCGGGGCGGCGGGGCGGCCGGTCGGGTAGTAGTAGCCGCAGCCGTTCTTGCCCGCGTCGGTGTAGATGCCGGCCTTCAGACCCTTGCTGTGGATGTAGTCGGCGATGGCGCTCATGCCGCCGGGCCACTCGGAGGTGTCGACGGTGACGTTGCCGGCGCTGTCCCGGGTGCCCTGCCACCAGCCCTCGTCGATGTTGACGTACTGGTATCCGGCGGCAGGGAGTCCGGCCGAGACGAACGCGTCGACCTGCTGCTTGACGACGTTGTAGTCGATCTTCGCGGCGAAGCTGTTCCAGGAGGCCCAGCCCATGGGCGCGGTGGGGACGGAGACCTGGCGGGTGGTCGCCGCCTGCGCCGGGCCCGGCTGGGCGAACAGGAGGGTGGCGGCCGCGGTCAGGGCGAGGACCAGGATGCGTACGGCGGCGGTTCTGCAGCGTCTTGCGAGACCGGGTGGGGGGTACATCGGCTCCTCCGCGTGCGGGACGGAATGTAATGCGATCGGGATTTCGAACAAGGATCGACTAACCGAACATGCTGCGCGCCGACCGTAGAGCCGCCCGGGGGTGAAGTCAACGGCTGCGGCAGGCGTGAAGTCGTCGGCCGGGCCGGGTCGTTGGGCCTCCGTGCGGCGCGGCGCCGCCATACTGGCCGCCATGCGGGTTGCCATCATGACGGCGGGATCCCGGGGCGACGTGGCCCCCTACACCGGCCTCGGGTACCGGCTCGGCCATGCCGGGCACCAGGTCACCCTGGTCACACACGGCTGTTTCGAGCCGCTGGTGGCGGGCTCCGGGGTGCGGTTCCACGCGCTGCCGGTCGATCCGCGCGCCGAGCTGAAGTCACCGCGAGGGCGGGGGCTGCACCGCAGCACGAGCGGCGCCGGGAAGCTGGTGCGGGTGGTCGAGCTGGCCCGGCGGCTGGTCGGGCGGATGACCGACGACCTGGTGGCGGCGGCTCGGGAGAGCGACGTGCTGCTGCTGTCGGCCTCGCTGGCGCCGCTCGGGCACGCCATCGCCGAGGGGCTGCGGCTGCCGAGCATGGGCCTCTACCTGCAACCCCTCGCTCCCACCCAGGAGTTCGCCCCTCCGGTGCTCGGCGGCGGCACCTTCGGAGCCCCGGGCAACCGGCTCGCCGGGCACGGTGTGAACCTCGCCGTGGAGCGCGTCTTCGCCGCGACCGTGCCCGCGGTCCGCGCCCGCCTGGGGCTGCCCCCGGTCCGCACCGGCCCCGCCCGGCGCGCCCGGGAGCGGCGGCTGTGGCCGGTGCACCACGGCTTCAGCCCGCTGGTGGTGCCCCGGCCCCGGGACTGGCGGCCGGGCCTGGGCGTGTGCGGCTACTGGTGGCCGTACGACACCGAGGCCGGACTCCCGTACAAGCTGAGGGAGTTCCTCGACGCCGGTCCGCCACCGGTGTTCGTCGGGCTGGGCAGCGCCACCGTGCCGGACGCCCGCCGGCTGAGCGCGCAGGTCGTGGCGGCGCTGCGACGGGCCGGGCTGCGCGGGGTGATCCAGCGCGGCTGGGGCGGCCTCGCGGCGGACGGCGACGACATGCTGACCATCGGCGAGGTGCCGCACTCGGCGCTGTTCCCACGGACGGCCGCCGTGGTCCACCACGCCGGGGCGGGCACGACCGCGGCGGGCCTGCGCGCCGGGGTGCCGGCCGTGCCGGTCCCGATCCAGTTCGACGAGGGCTTCTGGTCCGCCCGGCTGGTGTCGCTCGGCGTCGCCCCGGCCACCGTACCGCTGCGCCGGCTTACCGTCGGCGCCCTGTCCACGGCACTGCTCCGGGCGACACGCGAGGCGTCGTACGGCGAGCGGGCCCGGGCGCTCGGCGCGCGGATCCGCGCGGAGGACGGGGTGACGCCGGTGCTGGACGCGGTGAACGCGCTGGGCGGCTGACCCTCAGCCGAAGGTGAGCACCATCCGGAAGCGGGCGGCGCCGGCGAGCATCTTCTGGTAGGCCTCGTCCACGTGATCCAGTGACACGGGCTCGGTCATCGGGCGGATTCCGTGCAAGGCGCTGAACGCCATGGTGTCCTCCACGTCCTGGGACGTGCCGGACGGGTGGCCGCGGACGACGCGTGCGCTCATGAGCAGCTGGACCGGGGTGATGCCCAGCGGTTCGATGTCCGCTCCGATGACCACCAGCTCGCCGCGGTGGGCGAGGCCGTCCACGGTGGCCGTGATGGCCTCGGAGTTCCCGGCGGTGGCGAGGACGGCCTTGGCGCCGCCGAGGGACTGCAGCGCCTCGGCGACCGGGGTGCCGGAGGTGCTGTCGACGTAGTGGTGGGCGCCGAGCTGCTTGGCGAAGTCGGCCTTCGCGGGGCCGCGGGCGATCGCCACGGTCTCGAAGCCCATCGCGACCGCGTACTGCACTCCGAGGTGCCCGAGGCCGCCGAGGCCGAGCACCGCCACCACGTCCCCGGGCCGGGCGGAGCTGCGCCGCAGCCCGTTGTACGTGGTCACGCCCGCGCAGGCCATGGGCCCGGCGTCGCCGGCGGACAGCCCGTCGGGGATGCGGGCCAGGGCGTCGACGGGCGCGATCACCTTCTCGCCGAAGCCTCCGTCGTAGGCCCATCCCGGGACCTTCAGGTTGGGGCACACGATGAAGTCGCCCTCGCGGCAGGGCGCGCAATGGCCGCAGCTGCCGCCGAACCAGCCGACGGCCACGCGGTCGCCGACCCGCCACCCGCGCTCGTGGGCCCCCTGGCCCAGCTCCTCGACGTGCCCGGCGATCTCGTGCCCGGGCACCTCGGGGAACGTCACGCCCGGCAGCGCGGCGTTCACGAAGAGGGCGTCGCTGTGGCAGACCCCGCAGGCCTCCACGGCGATCCGCACCTGACCGGGCCCGGGCTGCGGCACCTCCCGCTCGGCCAGCTCGAACGTGCCGCCCGGGGCGGTCACCTGCGCGACTCGGTAGGTACTCATACGTCTCTCCGGAGAACGGGTAGGTGGCCCCCCGGTCCAGCAGACCAGCTCCGGGCCGATCGCGCGCGTCGAACCCCGCCAACCCTGCGGTCACATCCCCGATGGCCTGGGGAAACATGCCTCCACCGGACCGAGTCGAGCGGTCAGGCGGTCTCGGGACGCCAGCCCTCCGGGCGCAGGATGCCCAGCAGTTGGCGGACGAGTTCGTCGACGACCTCGTCCAGGCTCGCGTCCACCCAGCCGGCGCTCCAGTCGTGCAGCAGGCCGTTGACACTGCCGATGAAGGCCGTGGCCGCGAGGCGGTAGTCGCGCGGTGCCGCCTCCCCGCGGGCCACCGCCGCGTCCGCCTCGGAGCGGATCAGGTCGACCCAGCGGGCCCGGCGGGCCAGCCGCTGCTCCTCCAGGCGGGCGCTGACGCCGATGATCTCCACGAAGGCGATCCGGATGCGGCGCGGGTCGGAGGTGACGTCGCGGGCGTAGGCATGGAACAGCACGGCGACCCGCTCGGCCAGCGGCAGCCCCTCGGCCTCCGCGAGCGCGTCCAGCACCGCCTGTTCCGCCCAGCCGTTGACCTCCAGGTGCAGGGCGGCGAGGACGTCCTCCAGGGTGCGGAACTCCTCGTAGAACTGGCGGGTGGACAGGCCCGCGGCCTGGCTCAGCGCGGCGACCGTCGTGGCACGGAAGCCCGGGCTGTCACCGAACGTCTGCAGTGCCGCGGCCAGGAACCGGCGGCGCCGCTCGGCCTGCCGTTCCTCGGCGGACCTGCCGCCGTAGCGGCCCGTCGGCCCCTTGAGCCTCCCCGTCACGCTTCCCCCTCCGTCACCCACCGGTGGCCAATCTTGTCGTGCACACATCTTGTCGAGAAGGGCGCCCCCTCCTTACTTTTCAGTAAGTTCACTGTGAATCCGCTCGTGTTCAGATTTCCCCGAGGAAAGAGAGCAGTCATGCCTGCCTCCAGAACCAGGCACCTTTGCTCCGTGGCCGCCGCCCTCGTCCTGACCGTCGCCGGCCCGGCGACCGCCGCCTCCGCCGCCTCGTCCGACGCCTCGTCCGCGGCGTCGGATCTGCGCGAGGTGCTGTTCGTGGGCAACAACTGGGACGGCACCGCCGACGTCATCAAGTCCTCCGGCGACTTCGCGAAGATCGGCCGGATAAACGTCGTCCCGGACAAGGACCAGCGGATGGCGGAGATCAACGCGGACCCCGTCAAGTGGATCTACTTCATGGCGATCCGCAACAGCGTCGGCGAGGGCCACGACCAGTTCGCCGACGACATGTACTCCACGCCCGACGGCAGGTCGGTCGTGGTCTCCCGCCCGAGCTTCGCCGACGTCGTGTCCATCGATCTGGCCACGGGGAAGATCAACTGGCGTTTCCTGGTGGCCGGTTACCGCGCGGACCACATGGCCGTCTCGCCGGACGGCACCCGGGTGGCCGTCTCAGCGTCCACCGCGAACACCGTGCACGTGCTGGACATCGACACGGGCAGGCAGCTGGGGTCGTTCGCGACCGGCGACAAGCCGCACGAGAACATCTTCACCAAGGACGGCAAGTACATCTGGAACATGGCCATCGGGGACGTCAACACCGCCCTGGACGCCCCGGCCTGGGACTGGACGAAGGGCGACCGGCGCATCACGGTCGTGGACGCGACCACGTACAAGCAGGTCAAGGTCATCGACATGCGCCAGCGGCTGGACGCGATCGGGCTGAAGGACTTCTCCGACGCCGTGCGCCCGGCCGTCTTCTCCCCCGACGAGTCGAAGCTGTACTTCCAGGTGTCGTTCTTCAACGGATTCCTGGAGTACGACGTGGCCGCCGACAAGATCACCCGGGTGAAGACGCTGCCGAAGAACCCGGCGACCAGCGAGGATCGCACCACCTGGGTCAACGACTCGCGCCACCACGGCATCTCGATGAACCCCGAGGGCACCAAGCTGTGCGTCGCGGGCACCATGGACGACTACGCCACGGTGGTGGACCGGGCCACCCTCCAGGAGGGCACGCCGGTCCCGGCCTCCAAGCCGTACTGGGCCACGGTCAGCGGCGACGGCAAGGACTGCATCGTCTCCGAGAGCGGCGCCGACCAGGTCACGGCGATCGACTTCGCCACCGGCCGGAAGGTGACGTCCGTCCCGGTCGGCGACCATCCGCAGCGGGTACGCCTCGGCCACGTGACCGCCGACTGGACGTCACCGGCGGCCGGTTGACCTTCCGCCGCTTCAGTTCGCCACCGCTGCCGTGCGAGAGACCGCCTCCCGGCGGCGAGTCCCTCGGCACCTGGACCGGGCGCACACAGCCGTCAGGAAGCAGTCCCCCTCACGGCTGTGTGCATGCCGTCAGCCCCTGCTCGGTGCGGCGGCCGCCTAGGCGTTCTCCCTGACGGTCCTGCCGGGCCCGGCCGTTTCCTCTGCGCTCGCCTTCGCCTGTGCCCGGCCCTTGCCGCGCAGGAGGAAGGTGGCTCCGCCGATGGCGAGAGCGACCGGCCACTCAAGCGCACCGGCGGCGGTCATGGCCCCCAGACCGCCGTAGAAGAGCAGATCCCGGCCCGGGAATGCCGGCAGTCGTGAGGTCATCGCCTGGGCGCTGGCCTTCAGATCTCCCGGAGTCATGTAGGGGAGGTCGGGGTGTGCGTGGTGCAGGTGCAGAACCTCGCCGCCCCGCTCGGTCGTCTCAGCCGTAGCCGCGGTGGACATCATGCGAATCACTCAAATTGCACGAATCGGATGAAATACCTCTCGTTCCAGTCTGCCGCGCATCGACGCCCGACGGCAGCCCGGCAGTCGGGACGAGCGGCCGCGGCATCCGTTCCAGCAGGACAGTGTTGGTGGTACGGGCCCATACTTGTGTGAAGCCTGTCGTCTTCCGAGGCAATGTCCGCAAGCGTCGCAGGCGGGCGATGACGGAGGCGTCGGATGATCCACTCCCTCCTTTCCGGGACGGCCCGGACCGCCATGGGGGCCATGAACGCCGCTCCGACGGCGATGTCGATGCTGAGTCGCCTGCTGACGCGTTCACGCCGTACCTGGGAGGTGGCCGACGGGGTGCAGATCGAGGCCCGGCACCTGGGAAGGCCCGGGACGGCCGAGGCCGCACGCGCCCTGGAGGCCCGGCTGTGCGCCGTCCCAGGAGTGGGCCGAGCGGAGGTGAACGGGACGCTCGGTTGTGTGTTCGTCGCCTGCGACCCGTCCGGAACCGACCTGGACCCGGTGGTCCGTCTTGTGACGGAAGCCGAAACGGCGGCCGGTACCGCTGTCGAGAAGACCGCACTCGAGGACGATCCCGGCAAGGCCGGCGGCGCCCACACGGAACGGGCCCCACGCGCCATCGGCTATCCCGGCGGTCCCGAGCCACAGATCGGCGCGGCCCTGCAGATGGCGGCGAGTTTCGCCGGCTTCGGCGTGGCCGTGGTGGGACGCATCGTCCGCCTCCCCGGTCTGTCCCCCGTCGTACCGGCCCTCCTCCAGCTCTCGGAGGCGACACCGCGGCTGCGCGAGGCCACGTCCCGCGCGTTCGGCACCACGGCCGCCGAGACCGGCTGGGCGACGGCGAATCTGATCGTCTCGACCCTCACGTACCACCCGCTCGGCCCGCTCGTCTCCGGCGCCCTCGCCGCTGCCCGGTACGCGGAGGCCACGGCCCGGCGCCGGGCCTGGCAGAACTGGTCGTCTCGGCTGGCCGGGCGCGAGGGGGCGTACCGCCATGACGCCGCACCGGTGCGCGAGCGGCCGGTGCCGCTGCCACCGGGCCCGGCCGAGCGGCACGCGAAGAGGGCGGTCCCGGCGGCGGCGGGGGGTTACCCGCTCACCGCCGCTGTCACCCGCAGCCACGACCGGGCACTGGCCGTGCTGATCGCGGGCATACCCAGAGGCCCGTGGGCCGGCCACGAGGCCTTCGCCGCCGCGGTCGGGCAGGCCGCCTCCAGCCGAGGAGGCCTCGTGCTGCGACCTGAGGCGCTGCGCCGGATCCACCGCATCGACACGGTCGTCCTCGACGCCCGCGTGCTGGCCACGCGGGCGTGGACCGTCGACACGGTGGTGCCCGTGGCGCCGCTCCAGGAACGTGCGGACATCGACGAGATCCATGCGGTCATTCACGAGATGGTCGACAGTGACGACCTGTCGCAACCCCTGGTGCAGGGGGAATGGGCGCTGTCCCCGCTTCCCGAGGACCGTGACACGCCGGCCGAACTGCCCGGGGAGACGGCCGCACTGGCCGAGGAGTGGACCGGGCAGGGTGCGCGGGTCCTGCTCGTCGCGCGCCGGAACCGGCCGGTCGCCGTCGCGGGTCTGGTTCCCCAACTGCGTCCGCTCGCCGAGCACTTGGTGGAGGCGGCCCGCGGCTGCGGCCGGGTGGTGCTGGTCGGCGGCCCGCCCGGACTGCACCGCCGTTTCGGACTGGACGAGGCCGTTCCCCCCGGCGGGAGGCGCACAGTGGCCCTGGTCCGTTCCCTTCAGGGGGAAGGGCGGGGTGTGGCCGTGGTCGCGGTGGGCGCCCGCCGTGCCCTGGCCCAGGCCGACCTGGGCATCGGGGTGACGGACGGCGTCCGCCAGGTGCGCTGGGACGCGGATGTGGCCGGCGCGCCAGATGTGGCGCACCTGCTGCTGACCGCGCTTCCGCAGGCCCGCGCGCTGAGCCGGCGGTGCGTTCGCATGGAAGGCATCGGCGCCCTGGTGGGCGCGACGGTGGCACTCGCCGTCCGTCGGCGCGGAGCCTGGGCGCGCGCCCGTCTGGCGACCGACGGCGTCACGCTCGCCACGATCGGAGCGGGCGTCTGGGCGGGGCGGGTGCTGCACCGTCGTCCGGCCCCGGCGGCCGCCGATCGCACGCCCTGGCACGCCATGACGACGCGTCAGGTCATGGCCCGGCTCGGCACGTCCCCGCGGGGACTTGACGACGACGAGGCCGCAAGGCGCCACCGGTTCGCCGGACATGACGGACCGCCCGTCGCCGAGACGCTGATCGGCAGGGTCGCGGAGGAGCTGGCCAATCCGCTCACACCCGTCCTCGGAGTCGGCGTCGTCATCTCGGCGGCGCTCGGCTCCGTGCTGGACGCGGTGCTCATCGGCGGCGTGCTAGGGGCCAACGCGCTCGTCGGCGGAGCCCAGCGGGTGGGCGCCGACCGCGCCGCCGAAGGCCTTGTCGAAGCGGCCTCGGCCCGCGTCCGGCTGCGCAGGGCGGGCCGGCCGGGCACCACGGAGACACCCGCCGAGCGCCTGGTGAGCGGTGACGTGATCGAACTGCGTGCCGGTGACGCGGTCCCGGCCGACTGCCGCATCATCGAGGCGACGGGCCTCGAAGCCGACGAGTCGAGCCTCACCGGCGAGTCCCAGGTCGTGTGGAAGACCAGCGCCCCCATCGCGGCGGCAGCGGTCGCGGACCGCCGTTCCATGCTCTACGAGGGCACGGCCGTGGCGGCCGGCCGGGCTCTCGCCGTGGTCGTCGCCACCGGGGCCGCCACCGAGGCCGGGAGTGCCACTCGGTCCGCCCCCGCGGGCGCGTCCCCGGAGAGCGGGGTGGAGCACCGTCTCAACGCGCTGGGCCGCTGGTTCCTGCCCCTGTCCATCGCGTCGGGCGCCGTACTGTTCCTCGTCGAGGTCACCCGGCGCCGGCCCCTCGGCGCGGCTCTGGGCTCCGCGGTCAGCCTGTGCGTGGCGGCCGTACCGGAAGGCCTTCCCTTCGTCGCCACCGTCGCGGAACTGGCGGCCGCCCGCAGGCTGTCCGCCCGTAACGCCCTGGTCCGCAGTGCCCCCACCGTCGAGGCACTCGGCCGCACCGATGTGCTGTGCTTCGACAAGACGGGCACCCTGACCGAGGGCAGGATCAGCCTCCAGCAGGTCTCGGACGGCGTCGAACGGCGCCCGCTCGACGCGCTCACGCCGCGGCTGCGTCGGGTCGTCGCCACGGCCGCCCTGGCCGGGCCGCCCGGCCCGGGGTCGGAGCTCACCCACCCCACGGACCGCGCCATCGCCGCCGGAGCCCAGAAGGCGGGCGTCGTGACGGTACCGGAGACCGCGGACGGCTGGCAGCGGCTGGCGGAGTTGCCGTTCGAACCGGCGCGCGGCTACCACGCCGTCCTCGGCCGGGCCGGCGGTCGCCGGCGGCTGGTCGTCAAGGGTGCGCCGGAGGTCGTCCTGGCCCGTTGCGAACGCGTCCGGCAGAACGGCACCACCGTGCCGTTCACGCAGGAGCTGCGGGAAGCGATCGACCGCGACATCGACTGGCACGCCCGGCGTGGCCTGCGCGTGCTGGCGGTCGCCGAGCGCCCCGTACCGGATCGCGCGGCTCGCCCGTCTCTCGACGGCGGCGACGTCGAGGGGCTGTGCCTGCTGGGGCTGATCGGCCTGGCCGACCCGATTCGGCCCACCGCCGCCGAGAGCGTCGGCCGACTGGCCGCTGCCGGGGTACGGATCGTCATGCTCACCGGGGACCACCCCAGCACCGCCGCAGCGATCGCCGGCGAACTGCAGCCGGACCGGGCGCCGCACATGATGACCGGGCCCGAGCTGGAGGCCCTCGACGACGCCGAACTGGCGAGAACGCTGCCGAGGATCTCGGTCTTCGCCCGGGTCACCCCCGCCCACAAGGCGCGCATCGTCAGCGCGCTGCGCGCGGCGGGCCGGGTCGTCGCCGTGACCGGCGACGGCGCCAACGACGCTGCCGCCATCCGCATCTCCGACGTCGGCATCGCCATCGGCTCCCGGGCGACCCCCGCGGCCCGGACCGCCGCCGACGTGGTCGTCACCGACGACCGCATCGAGACCGTCGTCGACGCCATCGTGGAAGGCCGCGCCATGTGGGGCTCGGTCCGCAAGGCGCTGGGCATCCTGCTCGGCGGGAACCTCGGAGAGATCGCCTTCGTGCTCGGGACCACCCTGCTCACCGGGCGCAGCGCGCTCAACGCGCGCCAGCTGCTCCTCGTCAATCTCCTCACCGACATGCTCCCGGCCATGGCCATCGCGGCCCGTCCCCCGGCCGGCCGGGCCGAGAAGCTGCTCGCGGAAGGGCCCGAGGCCTCCCTGGGAACGGCCCTGACGCGCCACATCCGCCTGCGCGCCACCGTCACCGCACTCGCGGCGGGCAGCGCCTGGATCGCCGCCCGGGTGACCGGTACCCGCTCGCGCGCCGACACCGTCGCCCTGGTCGCCCTCGTCGCCTCTCAGCTGTTGCAGACCCTGGTCGACGCGGGCCGCGACCCGGTCGTCCTCCTCGCCGTGCTGGGCTCCCTCGCGGCCCTCGGCCTGGTCGTCGCCGTTCCTGCGCTCAGCCACTTCTTCGGCAGCAGGCCGCTCGGCCCGGCGGGGTGGACGATCGCTCTGACAGCGGCGTCGGCGCCCGTCCTGCTGTCCACCCTTGTGAAACACCTCCCCGCCCACCACCGCTCATCTCGCCCCCGGCATCCTGCGCAGCAGGACAGCCACGCGACCGCGCCAACCCCGTCATGCAACTGAGCGTTCAGCTGGAGTTCACCTGCCCTACGTTTCCGCGCCTTTCGAGGACCGGACAAAGGACGCGTACGTCAAGCAATACACACGAAAGGCGGCTTGCGATGCCGCACATCCTCACTTCCGTCCTCACCCGGGTGGCCGTCGCCGTGCTCGAAGCGCTCCTGCTGCGTCTGCTCGTCCAGCTCTGGAACTCCTTCCTCCGAAGCGGCTACCCGGTGACCGCCGCGGCGTGAGCACCGCGGCGCTGCAGGGACCCGCCGGAGCCACTGCCTCCGGTACCCGGCGCCTTCACGTACCGTGAGATCCGTGGCACTGAGCGATGGACGGTACCGGGCGCAGTCCGCGGAGCGTCCCGTGAGCACGTCGAGCACTCCGACGTGACGGGGTCGTCCGGTGCTCGACTTCACCGTTCTGGCGATCACCTTCGGTGTCATCGTCCCCGCCGAACTTCCCGACAAGACCGCCCTCGCGACCCTGGTGCTCGGCGCCCGCTATCGCGCCTCCTACGTCTTCGCAGGGGTCGCGGCCGCCTTCGCCGTTCATGTCACCCTTGCCATCGCCGCGGGAAGCGTGCTGGCGCTGCTGCCGCACCGGGTTCTGCAGGCCGTGTCCGGCACGCTGTTCCTCGCCGGGGCGGCGCTGCTGTTCAAGAACAGGAACCCTGAGGACACAGACGGGGACCAAGAGGACGAGGCCGGAGAGCCGGGGACCAGGGTCCCGGACGGCCAGGCGTTCTGGAGGATCGCCGGGCTCGGCTTCATGCTCGTCCTCGTCGCAGAGTTCGGCGATCTCACCCAGATCCTGACCGTCGACCTGGCCGCCCGCTACGACAGCCCGCTCTCGGTGGGCCTCGGTGCCCTGCTCGGCCTGTGGAGCGTGGCCGCGCTCGCCGTCCTCGGCGGCCGGACCCTGATCAGGTTCGTCCCGCTGAATCTGATCACAAGGATCGCCGCGTTGGCGATGCTGGCGCTGGCCGCGTCCGGCTGGTACGAGGCCGTCACGGGATGAGCCGGCCCCACTGGTCACCAGTGCGCCGCCGCCCACGCCGCCAGCTCGGACCCGGCGGCGCTCAGCAGGTCCGCAGAGGGCGCCGTGGCCCCGTTGGTCACCAGGGCGTAGTGCAGGACGCCGGAGTCGGTGTCGGTGAGCAGCAGCCGGCGGCTGCCGGTGCCGCCCGGCTCGGGGGCCACGCCGACCGGGGTCCGGTCGGTGTAGGCGGGCGGGGCGCAGGCCGCGCCCAGGTCGGAGACGACGGTGGTCGCCGAGGCGGGGAAGGACGCCGGCAGGTGCAGTTCGGTGGGTGCCGTGCCGCTGCCGGAGCGCCACACCAGCAGCCCGTACTGGCCCGAGCCCACCAGCCGCGCCACGTTCGGCAGCGAACTCGGCACCGGGTTCCAGGTCAGGGTGGTCGAACCGTCCCGGGAGCGGTCCTCGTAGGTGAAGGCGAGGGCCGAACCGGCGGTGGCGCTCGGGTAGACGCGGTCGAGCAGCCGGGCGTCCTGGCGGAGGGTCACGTTCCCGGAGTCGTCGAGCTTCACGACGGAGAGATCCTCGTCGTTCCAGGCGTCGCCGGAGGTGAGGACCTTGCCGGGGTTGCCGTTCATCAGCTCGTGGTGGCGGCCGTCGTAGAGGTCCCACTGCCACTGCGAACCGGACAGCACCGGGCCGGAGGCAGCCGGGTTCGTCCACCAACTCGCGCCGGGGACGCGGGAGTCGAGCGCCTGGTACATCGCCTTGAGCACGGTGGGCGCCTTGTCGGACACCGTGCCGGACAGCGGGTGCCCGAACTCGCTGGCCACGGCCGCGGTCCCGGCGGCCGAGGCGCGGTCGCGGACGGCGCCGAAGTCGGAGGCGTACTGGCCGTCGGCCGCCTTGCCCCACATCAGGACGCCGGAGATGGCCTTCTGGTCGTAGAAGTGGGTGTTGAAGACATAGCGCGGGCCGAGGGTGCCCGCGTCCAGCAGTCCGCCCTCCTGCTTCTGGGTGGAGATGTTCGAGTTCCAGAAGAGGTTGGGCTCGACGTAGGCGGGCTTGTCCTGCCAGCCGGCGGCGTCCATGCGGGCGCGGAACTTCAGGTAGAACGGCCAGAGCAGGTCGCGTTCCCAGGTGCGGGAGGTCTGCCCGGAGTCATAGCTGCCGGCGTACGGCTCGTTGTACGGGTCGAAGCCGACGACGCCCGCGAACTCGCCGTCGGTGAGCTGCTGCCGGAGGTACGTCATGGCCGCCTGAGCCGTGGCGAGGAAGGCGTCCTGCAGGCCGTAGGCGTTGTGCCAGAAGTCGTACTGCGCCTTCTGCACGGCCGCGTTCTGGGTGATGTTCTGCCCCCAGAAGAGGCAGATCCCGCAGGACTCCTTGGGATAGCTTCCGGCGTCCACCGCCCACTTGGGGGCGCCGTCGCCCGTGTACCAGCTGCCGGTGTTGAACAGGTGACGGGAGTAGAGGTCCTGGTGGAAGTCGGGGTAGACCCGGATGCCCGCGTCCAGGAAGGCGCGCATCTGCTCGGTGACCGCGGCCAGGTAGGCGGTGTCCACCTGGCCGCGCACGGGTTCGGCGTGCGCCCAGGAGAGCAGCAGGCGGACCGTGTTGCCGCCGCCGAGGGCGCGCAGCGCGGTCGCCGACTTGCGGGCGTCGGCCACCGAGGCGAAGGGCAGGCCGCCGTTCTCCTCCAGTTTGGTCTCGCCGGAGACGTTGTAGCCGCGCAGCACGATCTCGCGACCCTGGCCGTCGGTGAAGCGGCCGTTCCGGACGGTGAGCGGGGTGCCGTCGAACCAGAGGGAGTCGGACGGGGTGGCGGCGGTGGCGGGCGGGGCACCCGCCACCGTCAGGAGTCCGCAGAGGACGACCAGGACAAGAAGCAGACGCGCCCTGATGGTGGACATGTACACCACAGTCCGGGGCGGTCGGGACAGCGTCAATACTACTGACTCAGAGGTAAGTTGACTGACAGTCAGTACAGCCGTCTCAGTCGCCCACCCGTCGCGTGACGTTCAGCAGGTACTCCTTCCGGTTGAGCGGGTTGTGGTCGGTGCGCGGGCGCTCGGGCAGCGGGCCGCGGGTGACCGGTGCGTAGTGGTCGAAGGCCGACTCCAGCTCGCCCTCGCCCCGGGTCAGCCCCGGCAGCCGCTGCTCCAGTTCATGAACCCGGGCGGCGGGCACGGCGCCCTCCAGGACGCCTTCCTGGCCGTGCGCCCCGGTACTCTCCGCCACCGCGCCCAGCCGGGCCAGCACCGGCAGCAGGGCGCCCAGCGTGTCGGCCGGGGCCTCGACGCGGAAGCGGTGCATCGGCTCGTGGACCCGGGTGCCCGCCCGGCGCAGCGCCTCGACCAGGACGAGCGGGGTCAGGCCGCGGAAGTCGTAGCCCGTGCTCGACATGCTCTTGTCGAAACCCTGGTGGGCATGGCTCTGCCGGGGCGAGTAGCCGGAGTGGGTCATGGTGACGGTGCAGTCGGGGATCTGCCAGCCGTGCAGGCCCTGGCCGAGCGTCTCGCGGACGGTGTCCTCGACCGCCTTGAAGAAGGCGTACGGCATGGAGCCCAGCTCCACCGCGAGCCGGAACCGCACGCCGGATCCGGGCGGGGCGGGGTCGACGCGCAGGCCGACGGTGGCCAGGAAGGGGTTGGCGTCCTTCTTGTTGAACTCCACGGCCTGCCCGCTGCCGACCGGCCGCTCGATGCACAGGGTGGTGGTCTCCCGGAAGGTGACGTCCAGGCCGTAATCGTCGGCGAGGGTGGCCTGGACGACCTCCTTCTGCACCTCGCCGTAGAGCGAGATCGAGGTCTCCCCCCGCAGCTCGTCGTGGCGGACACCGATGAGCGGGTCCTGTTCGGCCAGCTGGGTGAGCGCGAGGTGCAGGGAGCGCCGGTCCGTACCGGCCCCCGGCACGACGACGGTCTCCAGAGTGGGCGGCGCGAAGTGGTGCTCGTACACCCGTCCCGGCACACCGATCGCGTCACCGATCCGGACACCACCGAGTCCCCACACCTTGGCGATCCGCCCGGCGCCGACGCGGTCCTGCCGGACGTCGGCGCCCTTCTCGAAGACGGTGAGTGCGGTGATCCGGCCCTCCGGACGGCCCTTCCTGGGCTCCTTGCGGCCGCCTCCGGCTCCCCCTCGCTGCTCGCGGCCGCCCCCGAACGGAACCCGCTCGCGTACGCGCAACGTGCCGGACGAGATCCGCGCGTAGGCGATCTTCTCTCCCGCCGGGCCCCGCTCGACCTTGAACACCGTGCCGGACAACGGGCCGTCCGGGTCGCCACATGCGGTGGGCAGCAGGCGTTCGATGCCGGTGATCAGCTCGGGCACGCCGGCGCCGGTGATGGCGGAGCCGAAGTAGACCGGATGGACGAGGGACTGCCGCGTCTGGGTGGCCAGTGCGGTGTGGAGGCGGGCGTCGGAGACGTCGCCCGCCACGTAGGCGGTGAGCAGGTCGTCGTCGTGGTCGGCGAGCGTGTCCAGGGCGGACGGGACCAGGCAGGGGACGAAGCGGGCGTCGCGGGTGCCGAGCGCGGCTGCCGTCCCCATGGGTACGAGCGGTACGGCCAGCCTGCGGGCCAGGTCGCGCAGCACCGCCTCCTCGCGGGCGCCCCGCCGGTCGATCTTGTTGACGAACACGAGGGTCGGGATGCGCAGCCGGCGCAGGCTCCGCATCAGCACCCTGGTCTGCGCCTGGACGCCCTCGACGGCCGAGACGACCAGGACGGCGCCGTCCAGCACACCGAGCACCCGCTCCACCTCGGCGATGAAGTCAGGGTGACCGGGGGTGTCGATGAGGTTCACGGTCACCGAGTCGAGCGGGAACGACACGACCGCCGACTTGATGGTGATCCCGCGCTGCCGCTCCAGCGCGAGGGTGTCCGTCCGGGTGCTGCCGTCGTCGACGCTGCCGATCTCGTCGGTGACTCCGGCCGCGTGCAGCAGCCGTTCGGTCAGGCTGGTCTTACCGGCGTCTACGTGCGCGAGAATTCCGAGATTGAGCAGATGCACTGAGCGTGATGTCCTTCGGCATGGGTGGGCTTCCTTCCTGGGTGGACATGCACGCAGTGCGCATCGCTGGTCCTCTCCGTGTGACGTCGGGTCAGGGCAGTGCAGCAGGGCTGCCGCCTTGACAGCAATGGATTAATGTTCAACGAAAGCCCTGCCGCAGCGCTCGCCGCTCCCAGGCCGCGGTCATAGAGTGACCTACATCACGTCGATCTGGCTGATTCTCGCTCCTGCCCGCACGGTCTGGAGGGCTCATGACCCGCATCAAGGTGAACGTGGACGGCACCGCGTACGAGGACGACGTGGAACCCCGTCTGCTCCTGGCCCACTACCTGCGCGACCGCCTCGGCCTGACCGGCACCCCGATCGGCTGCGACACCTCGAACTGCGGCGCGTGCACCGTCGACCTGGACGGAGCGACCGTCAAGAGCTGCTCGGTGCTTGCCGTACAGGCGGACGGCGGCACGGTGACCACCGTCCAGGGGCTGGCCAAGGACGGCGAGTGGACCGCGCTGCAGCACGCCTTCCACGAGCGGCACGCTCTGCAGTGCGGCTTCTGCACCCCCGGGATGATCATGGCGGCGCGCGATCTGCTGCGCGAGAACCCGCACCCCACCTCGGACGAGGTCCGCCAGGCCCTGGAGGGCAACCTGTGCCGGTGCACCGGCTACCAGAACATCGTCCGCGCGGTGCTCGCCGCCTCCGGGCAACAGCTCCCCGAGGAGGCCACGGCATGACCGATCAGGCCGTAGGAGCCGATCAGGCCGTAGAACACGAGGTGGGCCGGCCCCGGCTGCGCAAGGAGGACGCCCACCTGATCACGGGCCAGACCAACTGGACCGACAACATCCAGGTCGCCGGACTGCTGCACCTGGCCGTCCTGCGCAGCCCGATGGCCCACGCCCGCGTCACCCGCGTCGACGTCTCCCCCGCCCTGGAACGCCCCGGTGTCGTCGCGGCGTTCAGCGGCGCCGACCTCGCCGAGGGGCTGGGCTCCCTGCCCTGTGCCTGGCCGGTGACCGAGGACATCGTGCACCCCGACCACCCGCCGATCGCCGTGGACGAGGTCCGCTATGCCGGTGACCCGGTGGCGGTCGTGGTGGCCCGCGACCGGTACGCGGCCGCCGACGCGCTGGAGGCCGTCGAGGTCGACTACGAGCCGCTGCCGCCGGTCCTGGACCTGGAGGCCGCGCTGGCGGACGGCGCCCCGCTGGTCCACGCCGACAAGGGCACCAACCGCTGCTACACCTGGCCGCTCGCCACCGGCGAGAACTTCGAGTCGGTCCGGCAACGCGCCGACGTCACGCTCAAGCGCCGCTACCACCAGCAACGGCTCATTCCCAACGCCATGGAGCCGCGCGCGGTCGTCGTCACCCCGCTCGCCGCCTCCGGCGAGTACACGGTCCACTCGGCGACCCAGATCCCGCACATCCTGCGCATCATGCTCGCCGTCGTCACCGGGATCCCCGAGCAGAAGCTGCGCGTGGTCGCCCCGGACGTCGGCGGCGGCTTCGGCTCCAAGCTCCAGGTGTACGGCGAGGAGGCCCTCGCGCTCGCCGTCGCGCGCAAGCTCGGCCGTCCGGTGAAGTGGACCGAGTCCCGCTCCGAGGGCTACCTCGCGACCCACCACGGCCGCGGCATGATCCAGGACGTCGAGATCGCCGCCACCCGGGACGGAAAGCTCCTCGGCCTGAAGGTGGACCTCCTCGCCGACATGGGTGCCTACCTGATGCTCGTCACCCCGGGCATCCCGATCCTCGGGGCCTTCATGTACCCGGCGATCTACAAGATGGACGCCTACGAGTTCAACTGCACCGGCGTCTTCACGACCCGCACGCCCACCGACGCCTACCGCGGCGCCGGACGCCCGGAGGCCACGTTCGCCATCGAGCGGATCATGGACGAGCTGGCCGCCGAACTCGGCCTGGACCCGGTGGAGGTGCGGCGCCGGAACTGGATCCGGCACGAGGAGTTCCCGTACACCTCGATCGCCGGGCTCACCTACGACAGCGGCAACTACGAGGCGGCGACCGCGAAGGCGCTGGCCCTGTTCGGCTACGACGACCTGCGCGCCGAGCAGCACGAGCGCAACGAACGCGGCGACCCCGTACGCCTCGGCATCGGCGTGTCGACGTACACCGAGATGTGCGGGCTCGCGCCGAGCCGGGTGCTGCGCGACCTGAGGTACGCGGCCGGCGGCTGGGAGGCGGCGAGCATCCGCATGCTGCCCACCGGCAAGGTCGAGGTGGTCACCGGCACCAGCCCGCACGGGCAGGGCCACGAGACCTGCTGGAGCCAGATCGCCGCCGACGTGCTGGGCGTGCCGTTCGAGGACGTCGAGGTGGTGCACGGCGACACCCTGGCGGCCCCGCAGGGCATGGACACCTACGGCTCGCGGTCGCTGGCCGTCGGCGGCGAGGCCGTGCACCGGGCGGCGACGAAGGTGGTCGAGAAGGCGCGCAAGGTCGCCGCGCATCTGCTGGAGGCGAGCGAGCAGGACCTGGAGTTCACGAACGGCATGTTCTCGGTGAAGGGCTCCCCGGAGGCGCACAAGAGCATCCAGGAGATCGCCTTCGAGACGTTCACCTCGCACGATCTGCCCGACGGCGTCGAGCCGTCCATCAACGCCGAGACCCTGGTCGACCCGGAGAACTTCTCCTACCCGCACGGCACCCACCTGTGCGCGGTCGAGGTCGACACGGAGACGGGACAGACGCGGATCAGGTCGTACGTCTGCGTCGACGACGTCGGCCGGGTCGTCAACCCGATGATCGTCGAGGGCCAGGTGCACGGCGGCCTGGCGCAGGGCATCGCGCAGGCGCTGTACGAGGAGGCCGTGTACGACGGCGAGGGCAACCTCGTCTCCGGCACCATGGCCGACTACCTCGTGCCGTCGGCGGCGGACCTGCCGGACTTCGTGACCGACCGGACGGAGACCCCGGCGGTCTCGAACTCCATGGGGGTCAAGGGAGTCGGGGAGGCCGGGACGATCGCGTCGACGCCGGCCGTCGTGAACGCCGTGGTGGATGCGCTCAGGCCGCTCGGTGTGCAGGACGTCCGGATGCCGTGTTCGCCGCACCGTGTGTGGCAGACGATCCGGGCGGCTCGGTCCGGTGCGGGCAGTGACACCGGTGCGCCCGGCGAGGCGGGCGGCACGGGTCCCGCGCAGTCCGGTCAGTCCGGGCAGGCGGCCCAGGCCGGCGATATGGGCCAGTACGACGAGACCGGTCGGCAGGGGAAGGAGGGTTCGGCATGATTCCTCCCGCATTCGAGTACACCCGTCCGAGCAGCGTCGACGAGGCGGTGCGCGCGCTCGCCGACGCGGGCGAGGAGGCGAAGGTGCTGGCCGGCGGGCAGAGCCTGCTGCCGCTGCTGCGGCTGCGGCTCGCCTTCCCGGAGCTGGTCGTGGACGTGGGCCGGATCCCGGAGCTGCGCGGGGTCCGCGAGGACGGCGACACGCTCGTCATCGGCGCGCTGACCACGCACCACGACGTGATCCGTGACCCGCTGGTGCGCCGGCACGCCGGTCTGCTCGCGGAGGCGACGGCCACGGTCGCCGATCCGGCCGTACGGCACCGGGGCACCGTGGGCGGCTCGCTCGCGCACGCCGACCCGGCCGGGGACCTGCCCGCCGTGGCCCTGACCCTGGGGGCCGAACTGGTCGTCGCCGGGCCTGCCGGCCGACGCACGATCCCGGCACGGGAGTTCTTCGTCGACTACCTCCAGTCGGCGCTCGCGCCCGACGAACTGCTGGTGGAGGTACGGATCCCGAAGACGGACGGCTGGAGCTTCCACTACGAGAAGTTCCACGCGGTGGCTCAGTCCTGGGCCATCGTCGGCGTGGCGGCGCTGGTACGGCGCGACAACGGGCACATCGCCGAGGCACGCATCGGACTCACCAACATGGGCGCGACCCCGCTGCGGGCCACGGCGGCCGAGGAGGCGCTCTCCGGTGCCGACGGCCCCGAGGCCGTGGCACGGGCCGCCGAGGCGGCCGCCGAGGGCACCCGGCCCTCGCAGGACCTGTCGGCCTCGCCCGAGTACCGGGAGCACCTCGCACGGGTGCTGACCAGGCGGGCGGTGCTGACCGCCGGCGGAATGGGGTGAGCACCGATCACCCGGATGGACGACCCGGAGCAGGTGCGGGCCCGCCTGGAGGAGACGGGGTACCTCGTCGACGAAGGGCTGGGCGTCACCTGCTTCCTGGCACTGAGGCTGCACCGGCCGCTCTTCTGCGAGGGCGACGCGGGCGTGGGGAAGACCGCGCTCGCGACCGCCCTGGCCGAGGCGCTCGACGCGCCGCTGATCCGCCTGCAGTGCCACGAGGGCATCGACGCCTCCCAGGCCCTGTACGACTGGGACTTCCCGCGCCAGCTGCTGCACCTGAGGGCCGCCGAGGCGGGGGGGGGGGGGGGGCGGGGGGGGGCGGGGGGGGGGGGGGTTGGAGCGGGGCGGGGCGCTACACCGGCCCGGCCGGCGGGGGGTGGGGGGGCGCGCCCTGCGCGTGGGGT
>NZ_JBSFHY010000075.1:0-21834 GCF_053597295.1 Streptomyces sp. NPDC001450
CCGCTCCTCGCGCTCGCGGCGCAGGTAGAACAGGCAGTAGTCGACGCCGACGGCCATACCGACCAGCAGCATCACGGAGTTGGCGGTGTCGCTCACCCGAGGACGGCGTGCGCAGAGCCAGGGCAGGGATCGACAAACAGGGTAACGGGCGGGACTGACACTCCTGGTGTGTGCGAGACCACACTCTTTCGACCAGGCCACAGACGCTTCGTAGGACAGGTTCGATCTACTTCAGGCCCCGGCCCCTGGACTGGTTCGGTTGCGGGTGTGTGGCGGCAGGCTGCTGGTGCTGCGCGGCCTGCTTCACCTGCTGTGCCTGTTGGAAGGCGCGGCGCCCCGTGACCTCCCGGTCGTGCAGCTCCGGGAACTTCTCGGCGATCGCAGCGCGCAGGGCCTTCTCGGTGCGGGCGTCGGCGGCCTGGCGGCGGTAGCTGGCGGCGTACCCCTGGAACTCGCCTGCCTTCCGGGTGGCGCGGCCGACGTCGTCACGGTCCCGCTTGTCCATGCTGTGGCCGCGCCGTTCGGCGACGGAGCGCGTCTCCGCGAGCTGCTCGGCGACCTTCTCCACGTCGATGGGCACCGGCGTACTCTCCACACCGAAGCTCTCCGCGAACCGGCTCTGCTGCACCTGCTCCCATGCCT
This sequence comes from Streptomyces sp. NPDC001450, assembly GCF_053597295.1. Taxonomy (NCBI): domain Bacteria; kingdom Bacillati; phylum Actinomycetota; class Actinomycetes; order Kitasatosporales; family Streptomycetaceae; genus Streptomyces; species Streptomyces sp. NPDC001450. Next base: position 643 of record NZ_JBSFHY010000075.1, read on the forward strand.
CCCGCAGGGCCTGCCGGGCGTCCCGCTTCGCGTCGGCCTCCGTCTGGAGGTACGCGGCGCGCTCTCCGGACAGTCGCTCGGTCAGCTGGCGGTGCTCCTTCCGCGACGTCAGCGCCAGGCGCAGCGCGATGCGGCTCTTGCCCTCGCTCTCGGCGAGCTTGGCCAACTGCCGGGCGCGGTCGTCGGCGTGGCCGGCCGCGGTGAACGCGGTCTGCAGGTGCTCCCGGGCGGTGGCGACATGGGCGTCCGCCTGGTCGAGGACCTCCCCGGCCTCGGCGGCGAACCGCTGCCCACGGGTGGGCTGTCCGGTCGCCTTCTCGTGGTCGAGGCGCGCGGCGAGTTCCCGGGCCTTGGTCTCCGCCTCGGCGGCGGTGGCCTCGGCGTCGGCGGCGAGCCGGTCGCCCTCGGCGATCAGCCGGTTCAACTCCTGCGGGGAGAAGGTGCCGTAGATGCGCTTCGTCCACGACGGGACCGCGCGTTCTTCGGCACCGGCCTTGAGCCGGGCGAGCAGCTGCTTGGCCTTCTCCTCGGCACGCAGGGCCTCATCCTCGCGCTGGGCCTCGTTCTGCGCCTGGCGGTGGGAGAGGGACACCGACTTGGCTCGCCCCGCCCGTGCCATGCGGGTCTGTCGGAGCCTGCGCTCGGACTCGGCGCGGGCCTCCTCGGCGGACAGGTCGCGCTGCCGGGGGAGCGCCGCGGGGGCCGGCGGCTCCTGCAGGAGGTCGGAGACCATGCCGTCCGGCCGGGACTGCCCAAGGAAGCGGGCGAAGGCGTCGATGGCCCGCTCCAGGCGCTCCTTCTCGGTGCGGGACTCCCCGAGCCGGGCCCGGGTCTTCTCGTCCTCGAGGACAGCCAGCGGCAGCCACAGGTGGTTCTGGCGCCGGGCCCGGGTGATGCCGGGATACGTGGCGAACGCGTTCGCGCCGTGCCCGTACATGAGCGAGGTGTTGCACGTCAGGCCCTGGCTCGCGGCGATCGTCATGGCGTAGCCGAGGGACAGCGCGCCGCCGGCGACCTTCCGCGGTGTCACCCAGCCGGACTCGTGGCGGTAGCCGCCGGGGGCCTTGGCGTCCTTGACCCGCCAGGTGATCTCGACACGGTGGTTGTCGTCCATCGCCGTGATGACGGCCCGGTAGCCGTTGAGCATGTCCGGGCCCTCGCCGCGGCGGCTGCGGTAGTCGTTCTCCCGTACGCGGACGATGTCGCCCACGGCGAGGGTGAGGGTGTCACCGCCGGGCAGGGCGTAGGTGTGCTCGTCGCCGAGTTCCTTGTTCTCGCGGCGGATCGCCTGTGCGCCGAGGTTGAGCGCGTCGACGTCGCTGTTGCGGGCGGCGAGCACCACCATGTTGGCGATGAGGTCGTGCGGGTCGGCCCACTCCTGCAGGCGCAGTTCGTCCCACGCCATGAGGATCTGGGAGCGGGCTTCCTCGGCGGTCTCGGCGGGGTGCACGCGCCCGCCCTCGGCGAGCATCCGCAGCGCCAGTTCGTGGTCTCCGGTGCGCCAGACGTCCAGCGCGGCCCGTTCGGCGGCGTCCTCCTGGCGGCGGTTCTCGGTGAGGGTGAGCCCGTGGACCAGGCGGTGGACCTCGCGGAACCAGCCGCCGGGGCCGATCGCCTGCAGCTGCAGGTGGTCGCCGATGCCGACGACCTTCGTGCCGGTGCGCGCGGCCTCGGTCATCAGCACGGCCGCCGCGCGGTCATCCACCATCGTCGCTTCGTCCACGACCAGGACGTCGACGCCGCGCAGCCCGTTGCCGTTCTCGATCTCGCCGAGCCAGGCGGCCACGGTCCGGGCGGGGATGCCGGAGGCGTCGGTCAGGTTCTTCGCGGCGACCGCGGCGAGGGTCGCGCCGGCGTACGTGGCGCCGGTGGCGTCCCAGCCGATCCGGCACGCCTCCATCAGCGTCGACTTGCCCGCGCCCGCGACGCCGACGATGGCGTCGATGCCGTGCCCGGCGGTCAGTACCCGGGTCACCGCGGCGCACTGCTCCTCGGACAGCTCGAACCCGGCGGCGACCTGGAAGACGTCGATGGCGGCCGCGGCCTGGTCGCCGGTGAGCTGCACGGCACCGCCCTCGAACCGTTGCAGCGCCTGGCGGCGGACGCTCTCCTCGGCGTCGAGGATGTCCTGGGTGGTGTAGCGGTCGATGGACGACATGACGGTGGACCCGATGGTGGGCACGCGCACCGCATAGCCCTCGACCGCCAGGACGTCGTCGCACAGCCTCTCCAGGCTGTCCGGGGCGGCGTCGATCCCGAACTCCAGCGCGTTCGCCACGGCGGCCAGGAGCTGCGCGCGGCTGAACGTCTTGTCGTTCGCGGTCAGTCCCTCCTTGGGGTCGAACACGACGGCCGCGATGTCGCCGGGCGGCGGGATGCGCGGGCCGGCGCCGGGCCCGCCGACACCGGCGCCGCCGTCCGGGCCGGGCGGACCGGGGGCAGCCGCGGCCACCATCGCGTCAACGTCGTCAACGACCTGTTCGGCGCGCTGCCTCCAGCTCTCGCGCATCGTGGTCGCGTCGACGTCGAGCTTGTCGCGCTTGGTCGCCATGGAGACGGCCTGCTTCTCCTGGCGGCTGGCGTCGGCGCCGGCCTTCTCGTCAACGAGCGCGGCCCGGCGGGAGAAGTGGTCCCGCACCTGCTCGGGGATGCCGACGATTTCCCAGGCGCCGGTGCGCTCGTTGCGCACGCGCCGTATGCCGAAGTGCTCATACGTGAGCGCGCGGACGCGGGCCTTGAAGTAGGCGTCGGCGGCCGACGCGTGCAGGTGCAGGTCCTTCCCGCTGTTGGCGATCGACCGCCACTTGCCGTCCTCGCACAGCGCCATGTTCGCGACGTTGACGTGCAGGTGCAGGTGAGGGTCGCCGGGCTCTCCCGCCCGGATCGGGCGGGCGCTCTGGTGCTCGACACTCCAGGCGAGCAGTCCCCCGGTGGCGAGCCGGACCGGTTCGCCGTCCTTGCTGCCGACCGCGTACCCGGCCCACCGCTCCATCTGCCGGAAGGTGTCGTCCTTGGCCTGGTGGACCAGCTCGCGCAGCTTCTCCGCCGGGAGCAGGTCCATCAGCGCCTGCACCACGCTGTCGGACTTGGGGAGGTCGAGGACCACGTCCCAGCCCCGGACACGATCGTCGACACGGAGGTCTTTGTTCTCCCGTGCCGTGGCGAGTTCCGTTTCGCCATAGACGTCGTCCAGGGAAATCCCTGCGGCACGCGCGAGTTTGTGAAGGGTGGTCACCTGCATCCGGTGCATATCACCGAAGCGGTAAACGTTGCGCTGCTGCTGCTCGAATACGCGCTTCTGCTTCGGCTTCCCCTCGAACAGTGCGCCCGGCTCAACGCCCTTCTCCTCGGCGGCCTTTTCGATGGCCTCGATAAGCCGGGCGGTGGTCAGCTGAGCCTTTTCGTGTGCGCGCACGGAGGTGCGGGACTTGATCAGGCGGGCGCCGGTCTCAGGGTGGCAGCCGGCCATCAGGAGACGGGCGGCCCGCTTGCCCTCCTCGTCCAGCCCGGCTCCCTCCACAAGCCCGACGGCCTCCAGGCCGCTGCCCATCCAGACCAGAGCGGACCCGCCCTCGGGGCGCAGCCGGTACTCGACGGCCTGGCCCTTGCCGTCGTCCAGGACGACGGTCTGTTCGCCGTCGGACTCGACCACGTCGCATCCGGCCTGCTGCTTGAGCCGGTATTCGACCTGCTCGTCCTCCTCGATCGGCGTCACCCAGGCCACCGGCCGCCCCTCCCCGTGCTGTGCTTGTGCTTCTCACCCCGCCTGCCGGGGTTCCCCGCGAGGGGAACCCCCTTTGTCCTCCCCCTCTTTTCGATCATGAACCGGAGGGAGGCCAACAGGGTCACCACACAACCCACAGACAACCAGGTGACCAACAGACCGACGGTGTACAGCACCATGCCACTGACCTTGGACGCTCAACGTGCCGGGGTCGGTCCGCTCCCGTCTGGCGGGCAACGACTTGCCTCGGCGGTCCGCGGGGCGGGCACGGCCGCCGTGGCACCGGGGCCAGGGTTCCGGCTGGCGTTTCCGCTTGCGGGAATGCTGGCCCGGGTGCGTGCGGGGCTGCCTGCGCGGCGGCCAGCCTCTACGCTGAGACGCGAAGAGACCCCGGCACTTACCCTGCCGGGGTCTCTTCGTCTGTCGGTCAGTGGAACCAGACCAGTACCGGAATTCTGATCTGCCGTGCCTCGCGGATTACGGCGTATTCGATGATGACCGGCTCTCCTGCGACCTCCAGCGAATACCGGACTCCGAGGTCGTCCATCGGATCGCCGGGCGGTTCGCGGTCCGCGTCGACAGCGGCACCCGCCTCAATTCCCAGAGCGAGCAGGAAGTTGAGGACCTTTTTGGAGAGATCGGGAGGCATATCCAGCATGACGCTCGCCGGGATTTCCTCGGTCCATACGGTCCAGCCGCGCCGTGGCTGGTCGGTCATCCGGCCTGCCTTTCCACCTGTTCCAGGAGGTCCTCGACCGCGACCAGGCGGCGGCCGTCGGCGGCGTTGGCCCGGCTGGTGCCGGCGCCCCGGGCCCGGTCGAGCATGGCGGCCTTCCACCAGCGGCGCATGACGCCGGGGACGTCGTCCTCCTCGGCGGCCAGGACCTCGCCGTAGAAGCGGGCGCGCTGCTCGCCGCTCAGGGCGTCGCCGATGGCGTTGATGGTGTGCGGGATCGCGGGGACCCGGCTGTCTGCCGGGTGTTCGGGTTGGGCGCTCACTGCGCTCTCCCTTCGGGTCGGTGCATCGAGTGTCCTACGCGCGGCTCAGCGGTTGCGGCGGAAGGGGTCGGTCACGTCGCCGCGCAGCACGCCGTGCACGAGCTGGGCGACCTCGGCGGCTCCGGCCTCCGTCACCGGGGCGCAGATCGAATGGGACGTCGTGCGGGTGGCGTTGAGCATCAGCTCCCACCCGCTGTCCGAGTACAGCGCGACCGCCAGGCCCCTGGCCATCCCCCAGGTGGGACCGCCGGGAACCGGTGCGACGCCAACGCCCATACGGACCGGGGTGGGCACGACCTCCAGGCCCTCGGCGGTCAGCGCCTCGGTCAGCGCGGTGGACAGCTTGTTCAGCTCGGCGGAGGTCCGCTCGGTCTTCGGGCGGCGGTACTTCTGGGAGACCGCCTCGGCGGCGGCGAGGGCGAGCCAGCCCTCATCGTCGGCGGCCTTGCGGTCAAGGCCGTGCTGCTCGGCGGTGGCGAGGTAGGCGTCCAGCAGGGCCGCGGCCTCGGTGACGACGCTCGGGGCGTAGAGCCCGGCGTGGCTGTCGTAGATCCTGCGGATCCGTGCGGGCGAGTCGGCGGTCGGGGTGGTCATCTGGTTCCCTTCATGGGCGAAGCCCGGGGCCGATTGGAGCGGCCCCGGGCTTCATCCTGTCGTGTCTCGGTGATGGGCCGGGCCGGTTCGAGGTCAGCTGTCCTCGAAGCGCTTGGTGGCGCACGGCGGGCAGAGCGGGATCTGCCGGTGGTCGGGCTCGTCCGGGTAGAGCGCGGTGGAGAACGGGTCGGGGATGACCTCCACGTCCGGCTTCTGCTGGCCGCACTCCTCGCACCGCTGCAGCAGCGGCGCCAGGAGGTCGAGGACGTGGCGGATGCGGTCGCCGGTGCTGTCCTGGGCGAAGCCCTGGGCTTCGTCGAGCAGCTCGGTGACGGTGTCGATGTCGTCGTGGTCGACCTCGGTCAGCGACACCGTGATGGTGCCGATGACGTCGGCGACGGCCCCCAGGACGCCGGTGTCCGGCTTGGCCGGGTCGTACAGGGCCTGGAGGGCGGCGGCGTGCGGGCCGACCGCCTCGGTGCGGGTGGCGGCGTCACGGATCCGGTCGAGGCCGACTCGGACGATGGCGACGGCCGCCTGCAGTTCCTGGTCGAGGGTCAGCTTCGGGGTGCGGTCCACTGGGGTCCTTCCGCGGTGAGAGGCGGGTTATCTAGCTGGATTGGTCTTGTCTGGCCTGCTACAGGGCTGAGATGAGGAGCGCGGCGACGCCGAGGAACAGGTGGTGGAAGCTCTGGTCCAGGGCGTACGCACCCGTGCCGAGCGTCGGCGCGTACCCGCCGTCGACGGTCACCGGGTGTGCCGGGTGGGCGGGCGTCCCGAGGCTGAGGAACTCGGTCTTGCCGGTGACCTTGGCGAGCCAGGCGAGGGTGGTGCGGCGGTCGGCCCACCAGTGGGTCACCGCATCGACGCCGAGGCCTGCCACCAGGCCGGTGACGGTGACGGGGATGTCGAGGACCAGGACCACCGCGGCGAGGGCGATGGCCTTGGTGATGGTCAGCCCGAGGACGTGGCGGGCGTCGGCGAGCCGTCCGGCCCAGCCGGGACGGCCCTTCTCCGCGGCCTGGTGGGAGGTCTGGACCCAGTGGTCACCAACCGAGTGGGCGACGTACAGCGCGACGAACACGGCGGCGAAGACTGCGGCTGCGGTCATGGGTGCTGGACTCCTTCGGCGGTTTCCCGCTGTCGCTTTCGCTGGCTTTTTCGCTTGCGATAATTAGAGGATGCAGACTTCGAGTCTGCATGTCTAGGGGTTCGCAGACTCCGAGTCTGCGTTTTCTGCTGGGGTGCTGGTCAGGCCCCTAAAACTTCTCTCGGCCCGGCGGGGTCTTCCGCCCTCTCAGTGCGCCTCCAGCGTGACGTGCGCCTCGCCGAGTGGACGCGATGGGCTTCGTCGGCGGCCTCCAGTGGGGAGATAAAGCGGACGGGCGCGTCCGCGCCCGGCGTTCCGGCTCTCCGTCTGTGCGGTCGCGCGTTCACCGGTGCCGCCCGCTCGGCCGTGGCCGGCCTCCCGGACGGCACCGGGCGCGACCGCCGTCCTTCCGCCCGTCACACGCCCCGCCGTACAGCGAGAGCCCCCTGAGCGCTGCAGCTCGGCGGGGCTCTCGTTGCCACCCAAAGCGGGGGAGGGCGGGCATGCGGTGCGAGAACGTTGCCGGGCGCGGGTCGTCAGGAGTCGCGGTGCCACTCCCAGGGTTCGCCTGCGTCCGCGGCACGGGCGGCTGCGTCGGCCAGGGCGCGGGCGTGGCCGGCGGCACCGGCCTTCACGAACCGGTGGCGGGCGAGCTTCAGCAGGAGCTGGGCAATCTCACCGGCCTGCGAGGGCGACATGGCCCCGCCCTCCTCCGGGTTCGTCAGCAGGAGCACGAGTGGGCCTCGCTCGTCACGCGACAGGCAGCCCTCGGCGTACCCGGCGAGGGAGGCCAGCGTCTTGAGCCGGTGGCGGTCCTGGCCGAAGAAGTCGGCGCCGTGGCTGACGACCATGTGCGGTTCGGCGTCGACGATGGCGTGCTTGCGGGTCATCCGTACTCTCCAATCACGACACGGTCAGTGGTTGACGGTGGTGGTCCACGGGTTGGCAGGGTCCTCACGGCGCAGGCCGGTGAGGTGGTCGTGGACGACCCAGAGCCGTTCGCCGGGGGGCGGTCAGTCGCGGGCTTCGCCGATCGGCCGGGTTCGGGTCGCCCACGGACTGTTCCGGTCCACCCGGCGGCGGCCACTGATGAAGTCGAGGACGGCCCACAGCCGCTCGCTGTCGAGGCCGTACTCCGGCGCCACGATCGTCAGGTAGGTGCCGGTGGCGACCTCGCGGTAGAGCTGGTGGTTCAGGCCCCGCCACATGGCGGCCAGGTCCGCTCGGCTGACTCGGCCGCCGAAGCTGGTGACCGGCTCGCCGTCGCGGGTCGTCACGGTGATCGGTTCCCGGTCTTCGCCGCGCCAGTGGTTGCTGACGCGGACCAGCATCCCGGCGTTAGTGGCGGCGTCGTCCAGGCGGCGCAGCAGCTCCGGGTCGGCAACGAGGCCCTCGACCGCGGCCCGCTGCTCCCACCACAGGCCGTCCGCGCCGGTTCCGGCGAATCCGGGCTGGGAGCCAGTGGTGACGAACCCGGCCCGGCACAGCGCGGCGAGGGAAGGCACCAGGTGCGCGGTCTCCTCGTCGGGGCCGAAGCGGGGCTGGTAGCCGGGGCGGGACTCGATGATGCCCTCCAGCCAGAGGGCCATCAGCCCGCCGAGCTGGCCGACGTTCTGCGCGGCCTTCCACCGGTTGCGGTCTTGGCGGCTCATCCAGGGCAGCGGCATGACCTGCTCCTCAGTGGTTGACGGTGGTGTTGGACCGGCTGAACCACTTGCTGTAGTTCGTGACGTGCGTGTTCTCCTGCCGGACGGGTCCGGAGTAGTGGTGGTGGGTCTCGGTGTGCGCGGCCTTTACGGATCGCACGACCGAGCCGACGGCGACGACCAGGGCGGCCACGGCCGCGATGGGGAGCGTGACGAACAGGACGCTGGTCAGGGTCACGGCGGCGAATCCCTGGCAGACGAGCCAGACGCCGCACCCGATGCCGGTGATGCCGGCGCCGACGCCGATGGAGGCCACGGCGACCCCGGCCGCCCACGCGGGCACGATCCGGCGGTCGTCCTGGTGAACCGGGGGCGTGGTGCCGTACGGCGGGTTCGGCGTGGCGTCGCGGAACGACGTCGACGTGGCGACGGGCTCCGCCTTCCACAGCCCCTCGATGATCCGGCGGGCTTCGGCTTCGGCCTCCGACTCGCTGAGCGGACGGCTGTTGGTGTTCACGGTGGCGACCTCGGCTTTCTGGCTTGGGGGAGACGGCCGGCCCCCGGGCGGTGGACCCGGGGGCCGGTCGGTCAGGTGTGCTTGCGGTACTTCTTGGTGCGGCGCAGGACGTGGTCGCGGGAGAAGCCGGTGGCCTCCACGACATCGGCCTGGAGCGCGTTACCCGCGTCCAGCTCGGCGGCGATGCTCTGCCACATCACTTCGTCGGCGGTCTGCTTGGCCTGCTCTGCCGCCTCGTGCGCCTTGTCCCGGGCCTGCTTGAGGTCCTGGAACCGCTTGATGGCGTCGGCGCGGGTCTCGGCGTCGGGTCGGGGGCTCATATGGGGCTCCGTTTCGGTCGGTTGAGGGACGATGGGGCTTCCCCCCGCTGCCGTTCGGAGCGGGACAGGGGCCCGGGGCGGTCGGCGATCCTTGGCCGGGTGACGACCGCCCCGAGGCGTGTCTACCTGGTCAGCGGAGCCTCGGGGGCGGGGACGGTGACCTCGGCGGCCGTGGCGACGTGCACGAGCGTGTCGCGGGTCGACTCGGCGGCGGCATCCAGGTGCTCGGCGAGCACGCCGTAGCCCATCTCGCGGGCCCGCGCCTTGAGGGCGACCAGGTAGTGCCAGGTGTCGTGCAGCTCGTCGTGCAGGTCGATCAGGCCGGGCTGGAAGGCGAACGAGTCGGTCAGGCCGGCCGCGCCCTCGGTGTGCGTGCGGGCCCGCTCGGCGAGGGTGTCAAAGGAGCGCTTCGCGATGACCTCGCGGACGTCCTCGGCGGAGTCGTAGGCCCAGAACTTGCCCATGAGGCCCATGAAGAACCTGGTCAGAGCGTTCGGCACGGTGGTCTCCTGTCTGCTGTTTCGCTGGCTTTTTGGCTGGCGGTTTTGCTCGCGTTCAGGAGTCAGTCGCGGATGGTGGCGTGCAGGTCGGTGCCCGCCGCGACCAGCCACTGCCCGAGGGTGATGAGGCGCTGGTACTGGTCCTTACGGGTGTCGATGTCGTTCGTCGGGGTCGCGAGTTCGGCGGCGAGGGACTCGGCCTCGCGCAGGATCTCGGCGACCTCGGGGGCGCTGACCGTCTTCACGTCCGGCAGGGACTTCTTCGTCACGTGTCTGCTCCTCAAAACTGTGTCGTTTTCGCTTGCTTTCTCGCTTGCGGTATTTAAGGATGCAGACTCCAAGTCTGCATGTCCAGAGGTTCGCAGACTCAGAGTCTGCATAAGGCGCGTCTGTGCTGGTCAGCACCCGGAAATTTCTTCCGGCGCCCGGTCGGTCAGGTGCTGCTGCGGTGGCAGACACCGCACGGGATCTTGACCTCGCGGGTCTTGCCCGTGGCGGAGTGGACCCGGGTCGAGATGGTGACCATGCCACCTCGGCAGCCCTTGACCGTGCAACGCCGGCGCTTCGGCTTCGCGCTCGTGGTCGGCCCGGCCCCGCCGGTCTGCAGCGTCCAGGCCGTGGTGAGCGCTGTGGCCTTCGCCGCGCTCACGGCCTCACCGGCCTTCTCCCGCGCGGCGTCGGCGGTCTCCTTCGCCTTGCCCTTGGCGGCGCCGGTGACCGCGCCGGCCTTCTCCTTCACCTGCGCCTTGGCCGCCTTCTTCTTCGAGCGCCACCACCGCTTGACCTCCGGCGCGGCGTACTCGTGCACCGCCTTCGCGGCGCCGACGGCCTGGTGGAAGTCGAACGTCGGGTAGAGCTCGCCGGTCATCACGATGCCGCGCCACTCGGCGGTGAAGATGTCGCGGTCCGCGTCCTTCTGCCGCTCCAGCCATCCGGCGAGGACAGCGTCGACCAGCCCGTTGGTGACGACCCGGGAGTCCTCGCCCTTCCCGCAGGACAGGCAGGAGATCCAGGCCGGGGAGACCTCCCGGAAGCCGTGCTTGTGGACCTCCAGCGAGAAGCCGTTGCCGCACTCGCCGCACACCAGCTCCTGGCCGTCGACGTACGCCATGCCGACCAGCTTCAGGTCCGGCTTCGTGTCCATCGCGGTCGCCCTCCGTCCTGTTGGCTTTGTCAGGGTTTGGGTAGCTCTTCGACCTGGATCCAACCCGGACCGGGATTGCGTTGATGCAGGTCAGCGGGGGTGAGCATCCTGGACGCTGCCCGACTCAACCTGGACGGGGCGCGTCCAGGTCGAGGGGGGTGCCGTCCAGGTCGACGGCCGCCCGGTCCGGGGGCGTATCAGCCCAAACCAGGCAGTCGTCCAGGGTGGATCCGGGTCCGTCAGGCCGTGAGGCCGTACTTCGCCTGGACCGTGCGGAGCACTGCGGTGAGCGGGTAGCCGTTGAGCGCGGACGAGCTGTCCTCCCAGCTGCGCTTCTTCTTCTCGTCGGCCTCGCGCACGACCAGGCGGGCCAGCTTCTCGGGGCTGATGTCGAGGCCGGCCGCCTTGAGCGCGTCGACCAGCACCGTGCCCGGGAGCCAGTCGACGGCCGCGGACTCGTCGTCGGTCTTCGCGTCCTGGTCGTAGGCGTTGAAGACGTCGACCAGGACCGCGAGGACCTGGGCGTCGTCCTCGCCCTGGTCCCGGAGCTTGTCGGCCAGGGACTTCGGTCCCTCGGGCAGGGTGCCCGCCTTGGCCCGCAGGTCGTACGCCCGCTTGAGGAGCAGCTCGACCTGGTCGTCCGTGTAGTAGTCGGCGCGGACCAGGGTGGGGTTCGAGCCTTCGGCCCACAGCAGACCTGCGCCGCGCATCTCCGGCTCGATCGTCTTCGCCGAGTAGCCGGCCGACGCCGCGCCCTTGCCGAGGATCGTGTCGCTGGCCTCGGGGGTGGTGCAGCGCAGAGCCCACCGGATGGACAGCAGGTCACGCAGCGAGGTGTCGACCACGTCGGAGCCCGGCTTCTGGGTGGCGCAGAAGGTGATGATCCCGGCCGCCCGGCCCCGCGAGACGAGGTTGCGCAGCAGCTTGGTGATCTTCTTCCCGAACTCGTCGTCGGTCGTGTAGAACATCAGCTCGTCGACCCACAGCAGCTTCTGCCTGAGCAGCGGGTACTTGTCCGCCAGGTCCTCGGTGACCTTCCGCTTTCCCAGCTTCTTGAGCAGGGCGTACCGGGCCTTCATGTCGGCGACCGCGGCCTTGAGCATCTCGTAGAACGCCTCGGGGTCGGCGTCGCCCTCGAACCACTCGCACAGCGGCTCGAACGGCTCCAGGTCGCCACCGCCCTTGCCGTCCGCGAGCCAGAGGATGACGCGCGGGTCCAGGGCGGCGGCGAGCAGGATGACGTTGCCGCTGGCGGACTTGCCCGCGCCGGGCTCGCCACCGACCAGACCGGAGCGCTCGACCACGGAGATCGAGATGGGCAGGCCCCGCACGTCGGGGCCGATCGCGATCCGTCCCCAGAAGTTGGCGGCGGCCTCCAGGGCGAGCAGCGGGCCCGCGTCGGCGGCCTCGGTGAACGGCAGGTCCTTGGAGACGTAGATCTCCAGGCGTCCCGCGCGTGCGCCCTTGCCCTTGCTCTTGGTGAGGCTGACCTGCGCTTCCTCGACACCGAGGGCACCGGCGACCTCGGTGAGGGAGCGCATCGCCTTCTTGGCGGGGATGCCCGGGGGCAGGTCCACCACGGCGGACCAGGCGCCGCGCGCGTCCAGCATCGGCATCTGGACGATGTGCAGGGTCTCGTCGTTGCCGATCACCTTGGCGTGCTGGAAGACCTTGTCCAGCATGGGCGCGGTCATCGGGTCTCCGTCGCCGAGGGAGCGCCAGTCTGCCGACCAGTCCGTCTCCTCGGTGATGACGTGGCGTCCGGCGAAGGCACCGCCCGCGAACGTGGCCAGAGCGCCGGCGGACGCGCCGAACCATCCGGCCTCCAGGTAGCCCGCGCCGATCGCGGTGAGCGGCGGGCCGTACGCGGCCCCGGCACGCAGCGTGCGCAGCTTGCGCCGGTACTCCTTGGCCTTCTTGTGCGCGGTGACGGCCTGCATGGCAACCGTCTGGGTGCGGTCGGCCTCCCGCACCGCGACCTCCTTCTTCTTCTTCATCAGCGCCGGGGTGTACCGGGCGGCGCGGGCGGCGGCGCGGGCTTCCTTGGTGGCGATGTGCGCCTGGTGGGCCAAGGCCTCCGTCTGGACGCCCTCGAACCCGATGACCCAGTCCTGCACACGGCGGGCGCCGCGCTTGAACTGGGCGGCGTGGCCCCGGTCGGTGCGCTGGCGGCGGACCCAGCGGCGGTACGCCCGCAGCCGGGAGCGATAGACGACACCCGAGTACATGGCCCAGCCCTCAGCGCTCTTGGCCCAGGCCGGGATCAGCGGGCGGTCGTCGAACGCGTCGAGGTCGACGTCCAGGTCGTCAACCTTCTCCAGGTCGACCGGGCCCGGGCTGACCCGGCCCTCCAGGACTCGGCGGGCCGACTCGACCACTGCGGCCCGGTCGGTGGTCTCGGTCGTGCCACCCAAAGCGGGAGCGGCGGTCCGGGGGCTGGCGTCGGTGGCCGGCCCCGCGCCGTGGACGTAGGTGACGGTGGCCAGGTCCGTACGGTCGGGACGCGGTCCGGTCGGCATCTCGGTCATGCTGTCCGTGCTCCTTCGGGAGAAGCGGGACCCGGCGGCAACTGTGGAAGGGAGGCGCCGGGCCCCGCGGCCTTTCAGGGGAGTGGTCGGTCAGTCAGGGCGGCGGGTCAGGCGCCTACCGCTTCGTTGCTGTCGCTGTCGATGAGCCGGAGCTTGCGCTCGGCGACGACCCGGTCCCGCAGCCGCCGGGCGTCGTCCCGGCGGATGCCGAGCTTCTTCGACAGACCGGCAGCGGAGATCTGGTTGCCCTCCGCCACGAGCTCGGCGGCGGCCTTCAGCCCGTCCGGCAGGAGCGCGTCCAGCTCCTCATCCGACCGGCCCCGGCGACCGTTCCCGCTGGCGTCGTCGCCAGCGTTCCCAGAAGCCTTCTCAATGGCCTTCTCGCGGGCTTTTCCGCTTGCGGCCTCAGACCCGTACATCCCAATTCCCGCAAGGGCTGTAGCGCCCTCAGAGGGCCGCTGGAGGGCCGGGATCGGGAGGGCCGGACCGAGGGTCGGGATGCCCTCCGAGAGGCCGTGCGGAAGCGGGTTGTAGAGGCTGGCGAGCATGCCCGCGCGGACCAGCTCCGGGCGGACGTGCTCACCCAGTTCGAAGGCGGCCCCGAGAGCGACCCGGGCGTTGGTGGCGTCCGCGTAGACCTCGGCGGACAGGCCCGGCTCGGCGCCCTTCTTGATCCGCCACGCGGTCGCGAACGCCTCTTCCTCGGTGATGGAGTCGAAGGGCAGGGCGGACAGCAGCCGGTCAGCCTCGGCGGCGATGTCCTTGTGGTGCTTGCGCCGATCGGCGAGGTGCTTCTCGCGGGCCTTCTCCCGGCGGCGCTCCTCCTTGGTCTTGCCGTGCGACCCGTGGGTCTTCATGTCCCACAGGTAGATCGCGATCAGGGAGGACGCGGCGAACACCACGGCGACCCAGGTCTGGTTCGGCAGGGCCTCGGACCAGTGCCAGTAGTTCACAGCGGCCGCGAGGAACGCGGTGACCCAGGTGGCGACCCGGTACTTCCCCGCCGGCCTTCCGGCGTCCTCGGCCTGCTTGCCCATGAAGGTCAGGGCCCAGGCCGTGCCCTCCAGCATCGCCGAGAGCAGCGCGGCCAGGAGGACGAACACCCCAGCGTCGGACAGCGCGCCCACCTGGGAGATGACCGCCGGGACGATCGAGCAGACCATCACGAACCCGACGAACGCGGTGACCGGGTTCTGGTTGAACCAGCGGGTGAACTTGCCGACCTTGGCCCGGCGGGCGGCCTTCGCCCGCTCCTTCTCCTGCTGCCGGGCCCGCTTGTCCGCCTGCTCCTGGCGGCGCTTGGCCTCAGCGTCCTTCCTGGCCCGCTCGGCCTTGGCCTCGTCGTCCTGCCGCTTCTGCTCGGCGGCGAGACGCTTCTCCTCGCGCTTGGCCTCCAGCTCCAGGCGGCGGTCCTCACGGGCCTGCTCCGCACGGACCTCGGCGTTCTTCCGGGCCTGCTCTGCCTTGGCCGCCTCGTCGGCGCGGCGCTCCTCGCGGTAGCTCATCGGGTACCTCCAGCGGCCGGGCTCGCGATCCCGGACAGGACGTTCGCCATCTCGGTGCGGAGTCGGGGGGAGACAGGGCTGACGCGGCAGCGCCGGGCGAAGCTGTCGCCGCCGGCGGCCGTCGCGCGGGCCACCATCTCGGTGACGACGCTGACCAGAGCGGCCATCCCGGCGATCACGCCGAGGGCCATCTCCAGCACGGTCAGCACGAACAGGGCGGTGTGGGCGAGGGCGCGCTTCATGCCGCTACCTCCGCCGTGCTCTCGTTGCGGATGACCCGGAGCGCGGCGCGGACCTCGCGGCGCTCGGCGCGGGGGCGACGGGCGCGGGCGACGGCGGCGGCGGGCTCGGGGGAGCCTGCGGTGACGAGGACCTCGTACGAGTCGAAGTCGGCGGCGGTCCAGTCGGCGGTGATGTCGTCGGCCTCGTAGTCGAGGGCGTCGTCGGCGGCCTCCAGCTCGGCGACGACGTCGGACACGGCGGGGGCGGTGGTCTTGTGGGTGCGCAGCTCGCGCGGCATCCGGCGGAGCAGGCTCTGGTAGTACGCGGCGTCCTCGCGGTCGGTGTCGTTCTCGACCCGGAAGTCGGCGAGGAAGGAGTCCAGCGCGTCCCGGCTGGCGAGTCCGCCGGCGATGAATTCCTCGGTGAGGTCGAGCGGCTCGGTCTCGGAACAGAAACCGGCGGCGACCTCCAGGAACTCGGAGCCGGTAACGATGCGCTGACCTGCGACGATGATGTTCATGTGGGTCGTGCTCCTCTCGATGGAACGGCCCCTGCGGCTCCCCGGTGGTCCTGGCAGATCTCCCGGGGGGTCGCGCTGTTTTAGGCCCGGTTGTGGCGGTTTAGGCATGGCTGTGCCGTCACGCTTTGCGAGGTGTCCTCACTCGGCGTTGCCTTCGCCATGACATTCCCAGGATTGCGAACGCATGTCAATCACTCTTGCTGCGATAATCCTGGGAGTGTGCGCCTCTGTGAATCAATCCCGGGACTGTGGTTCACTGGTGCCGTCGAGACGGAGGAGATCACCGGACATGCCACCGAAGTGGAGAGACCTCGCCGACGCGATCGCCGCGAAGATCAGCAGCGGCGAGTACGCGCCCGGCGACCGCCTGCCCAAGATTGAAGAGCTGGCCCTTCAGGGGAAGGGCTCGAAGACGACCGTCCACGCGGCGTACAAGGCCCTGGAGGCGGAGGGCCTGGTCACGTCCTCCCGTGGTCACGGAACGGTCGTACGGGAGCGCGCCACGCTGGCCACGGCCGCCGAGCGCGAGGAACGCAGCAAGCTGACCGGCTCCTCTTGGCGAGCTGGCGAACGTTCCGACTCCCACATGGCAGGGATCGTCTCCGCGCCGGAAGACGTCGCCGAGGCACTCGGCATCAGCCCAGGTGAGCCGGTGCTCCGACGCTCACGCACCTACCGCGATGAGCACACCGGTGCCGTGATCTCTCACTCGACCTCGTGGATTCCTGCGCACCTCGCCGAGGAGCTGCCCGAGCTGCTTATGGGTAAGCGGCTGAGCGGCGGCACGTCCATCGACCTGATCACGCGGCACACCGGGCGTCCTGTCGCTCGGCGTTTCAGCTCGATGTGGGCGCGGATCACTACCCCGGCCGACGCGGCACCCCTTGAGATCCCCGAGGACACACAGGCCGCCGTCATCGTGCTTACCGTTCGGGTCGTGGACAGCAGCGGCGCCACAATCGAGTACGGCGTTGACGTGGGAGGACCTGGCCGCCGTTGGACCAAGGAAGAGGTCACCCGATGACCTCGCCGCCCCTAGACGACGCCCTCGTCCACGTCGCCGAGAACCGCCTGGGTTCCCTGCTCCGGGCTCAGCACCTGGGCACTCTGCCCCCGGATGGAAAGACAGAGATCACGCGCGTCATGCGAACACTTGCAGGACGGCCCGGCCCGGCCCGGCTTGTCCTGATGGCCGGCCTCCAGGGGTCGAGGAAGACGACGATCGCACGCGCACTGGAATCCCGCGGCTTCCTGCGCTTCAGCCCCGACGAACGCGTCTTTGAGGTCCACGGGCACTACGGGCGCGACTTCCCGAGGGGCGAGTACCGGGTCCGCGAACAGCCGATC
Organism: Streptomyces sp. NPDC001450; assembly: GCF_053597295.1. NCBI lineage: Bacteria > Bacillati > Actinomycetota > Actinomycetes > Kitasatosporales > Streptomycetaceae > Streptomyces > Streptomyces sp. NPDC001450. Next base: position 17,299 of record NZ_JBSFHY010000075.1, read on the forward strand.
CTCGAAGAGATCGCGGCAGAGGTCCGGAGCGCGCTGCACTCCGGCCACGACGTCGTCGTGGATCACGGCTTCTGGACTGCTGCAGAGCGCAAGCTGTGGCGGGCCATCGGCGAAGAGGCCGGGGCCGCCGTGACGCTGGTGCACCTGCCCGCCACCCACGAAGAGAGGTGGGAACGGATCAAGGAGCGCAACCGGCAGACGTACGACGACCCGAGTGCGATGTGGTTCAGCGAAGAGGACCTGCGGCGACACGCCGCCAGGTTCGAGCCTCCCGGACCAGATGAACCTCACGTCACCTACACCGGTGACCTCAATCCCGTCCTACGGGCTCTGCAGTGCTCCGGCACCCCGTAGCACGGCACACCGGGAATCCGAGTCCCTCTATCAAGTGATCAAGGGGCAGGATTGGGCCCCAGAAACACCGAAGGCGCCCCGGCCAGGGCGCCTCGGCACTGCAAGGCCGGGATGGGAGTCCCGGCGAAGTTCGAGCGACTGCTTATGGAGGTCCGCTCTGCCATGAGAGTACGAGACGAGTCCCGCTCCGTGCCACAAGGCCGGGGGAACAACACGGCTGTAACCCGGATGCTTCGGGCAACACTCCTGACTTCCGCCCACCGGTACGCCCGGCTCGGGATGCACGTCCACCCACTGCTGGTCGGCTCCAAGGAGCCTCGCTGGAGCAACTGGGAGGAGCGGGCAACCCTCGACCCCGAGGTCATCGAGCGGACCTGGGGCCGGGCGCCGTTCAACATCGGCGTCGCGTGCGGTCCCTCGGGTCTGGTCGCCCTCGACCTCGACATGCCGCACGACGGGGAGGTGTCCGGTTCCCCTGAGATCGTCGACGGCATGACGATGCTGGACGCGCTCGCGGCTCGGACGCCCGGCGCCCGGATCACCCCGACCATGACCGTAAGGACTCCGAGCGGCGGCCGTCACCTGATCTACCGGGCCCCGGCCGGAGTCCCGATCCGGAACACGGCGCGCACTCTGGGCTTCTGCCTCGACACCCGGGCGGCCGGCGGCTACGTCGTCGGCATCGGCTCGGTGGTCGACGGCTCCGCGTACGTCCTCGAGGGAAGCATCGCCGAACCGGCGGAACTGCCAGAGTGGCTGCTGACCCTGATCACGGCCACACCCGAGCCACCCAAAGCAGGGGGAGCGCCGCGCCGAGCCAATGTGGTCGCCCGACTGCGGGAGCTAACCCAGCAGGGCACGCGCGAGCAGCGGTGGGCCGCGGGCATCCTGCGGTCGGAGTGCGACGAGCTGGCGGCGATGAAGCAGGCTGGCGGGCGGAACAACCGGCTGAACCTGGCGGCGTACCGCGCGGGCCAGCTGGTGGCGTCCGGGCTCTTGGACCAGGCCGTCACCGAGGAGCACCTGACGGAGGCCGCGCAGGCGTGCGGCCTCGGCGTCGACACCCCGCACGAGATTGAGAAGACGATCCGGTCCGGCATGACCGCCGGCCTCGCGCGTCCGCGCCGGATGGCGACCGTTCCCGCTCGCCGGATCGGCGGTGCCGCCTGATGCGGATCGCACCCCAGGACACTAAGGGTCCGCGCCACGTACACCACGCCTCGACCGTGATCACGGCCCCGCAGGCGCACCACCGCCCCGGGGCCCGGCACCCGAGGAGTGGCCTCGAATGCAGGACCGTCGTACCCCGTCACGCCCGCTTGCGTCGCCCGCTGATCGGGGGTGCGGCATGACGACTCTCCCCGAGGCCAGCGTGCCCGCCCAGGCCTCCGCGCCTCGCCGAGAGTGGCCGCGTCGTTCGTTCGATGACGTCGGCAACGCCGAGCGCCTGGTCGACCACTACGGCAGCGAGCTGCGATACCTGATCGACGCCGAGCAGTGGGCCGTCTACGAGGGCGGTCGGTGGGTGTTGAAGGGCGCCAAGTCGCTGCTGTGGAAGCGGGTCGTGCACACCATCAAGGCCCTGCCGAACACTGAGGCGTTCGAGTACAGCGCGGTGCGGCCAGCAGACGGCGACGGCAAGAAGTCCGAGCGCGACTTGTTCATGGAGTGGGTGTCGAAGTCCCGTCATCGCGGGCGACTCGCCGCGATGCGCGACGTCGCTGAGGCCGAGCCGGACCTGTTCGGCGAGATGGGCGACTTCGACCAGCACGAGCAGCTGGTGAACGTGAAGAACGGGATCATCGACCTGCGGACCGGCACCCTGATGCCGCACGACCCCGAGCTGTACCTCATGCAGCAGTCGCCGGTGCGCTTCGACCCTCACGCCGAATGCCCGATGTGGCTCCAGTTCCTGGACTCGGTCATGCCCGACAAGGAGCGTCAGGCGTACCTGCGGCGGGTCGTGGGCTACACCCTCACCGGCAGCACCGACGAACAGGTGATGTTCGTCCACCACGGCACCGGCATGAACGGCAAGAGCGTGTTCATCGACGTCGTCATGGGCCTGCTCGGCGACTACGCCCAGGCGGTGCCGCGTACGACACTGCTGGCGAAGAAGGAGGACGGCATCCCCAACGACGTCGCCCGGATGGTCGGCAAGCGGATGCTGTCGACCACCGAGACGTCCGCGGGCAAGAAGCTCGATGACGAGCTGGTGAAGCAGCTCACCGGCCAGGACACGATGTCGGCGCGGTTCCTGCACGGCGAGTACTTCGACTTCAAGCCGGTCGGGAAGATCCACCTGGCGACGAACTACCTGCCGAAGGTGGGCGCCGGCCACGGCATCACCCGGCGCCTGCACGACATCGGGTGGGACGTCACCGTGCCGCCGGAGGCCCGCATCCCGAAGCTCGCCGAGAAGATCCTGCGGCAGGAGGCGGCGGGCGTGCTGAACTGGGCGCTCCAGGGCTGCCTGGAGTGGCAGCAGCAGGGCCTCGCCATGCCGGAGGCCGTGCGCGCGAAGACGGCGCAGCACATCGCCGAATCGGACCCGATCTCGATGTGGCTGGAGGAGAACACCGAGCCGTGCGAGCGCGACCCGTACGTCAGTGGTGAGGTCACCGGCAGCCTGTTCCAGAACTACAAGCTGTGGTGCCAGAACGGCTCCCTGCGGGAGATGACCGTCATGGCCTTCAGTCAGGCCCTGGAGGAGCGCGGCTTCGAGAAGGTGAAGCACCCGAAGAACCGGCGCGCGGTGATCGTGGGCCTGCGGGTCAAGTCGAACGGGTTCTAGCGAGGCAGTACGACGGAGGGGCGGCCGGATCACCGGCCGCCCCTTCGGCGTGCCTGGGCCGTAGCCTGGCGCCAGTCCAGACAAGGGGGGACCATGACCACTCACCGAGGCGCCGCAGGCCCGTACGTCGAATACGACGGGCTCCCCGTGCTGCACGCGACGGAGACCGGGCTGCCGCTCCTGCACCCGTACGGCCCCGTCAGCCCTGGCCGCTACATCACGCCCGGAGGCGGGCGGCTGACCATCGAGGAGACCACCGCCCACTACCGGATCACCCTGGACCACCTCGGCTGCGACGCCCAGACGACCGAGCCCAAGGAGACCGCCTTCAAGCAGGTCGCTCTCGCCGCCGAGGGCCACTGCCTTCAGGAGGGCTGCAAGCATCACGCGCGGTTCTCTTCCGGCAACGTGTACCGGTGCTTCGAAGTCCGGCGCGGATCCATCGAGCTGTCCGCCTTCGTACGCGCGCTGCTCGCGATCGAACTCGGCGACTTCCGGCCGGCCTCTCAACTCGCGGGGGAGACTGCTGCGGCCGTCGGCGACCCGCGGTAGCGCCGGGGCCCTTCGAGAGGCTGCTCCGCGAAGGGCCCGCACCTGCTCTGACCTGCGGTTCGTAGGACCTGCGAAGGACCTTGAGGCCATGTTCCGCGCGAACCTGGAGGGCTGGAGCTGAGCACCCTCGGGAGAGCGGCGGATTATCTAGCAAGATTCAACGCATCACAGCAGGTCAGAACTGGTGCGAAGGACCTTCGAAGGACCTTGGGGAGCCCTTCGTCGGGAAGGCCAGGGACCGCCGTGGAACCGATGATGCTGCTGTTGTGCGAAGGGCCTTGCGAAGAACCTGCGAGGGACTGAGGCAAGGTCCTTCACCCCTTCTGACCTGCGGTTCGTAGGACCTGCGAAGGACCCGAAGGACCTTAGAGAGGGTAACGCACATGAAGATGAACCCGGATTTACGTATGCGCAGGTCAGAGACGTGTCCTCGTATTAAGAGCTCTACCCCGAAAAAAGTCCTTCGGGTCCTTCGAGCCCTTCGAAACCGCAGGTCAGAGCCGCGAAGGACCTTGAGGGAGGTCCTTCGAAGTCCTTCGCGGACCGATCAGGGTTAGCCGGGTGCGGCGGGGACGCCCCCCGATGACGCCCCCGCTTTGGGTGGCTCCTGGGTGTCCGCTGAGCCGCACCGCTCCTACAGCCGCAACAAGACCAATGGGGCGTGTGAGGGGCGGAAGGAGGCGGGCCGCGCCGGCGACGGCCGAACCGGCCGCGGCTTGCCGACGTTCTTCCGGAAGTCCCCCGCTGGCCGCCGACGGCGAGGACGCCCCACAGGGGCCACCCGCACCCGACGATGAAATCCGCACGGGTGGTGCGGGTGGGAACAACCCGGCCGA
>NZ_JBSFHY010000076.1:0-21010 GCF_053597295.1 Streptomyces sp. NPDC001450
GGCCGACTCACCCCCGTCGAATTCGAGACCGTCATGACCACACCGGCCCTCCAGGCCGCGTGACTGAACCTGTCACCCAAACCTGCAGCAGACCCGCCGTCGTGAGGCTCGGCAGGGCAGCTCGGCTGACGGGCCGTTAACGCACGTGTCACCAGCCGCCACAAGCGAGCGTAGGAGCCCGGGGCCGACTACGAGCGCTGGCTCGCCACCTCCCCGCGCTCGTCGCTGCTGCGCTGACGCGGACCAGGCTTGTTCGCGTCACCCCCGCATGGGGCCCCGGCAGTGGGCAGCTGACTCCGGCGGCGCCGTCGAGACGGCGTGGGCTCCCGAAGCGCCAGTCGGGCTACCGGGTCGGGTTGCCCGGTCCCGTTGTTATCGGGAGGGCGGCCTCGTGCCACCACCATTGGATCGGGTCTGGGACGGGCGTCATACCCCTGTCCACGCGCGGGAGGCGCGTCAGGACGGGGAGCCCGTCCGGAGGCCACCGGTAGCGGGCGATCCGGGCATGGAACGTGATGTTGCCGATGACTGCTCCGCGCATGAACTGTGCCCAGCGGGCCAGTGGTTCGCCTCGGGCCTCGCACTTCTCGGTGAGTGCGAGGAAGGCTTCCATGATCCGGTCGTGCAGGCGTGAGGTTTCGGTCACCGCCGTCGCCGGGGCCGCGGGCAGCTGGCGCCAGGCCCCGATGAGCCGGATACGCCAGCGCCCCGCGCGCGCCATCGTCGCTAGTCCGGTGGTGATCGCTGACAGGATCTTGTCGAGGGATTGCGGGGGCCGGTTCAGGTTGTCGCGGGACAGTGCCCAGACCGTCACGAACCGTACGCGCGCCTCGTCACACCAAGCCACGAGTTCCTGCACGCGCAAAGCCCCTTGGACATACGCATCGGCGACTGGACGCGCACGCTGAATCGCCCAGCGTCGGTTGCCATCCAGGATGACGGCGACGTGCTGCGGTACTGTGCCTTGGCGTGAGTTGGGATCGGGAGTAGCCGACAGCCGTCGCGGCCGCGGAGAGGCTTGTCCCAGTGTCTTCTCCTCCCTGGCGAACATCCACCTATGGACGATCAGGAAGCGCAGACCGCCCAGCTCAGCGGACCGACGTTGACTCTCGAATCTTCGCCATGCGCGCATGCCCCGCCACGTAGCACGCCCGGCGCATCGAAGCACACGCCTCAGCCGCGTGCCGGACCAGGAGTGACCTCCCGTACCGACCCGGAGTCCTCCGAGCGCAGTCTCCAGACGGCGTTCTCTTGCTACTCACAGCACCGTCGGGCTAACGAGCCTGGTGCCAGCGTTTATGGCGGCTGGTCCCAGGCTCGTTAACGTCACCCCAACTCGGAGCAGGATGCCCGTTCGGCCGACGGCCCAAGACGCCCATGTCCTTCGAGCGGCGTGCGAATCGTTTCGGTCGGAGCGTTTCGCACTGGCGTCCAGGAAGCGTTACGACCGTGACACTTCCTCAGATACGTGCCTAACGTGCCTTAACGGAGATCAAGGAGCTGACCTGCACTGATGGTCAAATAGCCCTAGATAAACTTCGAGGACGTCGCAGACCTGCGGTCAAGGTGTTGAGGTATCCGGTCTTCCAGCCGGCCAGCGACCGCGGGTGCCACCGGATGGTGAGGGTCTCGCCGCGCGGCCGGGGGAGGCCCTGTTCTCGTATGGCTACGGCCGAGCGGCGTGTAGCCCTGCGTGATGTTCGGGGCTGCGGTCCGAGACTGCCTCTTCAGTGCTGGGCGTCGGCCACCAGGGTGTAGACGCGGTTCGTCTCCGCGAGCTCGCAGATCACGCGGGACGTTCCCCCGTTCCCCTGCGGCGTGTCAGACGGTGCGCACGGCTCGCGGCTTGCAGACCCCATCTCCCGGCCCGACCGCGCTGTGGCAGGGTGACCGGCATGGCGACCACACCCCAGACGCCCGAGATGTCGCTGCAGCAGTGGCGCGCCGTCTCCCCGGCCCTTACCCGGTTCCAGCAGGTGCTCGCCCAGGTGCAGGCCGACACCATCCTGGCCAGCATGTCGAGGGTCTTGCTCTCGTTCGCGGATGTCCAGCAGCAGATGACCCGGGAACTCTCCACGGCCGGCTTCGCCACCGGCCTGTCCCAGCTGATAAGCACGGTGGAGGGGCTCCGCACCCTCAGTCAGGCCCAGCTCACGACCGCCGCAGCCGCGGTGGAAGAGGCCTACCGGGCCACGCCCGAGGACGACGTCCCCGAGGAACTGGTGGCCGAGCTGGAGGACACCGTCCGTGACTTCACCGCCTCGGAGGCCATCGAGTACCTTCCGATCGAGGTGAGCCGCCAGCAGTGCACCCTGTTCGTCGGCGCCTTCATCATGACGTCCCTGATGACGGTGGCATTCTCCAACGAGACCGCGGACGGCATCCTAGGGTCAGTGGAATGACACACAACCTTGTGGATCCGGCGACGATCACGGCGGAGATGGCCGTGCAGATTCGCACGTGGCGAGTCGATGAGGACTTCAGCTGGCGCGCCGTGGCCCAGGCCGCGTCCGAACTCTGGGGCTCCGAATTCGGCAGCAACCAGCTCTACGGCGAAGATCTCTGCGCGGCTGCCGCGCAGGCGCTGGGCGAAAACCCCTACCAGGAACCCTGGAACTGACACCTGTCAGGTCCTTTCCTTCGGATCAGCGGGCGGACCAGACGAAGATGCCGGCGGCGTGAGTCCGCCTCGCAAGACGGTGGTGGTCTTCTCGTAGCGGGTGGCCAGGCCGCGCCGGGGCCGTCCTCGTCCTCCTCGGCGTCCTCAGCAGCCAGGGGCCTCTCGCTCCGCACGGACGCCGCGGAGCCCTCGGTTCTGGCTCACTCCCGCGCACCGCCTTGAACACAACTCCCGGCGCCCGGCCATGCAGAAGACGGAGGCCGACGCGTGACCGGCCGGGTCGTCGTCGGGGTGCGCAGGTCCATCGCCAGCCTCGCCGCACTCGCCGAGGCATCCTGGAAGCCCGCCGCGCCGACAGCGCACTCGTGATGGGCGCGGTGTGGCAGGCGCCGGCGGACGAGGCACCTTCCGGCGCCGCCCCGATTCCTCGTGGATGTGCCTCAGGGCGGAGGAGGAACGACAGTGGCGCGACCGGGCCCTCGACGACTCTCGCCCGGGGTAGAGGCGATCCTGAGGCGTCGTCGGCTTAAGGACCGTTGAGACCGAGCCGTTGTCCGAGGCCGACGCCGTGCCGGTAGAGGGCCGTTCCTTCGGCGAGACGGTTCTTCTCCCATGCCGCCAAGGCAGCATCCAGGGAAGAGAGTTGCTGAAGTGCCGTGAAGAGGCAGATGGCGTCGGCGGCTGCCTTCTCCGCACTGGCCGCCGTGTGAGGCCGCACGACGAACGCGGCGTCCCCGGTCAGCAGCATCCGGTCCTTGCGCATCCGCGTGACCCTCCCGTCGAGGTTCGCCTGCGTGCACGGTTCACGCGTGTGTTCCACGAGCAGGCACAGGGGCTCGGGGAGCAACGTCCGTGCGCGGGCGAGTCTGTAAGCACTTGTTTTGGCTCCAGTGCACGGAGTTGTTTTGGCCCAGTGGAGGGTCGCAGGGGCGTGTGGCGGTGTGATTCACGCCCCTGTAGCAAGGTGATTTGGCCCCACTTCGATTGGGTGGTTCCGCTGGCCGGGGTGGGGGGTGTTGACGGTAGTTTTGAAGCCTCGGTGGACCTCCGCCAGCGCGCCCCCGACAGGTGCGTGGAGGGTTACCGACCCGGCTCGACTCAGGTCGCGGACCGCCCGGTGACCGCGGCGGCTGGACGCCCCGGGCTTGGCCAGGAGAATCTCCAGGTGGTGGTCGAGTTCGTCACGGAAGTCGCCCCGGCGGGTCAGCCTCGGGTGCCGGGCGGTGAGCTCCCACCGTTCGAAGACGAGGAGTTCGTTGCCCCGCAGCAGCACCCGCACGTTCTGGCCGATGAAGCGGGCCGGCACTGAGTAGTGGCACTGCCGAACGGTGATCCGGCTGCTGCGGTCGACCTTCGGCGTCATGGTGATGCCGCACTCGAACTCCTCGAACGGCAGCGGCGCCAGTTGGTCGGCCTCGGTGTAGAAGTTGAAGCCGACGGTGGTCAGCCTGCCCGCGAGGATCCGTTCGTCCTCTGCCGCGTCGATCTCGGCGATCTTCGCGTTCAGCTCTTCCAGCGTGGCAACCTCGGGAACCGGGACCAGGTGGGTGCGGCGGAATCGGCCGCCCTCGTGCTCGACCCCGCCCTTCTCGTGGGCGCCGTTCTCGCCGGGAATGCAGTAGAAGGCATCGAAGCCGTAGTGGGCCCGGAAGGACACCCATCGCTCGGACTCGATGCGGCTGCGGCCGGTGCAGATGCGGTTGACCGCCGGCTTGAGGTTGTCGTAGCGGATGTGCTTGGTCGGCACTCCGCCCAGGACGTTGAACGCCTCGACGTGCCCTTCCATGAAGGACTCCTGGGCTTGCGAGGCATAGACGCGGTGGACGGCCTTGCCGGAGTACGACATCCGCAGCGTGAACAGGTGGCACTTGACGACCTCGCCCGCCGGGCGGACCCAGACGTCGGCGAAATCGACCTCGGCTTCCCCACCGGGCAGGTGGACCTGCGGGACCATGCCCGTCAGGTGCCGGCGGCCCTCCAGCATCTCGGCCTCGATCTGTGGGCGCCTGGCCAGCACGTAGTCGCAGACCGTGGAGTAGGACACCAGGTCGAAGTCGTACTCCTGGGCAAGACGCTGATGGATCCGGCGGGCCGTGTGTTTCTGTTTGCGCGGCGCACTCGCGTCTTCCCGCAGCATCGCGTCGATCCACGGCTTGGCCGGGTCCAGGACCGTGGCCCGCGGTGCTGGCTTCTTCCGAGGCGGCGGAACAGCAGACAAAGGGCCTGCCTCACCGTTCGGCGATGCACTCCGTACTTCTCCGCCAGAACCCGCTGCGACAGTTCCGGATCAAGACGCTTGTCCCTCCGGATCGCAGCGAACAGCTCCGTCCGCGACAAACCCATCCCAGCCTCCCGACACGACCGTGATCAAGCCACACGGCCTCCGACATGACCGTGATCGACGCACAAACCCTGCCGTCGCCGGGCGGACGGAGTAGCGCATTCACTCCAAAAAGGGCACGTCGTCGGTAAGCTGCCGCAGCCTCACTCTGCTCCGGAGGCCCAGCATTCACTCGAGTTCGCTCATCGTGATGGCGATTCCTGAATCGACCAGCGTGGATCTTGTTCCTCAGTTGATTCGGACATCAAGGGTCTGAGGACGTTGGTGGATTGCTCGGGTTGCAGATCTTGATCGCTTGGGCTTGCGGCCGGCTCGTCGGCGCCGCCAGGATCGGCGGCATGATCAAGGGTGTGATGTTCGACTTCTCCGGGACCCTCTTCCGGATCGAATCGGCCGCGCAGTGGCTGCGCGCGGTGGCAACGAAGGCCGGTCTGGACGTGCCCGAGGGTGAACTCGACGCGTGCGTCAGCCAGCTGGAAGAGTTCGGGGCTCAACCCGGAGGGGTTCCTCCGCGCAAAGTGCCGCCCCATCTGGAGGCACTGTGGCGGGAGCGCGATCTGACCGCCGAACGACACCGGGCTGCCTTCACAGCCCTTACCCGGGAAGCGAAGCTGCCTGCGGCTGACCTGGCCGAGGCCCTGTATGAACGTTCCCAAGTGTCCGGGGCATGGCTGCCTTATCCTGACACCGAGGAAACCCTCCGCGCCCTGCGCGGGCGAGGCATCCCGGTCGCTGTCGTCAGCAACATCGGCTGGGACATGCGCCCTGTCTTCCGCGACCACGGTGTCGATGACCTCGTGGACGCCTACTTCCTCTCCTTCGAGTGCGGGGTGAAGAAGCCCGATCCCCGGATCTTCCAGATGGCGTGCGACAAGCTCGGAGTGGCGCCCGGCGATGCACTCATGGTGGGAGACGAGCCTGTTGCGGACGTCGGCGCTGCCACGCTGGGGTGCCGGGTCCACCTAGTCGATCCCTTGCCCGTTGACCAGCGTCCCGGCGCGCTGGCCGAGGTGCTCCAGCTCCTCTGACGTGCCCGACCGAGGCGACTTTCGGCGCGATGTTGAGGGCCCGGCGACCGAACGCCGTCCAGTCCTCGGGCTCGATATCGCGCAAACGTACCCGCTTACCAGTCCGGAACGAAGTCATCCCCTATCCGATCACGCCGCAAGATGCGATGCACAGGCCCTCCTGACCCGGGCCTGAACTGTCTGGTCATACCGGTGGAGCCAGATCGACTTGGTACGTCAGTGGAGCCCCGAAACGCTGGTGCGCTGGTGCCCAAAGAAGTGCTTACAGACAGAGGCAGTGTTACGCCGTGGCCGCCCATGCGTCGGGCTGCCTCATGGGGCGACGACTACGGTGACCACCGCTGGCTGAGTCAGGCCTCGTACTCCGTGAGATCGATCCCGTACACCCGTAGGTCGTGGCCCGTCTCCGGGTCTTGTGCCGTGCCCGTCGCACGCATGCCGAGTTTGTCCAGCACGTTCGCGGACGCGGTGTCGCTGGTGCGGCACACGGCGACGACCCGGTCCAGACCGCGGTCCTGGAGGGCGAACTCAAGGGTGGCCTGGGCCGCCTCCGACGCGTAGCCCTGCCCCCAGTACTGACGACCGAGGCGCCAGCCGATCGCCACCTGGTCCGCGACGGCGGGCGGGGAGTCGGCGAGGTACAGGCCGACTGCTCCCGCCAGCTCCCCGGATCCGAGGAGTTCGACAGCGAAGATCCCGAAGCCCTCCTCGTCCCACTCCTCCTCCCAGGCCTCGATGTCCTGGGAGGTCTCGTCGAAGGAGCGCGGCGTACCGTCGCCGACCCACCGCATCACGTGCGGGTCGGCGTGGATCTCGGACATGGGGACGAGGTCGTCATCCAGCCAGCGGCGCAGGAGGAGACGGGGAGTGTGGATCTCGGTCATGGTCCCATCTTGCCCGTTGCTTCCCCATGGCTCTCACCACGAGTTCCGGCAGCATGGGGCCGTCCTGGAAGGCCGAAGAGGTCCCATCGCTCAAGTCGGGTCAGGAAGGCGCACCGGTCAGGACTTCCGCCTGAGACCGTGCCCGTCACCCGGGCCGACTGAATTGCCGACCACCCGGCCATGGTCGGCGCGATGGTCTCAGTGGCAGATGGCGCTGCTGCGTTCTGAGGCCAGACGATCAGAGCGGAGCTCTGCGACGCCGGCGTAAGCAAGACGTCCGACTTCCGCACGTGCGCCGAGCCGACACGCACCGTCACCCGGTCGGCCCCCCTCCGCGGAACCGTGTCCCGGTCCGGCGCCCCGAAATACGGTCTGGCCGAGGAAAGGACGACCGAGAAGGACCGTGCCTCCCCCTGTAATTCCTGATGCTGGTGCGGTGCGTTTGTCTTGTTGGTTGGTTCCGCGGCAGAGCCTCCAACGCCGAAGCCCCGACCCGGGCGCTTCACCAGATGGCCCGGCGGGGCGGGGCGGTGGTGCTGATCGACGGCACCCTGAGCTCCACCCAGCGCTGCACCGGGAAGGCGAACCGGCCCAACTGCTCCGGCAAGCACCACCGCGACGGCCTGCACGTCCTCGCGCTGACCCACGAGAAGGGCAACCTGATCTGGATCTCCGTGGCTCGGCCGAGCCGGAGCCCCGGGGCAGAAGCAGGCCAACCGCGTCCTGGCCGCCGGACGCGCACCGGTCGAACACGGCTTCGCGAACATGAAGGCCTGGCGGATCCTCACCAAGCTCCGCACCGACCCCGCCGCCTCGTCGCCTTCCTGCCTGCCCTGCTCGTCCTGACCGATCTCGGACCCAGCCGGTGCCGGACGATCAAGACCGCAGACACCCGCCGCGACCAGCACGAGCATTCCGGCCGAGCGCCACGCCAGAGGCTCCGACCAGCACGTTCGAGGATGCGAAGGCTCACTGTGTCCGCTGCCTCGACTCGCGTCAGGGTGTCACGTCACCTCAACTTCTCCACGCTCAACACACGACGCCAGGACCCATGCCGCCGTAGTAGTAGGTCGGCGAGGTGAACCACGACTCGGCGTAGTAGTTCGTACCGTCGCAGGGCTGATTCACCGACGGGCCCCGAACAAACCCGGACGGTCCCGCAACCGTGCTGCACTTCTTCGAGCCGGCCACCTCTTGCAGATTTTGGTTGAGCAGGTGAACGCACAGGGTGATGGAGGTGTTGTTGCTGCCGTAGGTGCTAGCTGTGCCCCAAGTGGGGTTGCTCTGGCCCGTGTACCAGTTGATGCAGGTGTGCACGTACAGGCCGTCGGCATACACGTCCGAGCTGCGGCACGCGTAGTCGGTAGTGGCTGCGCGGGCTCCGGCAGCTGTCCCGATAAGGCCTGCGGCGGCGAGAGTCAGGGTGGCTGCGGCGGTCGCGGTCATTCGCCTGAGGCTGCGCAAGATGTCCCCTCCCTATCAATGGTGGCGACTGGCGTCGGAACACTAAGGCAACGCACTTGACGCACAACAGTGCGGAATCCGCCGTGCCGCTGGTTGGAAAATCGCGCTACTCGGCGGGCTTGGCCCAGGTGTCGGGGTCCGGGTGCGACGTCTCGGCTCACAGGGTGCTGGAACCCCCGGCGCACAGTGCGTGGTCGGTCAGGGTGCTGGCCGCCTTCTCCTGGGCCAGGACGTGCTCCGGGGTGTCGCCGCGGGCCTCGGACATGGATACTGCGGCGCTTCGCCTGCTGTCGTCGGTGACGGCGTTAAGGTTTATGTACCCGCCGTCCCCGCCCTCGCGACTCCAGTAGGTGCCTCCGCAGCTCTTGGGACGTTCGACGAGTCCGAGCCCGTATCGGCCGCCGGGCCAAAGCTGTTGGACCTCCGCTGACGGGGACGGTCTGCTTCATCTCGGCCAGCTGCCGCGCCGGCAGCAGACGGCCCGAAAGCAGCGCCCGGAGGAAGCCGTTCTGGTCGCGTGTGGTCGTGACCCATGAGAGGTTCTCGTAGCCCACCGGTATCTGGTCGGTGACGTCCACCCGGGAACTGGGGCCGAAGAACTGATACGCCTCGGCGTGCGGCCGGGGCAGGGTGGGCGAGGCGCTCATCCACCGGGTCTGGTCGAGGCCGAGCGGGCGCAGGATGCGGTCTTCGATCTCCTGGTGGGTGGGTTGACCGGTCGCCTTCTGGATGATCAGGCCGAGCAGGACGTAGCCGGTGCTGGAGTAGTCGTCGGGGAGGCCGGTCTCCGGCCAGCGCGGCGATGCGACGGTGCCTGAAGCCGGCTTGGCCTGTTGAGGTCAGGACCGGGGGAGTGGCCAGGGCCCTGACGAGGTGTCCGAAGGGGGCGCTCGGCGCGCTGTACGAGAGGGCAGGATTCAACCTGCTTGGGCCTTGTGAGGCCCGACCTTGAGGCGTGCTCGCTGGTCCCCGATCAACCACTCCGGGCACCTCTCCCTGCTCCCGGCTTCGGGTGACCCGCGCCGTTTACGTGAACAACCTTGGCGGCACAGACGCCTCGGGGACGAGGATGCCGACTTGCGCGGGTTCGGGACACCGGTCGGTCCCTGCCGGAGAAGGGGCGGCGAGGCGTGATGCGCGTTCTCCGCACTGTTGTGGGGATGGACTGACAAGACGGCTCCCCACCCCAGCGTTCCACTGCACGACCGGTGCCCTGAGGGTCAGCGAGCGCACGGGTCCGCGCACTGCTTCTAGGATTTCAACGCTGATGCTTCCTGAACGCCCGATGCTCCTGCCAAAGGATCTTCAGAGTCGTTGAAGCGGCTGGGCTCGCCCCGCTCTCAAGGACAGATCCGCCGGCGGTCTTGACCGCCTGAAGGCGCAGTCTTTGGACGGCCATCAGGGCGCGCAGGAACGGGCGATACTGCGGCTCCACGAGTGCGGGCAGCTCCCGTGCCTGCGAGAACACTCGATCAGCAAGAGCCGCTTGGGCGTTCACCACCCTTTCCAACGCAGGCACGCACGCCTCGGGCCGTTCACGAAGGTCCTCAACGTCCAGACCATGACGCAGAAGCTCGTCCCGGGGAATGCCGATGTGCCCCTGCTCCAGGTCCTCGGGCAAGTCGGCCAGGAAGTCGGTGCGCTGCATCGCCTCGATGAGCTGGCGGCACCCCCTCTCGAACGCCTCGTGCTGTGCAGCCCCTGGGAGGGGGCCTATGAGGCAGGCCGTGAGCATCAGGGCCGGCATCGAGTAGCGGTCCACGTAAGTCTGCAACTCGGCCTCGCTCTCGAAACCTCGCCAGGCGGCCTCGACGGGAGTTCCGTCGAGGAAGTCGCGCACCCGCTCTGCCATCTGCGGATGGCGGCGCACCGTGTCTTGCAGGGCCCGGAGTGTGTCCTGCTCGGTTTTCGTGCCGTCCAGGATCGCCCTCACCTGACCGTTCCAGGAGTGAAGAGCCTCGTGGCGAGCACTGACGTCTCCGAGGTCGATTCGGCGGTCCGTTTCGTGCATGAAGGCAACTGCGGCCAGGATGTATGGGCGAAGTTCGGCCGGGAGCAGTAGGCGAGCCGCAAAGTACTCCTCACGGCGGTAGCTCCGTACGAGCTTGCGCTGGACGTCATAGGCGCGCCGCATTCCCTGATCGCTGATGCCGGCCTGGGTCAGGGCGGCGGACCATCGGGACAATGAACGATCTCCTCGCGTGGTGGCTGGTTCCTTGCTCATGCGGCGCAGTCAGTGGTCAGGCGCACGGGCCGTGCGCAGCAGGCTCGCGATGAGCGCGTCGCCCCGCTGACCGGGGCTGTTTTCCTGGAGGTCCAGGAGGTCATGGGTCTCGGGCCGGTGGTGAGTTCAGGCCGGTTGCCTTCTCGGGGAGCGGGGGAGACGACCTGCCTTGAGCGGATCTACTCGAACCAGTACCTCACGGCGTGGTGGTGCGAACAGAGGCCTTGCGAGTGCTGTGAGTGCTGCGAGTGCCGAGAGTACGGCAGGGAGGCGTCCTTGCACTTCGCCGTCTCGTCCTTGTCCTTCGGCCTTTGACGGTGCGTCCAGTCGCCCACCCCAGTGGCGTGGTGCATGCAGTGGTGGGCCGTGCTGGTGGACGGCGGTGTCGCCGCCGAAGCGGTCGGTGCGCCGAAGACGCCGGCCAGGGCGACAGCAAGGGCCGGGGCAGCAAGACGTAGGCGCAAAGGAGAACCCCCTGATGTGGAGCAAGTGCAGCGGGAGTTTATAGCTGGTTGAGCCAACAGCGATCCCCAATCGATTGGTGCTGGGGGCGAGGCCGGTGTGTGAGATCAGGTGTACGCCGCGATGGCCAAGCGGCCGCGGATTCGTCGGCATGGGCCCAGAGTTGGGGTGTCAGGTCGGGTTGGTCGCCAGGGGCCGCGGATTGGAGGAGTTCGGCACAGACCACCAGGAGTGCCGCCTGGCCGGAGGCGCTGTCGAGAAGCGGGTCGTCTGCCGCGTGCAGTCCGTCCCGGATGTCGCGTCGGACGCCGGGAGACAGACGGACCACTTCAGCGATCCGCTCTGGTCGCGGACAACTGTCGAAGCAGCCGACGAGGCACTGGCGTCAGAGGCGGGTGTCCTTTCCGATGACGAACACTGATGAGGATCTCTGAAAACGGCTCTGTCCGCAGTTTCGTGAATCCCCAGGTCAGCAATGTGAGCGAGGGACCGTTTCGGCAGAGTATGTCCCGGCATGGCGAGCAAGACGGTCGAGGCTGTGCTGTTCCCCGGGATCGATGTGCGAGTGGAGCGCGTCAGCCACTCCTCTGACGTCCTCGTGGTGGAGGCGGTGTCCACCGTTTTGGCCGGGCCGGTGTCCGGACTGCTGGAAACTGGCGAGGCGCGTACACAGCACGTACCAACGAGCCCTGGACGAGAGGCCGTTGGCGTCTCGCAGGGTCATGGTCCGGCTGCGGGTCCGCCGGTACCTCTGTGACCGGAAGCGCTGTTCCCGCAAGACATTCGTCGAGCAGGTGCCGGGTCTGTCCGAGCGACACCGCCGCTCCAGCACTGGCCTGACAGGCTGGCTGCGGTCGATCGCGATCGAGCTCGGGGCCGTCCGGCCGCACGGTTGTGCCGCCGCCTGCGGATGGCTGCGGACCGGACCCGGTTACTCAGGCTGCTGGCAGCGCCAGCGGTTCCGGACCGTGCGCCGCGGGTGGTGGGGGTAGATGAGTTCGCCTTCCGCAAGGGCTGCACCTACGGCACCGTGCTGGTCGACGTCGAGGCCGGCCGGGTCGTGGACGTGCTGCCCGATCGCACCTCCGAGACATTCGCGGCCTGGCTGACCGAGCATCCGGGCGCCGAGATCATCTGCCGGGACCGGGCCACCGCCTACACCAAGGCGGTCAGGGAAGCCGCCCCGGACGCCCTGGAAGTGGCCGACCGGTGGCATCTGCTTCAGAACCTGTCCTCCGCGGTGGAAAAGACCTGCCATCAGCACCGCGACTGCCTGCGCAAACATGCCGGGGAGGAGCCCGTGACCGAGGTGCCGGAGCCGCCACCGATACTGTTACCGCCCGCGGAACTGCCCCGCACCCAGATCATCGAACGCACCCGCCACCGTTACGAGGACATCCACCGCCTGCTGGAAAAACGCTGGACGATCAGCGCCATCGCCCGCCGCCTCGGCCTCGACCGCAAGACCGTGCGCCGCTTCCGCGACACCGACCTCGACGAACTGCTGACCTCTGCCCGCGAGCGTCGCCCCAACGGCGTCCTGGAGCCGTTCAAGGCATACCTCAATACCCGCTTCACCGAAGCTCAGGGCCAGGTCAGCGGCACCCGACTGTTCCTGGAGATCCAGGCTCGCGGCTACCGCGGCAGCCGCCAGGTCGTCCGCAAACATCTCGCCGCCCTCCGCGTGGGCACCGCCGAGCCGATCCGGGCCGACATCCCGAGCCCCCGCAAGATCACCTCGTGGATCATGCGGCCCTGCGAGACGCTTACCGAAAGCCAGGACGAGCGACTTCTACAAGCCCGTCTCGCCTGCCCGGACATCACCCGGGCCTGCGATCTCGCTCGGGCGTTCGCCGACATGGTCCGCTACCAGCGCGGATACCTGCTGCTGGAGTGGATCCGGCAGGCCGAGCAGGACGCACCGAAGCCGATGAAGGGCTTCGCCGGCTTCCTCCGCCAGGACCTCGACGCAGTGACCGCTGGCCTGACCTTGCCCTGGAGCTCTGGCGTCGTCGAAGGGCATGTAAATCGGGTGAAAACACTGAAGCGAGCTATGTACGGCCGAGCCTCGTTCGAACTCCTCCGCACCCGGGTCCTCACCCAGCCATGAGGTGCCGAGAGCCGGGCATACAGTCATGACCCATGAAGTCGCCACAGCCCACGGATCCACAAGCCGAAGCCGCACAGGGTCGTATCGCTCTATGGCTCGACCCGGAGGACTTGCGCTGGCTGGCGCAGCACTGCCGTTGCGCCGAAGACGCAACGGACGAAGACAAGGACCGCTGCGGACGAATCCGCTTCCGGGCTAGCACAGCCCTGCACAAGCATCAGCACTCGGCATGAGGGTCGCAGGCCCTCACGGAACTGCGGACAGAACCGTTTTCAGGGCTCTGTCCACAGCCCGTGAGCGGCCTGACGGCGATCAGGTACAAGGACAGGGAGCCGCAAGCCCTTTGGCTGACCCGCCATAGGCACTTCATGTGCTCGCACGTGCCGGTCAGTCCTGGGCGCTTCGTTTCTACCAAGCATTCCAGAGCCCGCCGTGACGGTGGCGGACCGGGGGGATATCTGCGTCGTCAAGATCGTGTCCGGCGTGATGCAGTCCGCGGATCCGCTGGGCTTCGAGTCGACCCTGGAGCCGGGCCCGGCTTTCAGCCGTAGCGATCTCGGCAGAGAACGAGCCCTTTCTGCAATAGAGCACCATCCACTGCCAGGAGGTGATCCGGTGCAGCGTCTTCGTAGGGGCAGGTCGACGGCCTTCGCGGGCGGCCTGGGCCAGTTCAGCGTGCGTGTAGCGCAGGTCGTACAGGGACATGGACTCCGAAGCCACGTCTTGGACGCGGAGTTGCCTGGGAGTTGTGCGGACGGTTCGGGACATCGAGAGCCTTCGTAGGGCCCTCTGGGCTTTCCAGAGGTACCTACGGGGGGTGCGTAGTGGTCAGCACGACTCAGCCCCCTCGTCGGTCGGACGATCTACCAGCAGGACAGTAGTCGCGCGGAGGTGTGGAGGCCGGGATTTTCTCCTCGCTCCGTTGCCAGGTCATGCCGCTCCAAGATCTTTCACGGAACTGCGGCCAGAGCCGTTTTCAGAGATCCTCATCAACACGGTGCGGATCTCCTGGATCACGTCGTACAGCCGCTGTGCGGCCCCGCTGCCGGGTGCGCCGAGTTCCTTGCGGGCGGCGTCCAGCAGGACCGTCAGGTGGTGGCCGCAGATCCGGCCGGTGGTGCGCCCTACCTGGGTGAGCGCGGCGTGGAGTTGCTGGCGGTAGGCGCTGGGCTGGACTCCGGCGAGCCGTCCGCGCATCAGTTCGGCCCGGTCGGCCGCCCCGCAGCTCGGCCGGGATGCGCAGATAGTGTCGGCGGTCAGAGAATTCCCCACGATCTGCATGATCAGCGTCATCCAATTCCCCACCCCCGCGGTCACGATTCCCCACCGGGACGCTGACCGTGGGTGGTGCCGCTGACCGCGCTCGAACTGGCCTGATGTTCCCTGTTTCAAGTGGTCTAGGCGATAGTTAGCTATTTCTTGCGAATCGGTCGGTTTCCCCATGGGCATGCCGGTGCCCGGGTTGAGGGTCCTGGCCTCTCGGAGCCTTCGCGGTCCCTTGACCTGCGAGCCGAGAGGTCGACGGACGCACCGGATGGCAAGGAGAACGTTCACCGTGGTCGACACCGTCGAGATCTACGTGCACTGGTACGCGGGCCGGTCCAAGAGCCAGGTGTCCGCCTCGCTGGGGGTGGACCGCAAGACGATCAGGAAGTACCTGGCGCCGGCGGAGGCGGCCGGGATCACCCCGGGCGGGCCGCCCATGAGCGAGTCGGACTGGGCCAAGCTGCTCAAGAGCTGGTTCCCGGAGTTGGCCAGCCGGAAGCTGAACCAGGTGCGGTGGGGAGAGATCGAGCCGCACCGCGACTACGTCAAGAGCCTGCTGGAGACCACGACGGTCACCACGATCCATCAACGGCTGCGGGACGAGGGCAAGTTGAAGGTGTCGTTGTCGACGTTCCGCCGCTGGGTGCACGAGAACCTGCCCGAGGAGGCGGCCCGGTCCAAGGTCACAGTGCTGCGGGAGAACGTCGAGCCGGGCTCGGAGGCCCAGATCCCAAGCCGAAGAGCCCGCCCGCGCCTGCTCCCGAGCTGCGGCCCGCCCCGAAACCCCGGCGCGTCGTCCGCTGGATCATGACCAGCCCCGGACACCTCGCCGAGACCGACGCGGCCGAGCTCAAAGAGATCCGGTCCGCCTGCCCACACCTCGACGCCACCGCACGACACGTCCGCGACTTCGCCGACATGATGCGCAATCTGCGAGGCGAGGAACTGCCCGCATGGATGGACCGCGTCCTCGCCGACGACCTGCCCGCCCTGCACTCCCTGGTCAACGGCATGAAGCGAGACCTGGACGCCGTCACCGCCGGCCTGTCCACGCACTGGAGCTCCGGCCAGGTCGAAGGCCACGTGACCAGAGCCAAGCTCCTCAAGCGCATGGGCTACGGGCGAGCCAACCTTGATCTGCTCCGCAGACGCATCCTCCTCACGACGTGATCGCTGACCTCGTCATATGCTGCAGGCCATCTGCGGGCTGATAGAGGGATCGGACACGGTGAGCGAATCGTTCTTGCTGGTCTGCGACGACCTGCCGCACACAGTAGTCCTGACTGACTCTGGCCCCCGAGTGATCGAGATCGTGAAACTACTGCACAGGCAGACCGGGTTGAGCTTGTGGCACTGCAAGTCCCTCCTCGGCAAGCTGCCGACGAGCATCCTCGAGAACGTGCCGGAAGAAGTCGCCACCGCCATGGTGGCCGAACTCCGCGCAGCCGGTGCCAGCGCTCATGCCGAAGCGAGCCAGTAGGATCCCGGCGCCCTGATCGTCACAAGATCCCCGACAGAGCCGAATTACGTGATCGTCGACACAGATAGGCCTCATGGTCCAGGGCGGGCAGCGGCGTCCAGGCGTTCTCCGCCTCGATCATGGCGAGGGTGGCGGTGTCCCGGCCGCTGTGGGACGGGCCCCGGTCGAGGGTCCGCCGCCGGTGGCTCCCGTCCACTGGGGGGTGTCGGTCTTGCGGCGGCGGATGAGGGCGATGGCGCCGACCGCGGTGCCGTCGGCTGGCACGCGGCAGCCGCCCTGGTATGGGGGGCGGGCTCCAGTCGCCAGGTTCTGCCGTCGATGGTGCCCAGGTCGACCGGGCCGGTCTCGTCTGCTGTGGTCGCGCGGAGGTGTTGCAGCGCGCGCAGCAGCTGCTGGGCCGGGGGGAATTGCGGGGTATTTCAGAGTTCCGGACGTCTGGTCCGGGCCCCGTGTTGGTTGTGCGGGGTCGATCGCTTGCGCTGCCGTGCTTCGGCATGACGGTGCGCGGGGACATGTAGGTCCTGGCGTCGCGGCGGATCGCCGCGTGGAGGTCGACCTTGGGCTTCGGTGGCGCCCGGGCTGAATCGTTGTGGGGCCTGTGGTGGGTTGTGGGGCGGTCGGGCTGTGGCCTGTTCTTGCCGGGGGGATGGGGGCTGGGGCGTGACGCCACCCATAGGACCGACGTCACGTCCTATCCGGGATCGTAGGACGGCTTCGCTGTGAGCAGGTAAGAAACCCGCCGAAATGCTTATTTAGGACATTACTCCGTAGTTGGGTAGTACGTCACATTCTTGCGCCTGTTTCTGGCCGTCGCTAATCATGTTTCTCGTTGCCGGGAGCCGCGAGGCCGACCGGGCGTTCACTGCCAGGCCTGCCCGTTCCCGCTGTGCAGCACGGGGCCTCGCCCCGACGCCCTACAGGCCGCGACCGACACCGGCCGGCGCCTCTAAGGCGTCTCACAGGAGAGTCCCTTTCTCATGACCGCGATCACCGCCACCCGCCGCCTTGCCCGCCTGCGTACTCTCGCCCTGACCGGCCTCGCCACCACCGGCGCCGCGGCCGCTGCTCTTACGCTGATGCCGGCTTCCGCGCAGGCCGCGGAGGCGCCGCAGGCAGCCCACGGCATCGCGGCTCCTTCCCGCGACAGCCATGCCGAACCCAAGGGCACCACTGGCAGCGCGGGGAACCTCGACGGCTGGATCAAGCGGTCTCTGGCGATCATGAAGGCGAAGGGCATCCCGGGCAGCTACGAGGGCCTGCGCCGCAACATCATGCGTGAGTCGGGCGGCAATCCCAACGCCCAGAACAACTGGGACGTCAACGCGCAGAAGGGCACCCCGTCCAAGGGGCTCCTGCAGGTGATCGACCCCACCTTCAACGCCTACCACGTCGCCGGCACCGCTCACAGCGTCACCGACCCGGTGGCGAACATCACCGCGGCCGCCAACTATGCTGCGCACCGCTACGGTTCCATCGACAACGTCAACTCCGCGTACTGACACCACGGATAGCAGCGCCGCGAGGCGTGCGCATCCAGCACAGTGGACAGGGATTCGGTTCGGCCACGGTGGAAGCCGGGCCACGGCGCGCCGTCACCAACGTCATAGCGGCGGGGGAGCCGTCATCGACGCCTTCGCAGTCTCGAACGCCCCGGACGCCGTGTGCCTGCTGTGAGGCTGTCCCGGAAATGCGCCGAGGCCGACACCGGTCAACTTGCAGCTCGCCTCCCGCAACCGCGCAGCGGTCCAGGCGTCGGTGAGATGGTTCCACACCGGTTCCTGTCGGGGCTTGCCGCGCAGGCCGAGGAGGAGCGGGCCCCACAGGTGTCCTCCGCGCACATCAGGGTCGAGCACCGCACGCACCGCGGGCCACGCGCCGGCATGCTTCCCCTGCAGGAGGAGGGCGGCCGGCGCCGCGCGCAGCCGCGCACCCGAGGTCCGTACATGGACCGGCGGCCGTGACGGGGTGAGGGAGTCCAGTGCATCGCCTGGATGGACCACAAGGCTCGTGACCGTACCGCGGCCGGCGCGTAGGAGGCGGTCGAGTTCGAGGCCGAAGTGCATCTGAGCCAGCTTGGAGCGGCCGTAGGCGCGCTTGGGCTGGTAGTCCTTCCGGGACTGCAGGTCGGCAAGGTCGATCCGCTCGGACTTCGCAGCGAAGCTGCCCATGGTCACGACGCGGGCCGCCGACGCGGCCGTCAGCAAAGGCATGAGCCAGTGCTGCTCCGCGACGAAGTACCCGATGCCGGCGTTGCCGCCGGTGACCAGGAGGACGCGGCCATCGGCACGCGGAAGCCGGCGGACATTCCAGGTCAGGGGAGGAGATGGACGACACGGCGGCTGGGCTCCCTTGCAGTGGGGGCGGGACGCGGCCGCTCCTCGGGGCAGCTCGTGGTCCACGGTCTCAGCGGCCACCGACACATCGCCCATCGATCACCGACAGCCCCGCCGGACGTCCGACATCCTGCCTACAGGGCGACTCGCCGAGCGTTGCGTCCCGATCTTGCCTGTTGCTCTCTGGTGATGGCCGGTTTCGCCGTGTAGCGTCGCTGTCAGATGTCGTGGTTCGCAGTGACCGCCCGCGCTCCGGCGTGGGCGGTTTGCTGTGCAACGAGGGACCAAAACATCACCTTCGGGCCCGCGCGGTGCGGGTCCGATATCGACCGGAGGGCTCAGCATGGCCAGCGGAACCGTCAAGTGGTTCAACGCCGAAAAGGGTTTCGGCTTCATCTCCCAGGACGGCGGCGGGCCGGACGTCTTCGCGCACTACTCCAACATCAACGCCTCCGGCTTCCGCGAGCTCCAGGAGGGCCAGAAGGTGACGTTCGACGTCGGCCAGGGCCAGAAGGGCCCGCAGGCGGAGAACATCACCCCCGCCTGACCTCGTGCGGCTGCAGGTCCCGGAACTACTGCGGGACCTGCAGCCGTATCCGCACCTTTGGGGTAGCGCCGCCGACCGCCGGGAGCCGACCCCGCTACGGGTCAAGGCATGACGGCATGACGGCATGACGGCATGACGGCATGACGGCCGGAGTCTGGGTGATATCGGAAACGCACACCACGTCATCGTCGGCCAGCGGCCAGCGCACGACGAACTCCTTGTCATAGGGGAAGGACAGGGCGTGCGTGCGGCTGTGCCACCAGACCAGGCCGTAGTACTTCGTGCCCAGCGCGCTGGTTGGCGCGCACGCCGTGGGTTCCGTATTGCTGTCCAACAGGCCTTCGGTGGCAGCGAGTTCGGGGCACAAGTCCGCGTCGGTCGGATCCTGCTCGTGACCGTGGCCGGCCCTGAAACGCCGTTGCCGTCAGTCGTCGGTAGGGAAGCAGGGAAGATCCGTCGCCCGTACCGCGACGAGAGGACACCGTCTAGAGTCGCCGGGCATGCCGACACCCACGAGACATGCTCCCCGCTGTGGACGCTGGCCCGGGCCCCGGCGTAACTGGGTTCCTGTCCGCGGTCGCGCAGCATACGTACCTGGCGCAGAGGCGCACCTCTGCGACGCGCGCCACGACAGCGGCTACCCGCACGAGCACGGTCCGTCGACCTTCGAGGAGTGGCGCAAGCGGGGGGAGTACTCCTGCGAGGACTGGTCGGAGAGCGGCTCCAGCGGGCTGAAGCCCGGCTACGGCGCGGCTCCGGCTGCCGGCTGGAGCCGGGTCAGGAAGCGTTCCAGATGTGCAGTTGACGGCCGATCAGGCCGACTCCGATCGCGCCGGACGCGGCGTCGCGGACCAGAGTGGGTGTCAGGCCGAACTTGGTCAGTTACTGCTGGTCCTGGGAAAACTCCGTCCAGTTGTGGCGTTGACTAGTGATCGACCGTCCGAGGCCGTCTCCTTCGTAGGTGACGCTGGGGTGGAGGATTCGCTGCACGCGGTCGTCACGCAGAGCCGTCCGTTCGTAGGTGGTGGGGCGGGTGCGCCGGTCCACTATCCGTTAGCCGCCTGCCACTTGAGCAGGGGTCTTCTTCCCGCAGCGATGTCATCCCAAGCGGTAAGGCCGCTCTAACGCGGCTGTCCCACCAGACGGCTGGATCCCTGCTGCTGGAAAACCGTGCATGCCGTCTGCCCGTACACTCGCTACCCGTTTGGATCAACGGGGAAGGGATACAGCAGTGAACCAGCAGGACGGCATCTGGCCGACACGCAGCGATGCGCCGATCTACGACAGGCTGGTGGCGGAACGCGGTGACATACCGGCTGAGGTGAACGCTGCAGCCGCACGGATTATGAGAGAGGTTGGCCGGACCACGGACTTCAGTCCGTTGCTGGGCATGGCAGCGGGCTGAGCAGCGCTCGAAGTGGCGCGGTCGCCGGAGCGCAGAGGTGTTCGCACATACATCAGTGTGTGAGGACACCTCTTCCACTTCTGGAACTCTGGTGATCAAGTCCGAGCTGACCAGACCTGGTGACCGTCATGCCTACCCCTCCTGCCCGACTCTGACAGGACAGCGGGTCTTGGCGCGGTCCCGCGCTCCGTTCGCACGCCGTGCGGGACCGCCTTCAGACACGGTCGGCTGCAACATGTCGACCCGGCCGGCTCCGCTGCGCCTGGGACCGTTCACGTACTGCCTTCGATCAGAGGTCCAGGTGGCGAGACGTGCGCTTGCCGTGCCGATGTGCCAGGTCCTCCTGGCCTTGGTGGCGCCCGGCGAGGGAGATCGGGCACCGTCGTTGTGTCCACAGGTCATGGGCCCCGGCATGCGCTGCCGAGCCGGCTCTGCCAGGCAGTCGGTGCGGTGAACTGGGCAGAGCATGGTGACCGTGGCGGATGCCGAAGCCCTTGCATGGGCCTCCGATCTGGCCTCACCGGATCCGGGCACGCCACGGGACCCGGGCGCTCAGTGGTGACGTCCCCATGATCCGGTGTTTGGACTCACGCCGTTCAACGACGCCACTACTGCGACCTCACACCGTCGGGCCCGCGACGGCCGTATGGCCGGCTGCACCTTCCTCGGCCCCGCTGCCAAGCCCTCACGGGCTTCGGGCGCCTTTCGAGCCGGAACAGTCCCACTTGAGTTCCGCGGTGGCAATCAACGCCTAGGAGTTGTCCGGGCGATCACGTGCGAAGCCAGATGGTGAGGGCTGCGGCGGTTGCTGTGCCGAGGTATACGTAGCCACGCTTGTCGTAGCGG
>NZ_JBSFHY010000077.1:0-20565 GCF_053597295.1 Streptomyces sp. NPDC001450
CGCCTCCTGCGGGACGTGGCCGAGAACCGCCAACTGGGCGACGTCACCACACTCACCGACTCCACGGTCATGGACCTCATCCAGACCAAACTCCCGGCGGCACCCAGCGAGGACTGAAACCCACGGCCGAAGGTGCGCCCGGCGACGACTCACCGGGCGCACCTTTTGGGCATAACGCGCATATCGTACGGATCACCGGATGCATCCCACG
Source organism: Streptomyces sp. NPDC001450 (assembly GCF_053597295.1). Classification (NCBI taxonomy): domain Bacteria; kingdom Bacillati; phylum Actinomycetota; class Actinomycetes; order Kitasatosporales; family Streptomycetaceae; genus Streptomyces; species Streptomyces sp. NPDC001450. The sequence goes on from NZ_JBSFHY010000077.1 coordinate 212, forward strand.
GCAACCTTAGGTAAACTAAGCAAACCCCAACGCGAAACGATCCCAAGGTGTGCCGGGAAGTCTGGTCGGCAAGCGCTCCGTCCTGCCCACCGACCCGGAGGTCCCCGCCGTGGCCGCGCCCCGCACCCCGAACACCGCCCGCAAGGTTCTCGGACGCCTGTCCCTGCCCGAGCGGACCTTCGTCGCGGATGCGCTGCGCACCGAGACCGTCGGCGGTGTCCTGCTTCTCGTCGCCACGGTGACGGCGCTGGTCTGGGCGAACATCCCCGCCCTGCAGCACAGCTACGAGGCGGTCAGCCACTTCCACTTCGGCCCGAGTGCCCTCGGCCTGAACCTGTCCGTGGCCCACTGGGCCGCCGAGGGCCTCCTCGCCGTCTTCTTCTTCGTCGCCGGCATCGAGCTCAAGCGCGAGCTTGTCGCCGGGGACCTGCGCGATCCCAGGGCGGCGGTGCTGCCCGTGGTGGCCGCGCTGTGCGGGATGGCCGTACCGGCGCTCGTCTACACGCTCACCAATCTCACCGGGCACGGCTCCACCCAGGGCTGGGCGGTGCCCACCGCCACCGACATCGCCTTCGCGCTCGCCGTCCTCGCGGTCATCGGCACCTCGCTGCCCGGCGCGCTGCGCGCCTTCCTGCTCACCCTCGCGGTCGTCGACGACCTGTTCGCCATCCTGATCATCGCGATCTTCTTCACCGAGCGGATCGACTTCGCGGCCCTCGGCGGGGCCGTCGCCGGGCTGGCGGTCTTCTGGCTGCTGCTGCGCAAGGGTGTGCGCGGCTGGTACGTGTACGTGCCGCTGGCCGTCGTCGTCTGGGCGCTGATGTACAACAGCGGCGTGCACGCCACCATCGCCGGCGTGGCGATGGGCCTGATGCTGCGCTGCACCACCCGTGAGGGTGAGGAGCACTCGCCGGGCGAGCACATCGAGCACCTGGTGCGGCCGCTGTCGGCCGGGCTCGCCGTACCGCTGTTCGCGCTGTTCAGTGCGGGGGTGGCGGTCTCCGGCGGGGCGCTCGGGGACGTGTTCACCGAGCCGGAGACGCTCGGGGTGGTGCTCGGGCTGGTCGTCGGCAAGACGGTCGGCGTCTTCGGCGGCACCTGGCTGACGGCCCGCTTCACCCACGCGGAGCTCAGTGAGGACCTGGAATGGGCCGACATCTTCGCGGTGGCCTCCCTCGCCGGGATCGGCTTCACCGTCTCGCTGCTCATCGGCGAGCTGGCCTTCGCGGGCGACACGGTACTGACCGGCGAGGTGAAGGCGTCCGTCCTCGCCGGATCGCTGATCGCGGCCGTGTGTGCCACGGTGCTCCTGAAGATACGCAACGCCCGCTACCACAGGCTGTGCGAGGACGAGGAGCGCGACGAGGACCGGGACGGCATCCCGGACGTCTACGAGCAGGACGACCCGGCCTATCACCTGCGGATGGCGGACATCTTCGAGCGCAAGGCCGCCGAGCACCGCCGTATCGCCGCCGAGAAGGCCGCCACGGCGCGCCACGGGGTTGCGGAAGTGACGGGCGGGGCAGGCGAGGACGACGGTCGTCCGGCATGATCTGACGAGACGGTACAAATCAAGACGGCAGATACGACTTCAGAGGGAGAACGCGATGAGCGCACCCGACGGCAGCCCGGTCGGCGCCGAACGCAGCATCGGCCAGCTGTTCGCCTCGGCGACGACCGATTTGTCGGCGCTGGTGCACGACGAGATCGCGCTGGCCAAGGCCCAGCTCAAGCAGGACGTGAAGCGCGGTGCGACGAGCGGCGGCGCGTTCACGGCGGCGGGCGCGGTGCTGCTGTTCTCCTTGCCGATGCTCAACTTCGCGCTCGCGTACGGCATTCGGACCTGGAGCGGCTGGAACCTGGCCATCTGCTTCGTGCTGTCCTTCGCGGCGAACGTACTGGTCGCCGGTCTGCTCGCCCTCATCGGCGTGGTGTTCGCGAAGAAGGCCAAGAAGAGCCAGGGCCCGCAGAAGGTCGCCGCGTCGATGAAGGAGACGGCGAGCGTCCTGCAGAACGCCAAGCCGCACCCTCGCCCGGAGCTGCCACAGAACCGGGCACCCGAGGCCATCGAGGCTGTGGCACGCTCGTCGTCATGACGGAGCCCGCCGCGGCATCGGCCGTAAGGATCGACCTCCCTCACGGGGAGAAGGTGACGCACCGGGATGTCGCCGCCAACGGCGCGCGCTTCCACATCGCCGAACTCGGCGACGGCCCCCTGGTGCTGCTGCTGCACGGCTTCCCGCAGTTCTGGTGGACGTGGCGGCACCAGCTGGTCGCACTCGCCGACGCGGGGTACCGGGCGGTGGCCATGGACCTGCGCGGTGTCGGCGGCAGCGACCGCACCCCGCGCGGGTACGACCCGGCCAACCTCGCCCTGGACGTCACCGGCGTCATCCGCTCGCTCGGTGAGCCGGACGCCGCGCTGGTCGGCCACGACCTGGGCGGCTATCTGGCGTGGACGGCGGCGGCGATGCGGCCCAAGCTCGTCCGACGGCTCGCGGTCGTGTCGATGCCGCACCCCCGGCGCTGGCGCTCCGCGATGCTCCGGGACGCCCGGCAGACGGCCGCCAGCTCCTACATCTGGGGCTTCCAGCGGCCGTGGATCCCGGAGCGTCACCTGACCGCCGACGACGGCGCGCTGGTGGGCCGGCTGATCCGGGAGTGGTCCGGGCCGCGGCTGCCGGAGGACGCGGACGTGGAGACGTACCAGCGGGCCATGTGCATCCCGTCCACCGCGCACTGCGCGATCGAGCCGTACCGCTGGCTGGTGCGCTCACTGGCCCGCCCGGACGGCATCCAGTTCAACCGCAGGATGAAGCGGCCGGTTCGGGTGCCGACGCTCCATCTGCACGGCTCACTGGACCCGGTGATCCGCACGCGCAGCGCGGCCGGCTCGGGCGAGTACGTCGAAGCCCCGTACCGCTGGCGCCTGTTCGACGGCCTCGGCCACTTCCCGCACGAAGAGGACCCCGCGGCCTTCTCCACCGAACTCGTCAACTGGCTGATGGATCCCGAGCCGGACCGGTAAACGGTTCGGTGCGTGGAGTATCCCGATCCTGAACAGTTGTCCCTCGAACGGCCACATGCCTGCCGCATAGGCCAATTGGGGGGCGCGGAGGCGGTTATCGACCTTGGGGCAGGGGCAGACGTCGGGGTATGGGCTGGACGCACGACTACAGTGACGCACCCCGCAACCGCCGCTCGGCCGCCGGGCCGAGCTCCTCACAGCGAGGCACTCCGCAGCTCGCGGAGGCGGACCTCAGGGTGGGAATTCCGCGCATCCTGCGCCGCCGGGCCCGCTGGGTCTCCGTGCGCCTGCGTCACCCGCGCGGCTGAACCGCGCGGGACGCATCCCCAACACCCTTACAGGGCACAGCTGTCGGTGCCCACCTGCTCGTTCGCCGCACGGCCCCGACTGATGTCCTGCTGGATCTCGTCGGCCGTGAGCGCGTAGCCGGTGTCGGCGTCGTCGAGGGACTTGGCGAACACCACGCCGTACACCTTGCCGTCGGGGGTGAGCAGCGGGCCGCCGGAGTTGCCCTGGCGGACGGTCGCGTACAGGGAGTAGACGTCGCGGCTGACCGTGCCGCGGTGGTAGATGTCCGGGCCGTTGGCCGTGATGCGCCCGCGCACGCGCGCGGCACGGACGTCGTACGAGCCGTTCTCCGGGAAGCCCGCGACGATCGCCCCGTCGCCGCCGGCCGCGTCCTGCTTGGTGAACCGGAGGGCGGTCGCCTTCAGGTCCGGTACGTCGAGCACGGCGATGTCGCGCTTCCAGTCGTACAGGACGACCTTCGCGCCGTACTTGCGGCCCTCGCCGCCGATCTGCACGGAGGGCGCGTCGACGCCGCCGACGACGTGCGCGTTGGTCATGACGCGGCGGTCGGCGAAGACGAAGCCGGTGCCCTCCAGAACCTTGCCGCAGCTCTGGGCGGTGCCGGTGACCTTGACGATGGAGCGCTGGGCCCGGGTGGTGACCGGGCTGTTCGCCAGGGCCGGGTCGGGCGGCTCCACGTCCTTGATCGGCTCGTTGGAGAAGGGGCTGAAGACCTGCGGGAAGCCGTTCTGCGCGAGGACCGAGGTGAAGTCCTTGAACCAGGTGTCGGCCTCGGCGGGCAGCGCCTGCGACACGCCCAGGAGAACCTTGGAGTTGCGGACCTCCTTGCCCAGGGTCGGCAGCGTGGTCTGGGCGAGCGCGGAGCCGATCAGCCAGGCGACGAGCAGCATGGCGACGACGTTGACCAGGGCGCCGCCGGTGGCGTCCAGGGCGCGCGCCGGGGACCAGGTGATGTAGCGGCGCAGCTTGTTGCCGAGGTGGGTGGTCAGGGCCTGGCCGATGGAGGCGCAGACGATGACGACGACCACGGCGACGACGGCGGCGGTGGTGCCGACCTCCGCGTTGTCGGTCACGGCGTCCCAGATGACGGGCAGCGTGTACACGGCGACGAGACCACCGCCGAGGAACCCGATCACCGACAGGATGCCGACGACGAAGCCCTGGCGATAGCCCACGACCGCGAACCACACGGCGGCGACCAGCAACAAGATGTCCAGCACGTTCACAGGCGACACCCTGTCATGACCGCCAGTCGAGCGGGACCTCGTTCTCCCTGTTCCAAGGGCGCTCCCAGCCCGCGAAGTGCAGCAGGCGGTCGATCACTCCGGCCGTGAAACCCCAGACCAGAGCCGATTCGACCAGGAATGCCGGACCCCGGTGACCGCTGGGGTGGACGGTGGTGGCGCGGTTGGCGGGGTCCGTGAGATCCGCCACGGGGACGGTGAAGACCCGGGCGGTCTCGTTCGGATCGACGACGCCGACCGGGCTGGGCTCGCGCCACCAGCCGAGCACGGGCGTGACGACGAAGCCGCTGACCGGGATGTACAGGGCGGGCAGGACGCCGAAGAGCTGGACGCCGGCGGGGTCGAGGCCGGTCTCCTCCTCGGCCTCGCGCAGCGCGGCCCGCAGCGGCCCGTCGCCGTGCGCGTCGCCGTCCTCCGGGTCGAGGGCGCCGCCGGGGAAGGACGGCTGGCCGGCGTGGGAGCGCAGGGAGCCGGCCCGCTCCATGAGCAGCAGCTCGGGGCCGTGCTCGGCCTCGCCGAACAGGATCAGCACGGCCGACTGCCGGCCCGAGCCGTTCTCCGGCGGCAGGAAGCGGCTGAGCTGGCGCGGCTCGACCGTCTCCGCGGCCCGCACCACCGGGTCCAGCCAGCCCGGCAGGCCCTCCTTGCTCAGCGTGACCGGACCCCTGTGCGTGTCGTGCGTGTACGTCATCGCCACCCCCGTCCTGCCGTGTCCAACGCCGCTGGGACCCGAGATCGTTCCGTCATCCGGCCCCCAGCGGCGGCGCCGGCTTGCCGCCCGCGTCGAGGTAGGCCTGCGGGGGCTTCAGACGCTGGCCCGGGAAGCCGCCCTTCTCGTACTTCAGGAGCTTCTTCGCCTTCTCCGGGTCCGTCTCGCCCTCGCCGTAGGCCGGGCAGAGCGGGGCGATGGGGCACGCGCCGCAGGCGGGCTTGCGGGCGTGGCAGATGCGGCGGCCGTGCCAGATCACGTGGTGGGACAGGTCGGTCCAGTCGCTCCTCGGGAACAGCGCGCCGACGGCCGCCTCGATCTTGTCGGGGTCGGTCTCGTCGGTCCACTGCCAGCGCCGCACCAGCCGCTGGAAGTGCGTGTCCACGGTGATTCCCGGGCGCCCGAAGGCGTTGCCGAGGACCACGAAGGCGGTCTTGCGGCCGACGCCGGGCAGCTTGACCAGGTCCTCCAGCTTTCCGGGGACCTCGCCGCCGAAGTCCTCGGCGAGGGCCTTGGAGAGCCCTGTCACCGACCGGGTCTTGGCCCGGAAGAAGCCGCAGGGGCGCAGGATCTCCTCGACCTCCTCCGGGTTGGCGGCGGCCAGGTCCTCGGGGGTGGGGTACTTCGCGAAGAGCGCCGGGGTGGTCTGGTTGACGCGCAGGTCGGTGGTCTGGGCGGACAGCACCGTGGCGACCAGCAGCTGGAAGGGGTTCTCGAAGTCCAGCTCGGGGTGGGCGTACGGGTAGACCTCGGCGAGCTCGCGGTTGATCCGGCGGGCACGGCGGACCAGGGCCGTGCGGGACTCGTTGGCAGTCGGTTTTTTGTGAGGTACCTTTTGTCCTGATTTCATACTTTTATTACTTCCGCCAGGGTCTTGTTCGCCCACAGCGGAATCCCGACGTACAACCACCCGCCCAGCCCCCTTGGCCTGTGCTCTCACCGGCGATTTGGACACCCGGCCAGCCTAAAGCCAGGCACCGACATCCGCCCCGGACCCGGAAGATCAGCCCCCGATTGGACCCCTGCCGCTTACCTTGGGACACCTGTGCGGCATCCTTGTGACAGATCACACTGTTTGGATCGTCCGGCAAAATGGGGAGCACGGTCCCCTGGTACCAAGGGGGAGCAAGATCCCCTGAGCAGGTCGACAAGGAGAGAACTCGTGGACGACGTTCTGCGGCGCAACCCGCTCTTCGCGGCTCTCGACGACGAGCAGGCCGCGGAGCTTCGCGCCTCCATGAGTGAGGTGACCCTCGCACGCGGCGACTCGCTGTTCCACGAGGGCGACCCCGGCGACCGGCTGTACGTCGTCACCGAGGGCAAGGTGAAGCTGCACCGCACCTCCCCCGACGGCCGCGAGAACATGCTCGCCGTCGTCGGCCCCAGCGAGCTGATCGGCGAGCTGTCGCTGTTCGACCCGGGCCCGCGCACCGCGACCGCGACCGCGCTGACCGAGGTCAAGCTGCTCGGTCTCGGTCACGGCGACCTCCAGCCCTGGCTGAACGCGCGCCCCGAGGTGGCCGGCGCCCTGCTCCGCGCCGTCGCCCGCCGACTGCGCAAGACCAACGACGCCATGTCCGACCTGGTCTTCTCCGATGTGCCCGGTCGCGTGGCGCGCGCCCTGCTGGACCTGTCCCGCCGCTTCGGCGTGCAGTCCGAGGAGGGCATCCACGTCGTGCACGACCTCACGCAGGAGGAGCTGGCCCAGCTGGTGGGCGCCTCGCGCGAGACCGTGAACAAGGCGCTGGCGGACTTCGCCCAGCGCGGGTGGCTCCGCCTGGAGGCGCGGGCCGTGATCCTGCTGGACGTCGAGCGGCTGGCCAAGCGGTCTCGCTGAGGTCTCTGGGGGCCGGCGCCCCCAGACCCCCGCTGTCGGCCTGAACGGCTTCGCCCTCGAACGCCGGACGGGCTGATCGATGCCGACCGGCACCAAAAACAAGCCGCTTCACCGTTCCCCTCAGGGCACAGTGAACACATGGCCGAACCCCCTGTCCCCCATGGCCTGGACGCCCGGGGCTTCATCGAGCGCGAAGGCTCCCTCGCGCGCGTGCCGCACGCGTTCCGTCCGGTCGTGGCCGCCGCGCGCGACCTGCTGCTGGACGCCTTCGGGACGCGGCTGCACAGCGCCTACCTCTACGGGTCGATTCCGCGCGGCACCGCGCGCGTGCGGCACAGCGACCTGGACCTGCTGGTGGCGCTGCACGAAGAGCCCGCCGCCGCCGACCGGGAGGCCGTACGTGCCCTCGGCGAGGCGCTCGACAAGGAGTTCCCGCAGATCGACGGCGTGGGCACGCTGCTGTACGGCCGGGCGCGGCTGCTGAGCGACCTGGAGAGGTACGACCTGGGCTGGTTCGTGGCCTGCCTGTGCACCCCGCTGCTCGGGGACGACCTCGCCGAGTACCTGCCCCGCTACCGCCCCGACTCCCTGCTCGCCAGGGAGACCAACGGCGACCTCGCGCTGCTCCTGCCCCGCTGGCGGGAGCGGATCGCCGCCGCCGCGGACCGTGAGGAGGCCCGGCGGCCCCTGGTGCGCTTCATGTCCCGTCACCTGGTCCGCACCGGCTTCACCCTCGTCATGCCCCGCTGGAACGGTTGGACCAGCGATCTGCGGGAGATGGCCGAGGTGTTCGGCGCGTACTACCCCGAGCGGGCCGCGGAGCTGCGCAGGGCGGCGGAGTACGGCTACGAGCCAGTCGGCGACCCGGACGTCCTGCGGTCGTACGTGGACGACCTCGGCCCCTGGCTCGCCGCGGAGTACGCGCGCGTGCACGGCGTCAAAGCCCCACGGCCGGATCAGCCCCTCGGCCGGACCAGACCCTCGGCCGGACCAGCCCCTCGGCCGGACTAGATCAGCCCGTGCTCGCTGAGGTAGTCCATCTGGGCCCGCACGGACAGCTCGGCCGCGGGCCACAGGGAACGGTCCACGTCGGCGTACACATGGGCGACGACCTCGGCCGGGGTGCCGTAGCCGTCCTCGACGGCCGTCTCGACCTGGGCGAGGCGATGGGCGCGGTGGGCGAGGTAGAACTCGACCGCGCCCTGGGCGTCCTCCAGGACCGGCCCGTGGCCCGGCAGGACCGTGTGCACGCCGTCGTCCACGGTCAGGGACCGCAGACGGCGCAGGGAGTCCAGATAGTCCCCCAGGCGGCCGTCGGGGTGCGCCACGACCGTCGTACCGCGCCCGAGGATGGTGTCGCCGGTCAGCACGGCCCGGTCGGCCGGGAGATGGAAGCACAGCGAGTCCGAGGTGTGCCCGGGGGTCGGTACGACCCGCAGCTCCAGGCCACCGACGCTGATCACGTCCCCGGCGGCCAGGCCCTCGTCACCGAGCCTCAGCGCCGGGTCGAGCGCACGCACGCGCGTGCCCGTCAGACCGGCGAAGCGGGCGGCGCCCTCGGCATGGTCGGGGTGGCCGTGGGTGAGCAGGGTGAGCGCGATCCGCTTGCCGGCCTCCTCGGCCGTGTCGACGACGTTGCGCAGATGCGTGTCGTCCAGCGGACCCGGGTCGATCACCACGGCCAGCTCGGATCCGGGCTCGGCGACGATCCAGGTGTTGGTGCCGTCCAGGGTCATCGCGGAGGCGTTGGGTGCCAGCACGTTGACGGCCCGTTCGGTGGCGGGGCCCGAGAGAACGCCGCCGCGGGGCTGACCGGGCAGGGCTGCGGCGTCGGTCATGCGGGGCCTCCACCGGTACTCGGAGCGGTCGGGACGTGCTTGGTGAACTCGTCGTGTCCCGGCCAGGACAGCACGATCTCGCCGCCCTCCAGGCGGGCGCGCGCCAGTACCGGGGTCATCTCGCGCGCGGGGGCGGCGGCGAGCGCCTCGGCGGCGGTGGCGTGCGGGAGCAGCTGGCGCAGGGTGGCGATGGTGGGCGGCATCATCAGCAGCTCGCCCTTGTCGTACCCGGCCGCGGCCTCCTCGGGGCGGATCCACACCGTGCGGTCGGCCTCCGTGGAGGCGTTGCGGGTGCGCTGGCCCTCGGGGAGGGCGGCGACGAAGAACCAGGTGTCGTAGCGGCGGGACTCGAACTCCGGGGTGATCCAGCGGGTCCAGGCGCCGAGGAGGTCGGAGCGCAGCACCAGGCCGCGCCGGTGGAGGAACTCGGCGAAGGAGAGGTCGCGGGCGACGAGCGCGGCGCGGTCGGTCTCCCAGTCGTCCCCGGTGGTGTCGCCGACGACGGAGTCCGGGTCGGGTCCGGCGAGCAGGACGCCCGCCTCCTCGTACGTCTCCCGGACGGCCGCGCAGACGATCGCCTGGGCGCCGGCCTCGTCGACGCCGAGCCGGTCGGCCCACCACGCGCGCGTGGGGCCCGCCCAGCGGACCTGGCGGTCGTCGTCGCGCGGGTCGACACCGCCGCCGGGGTACGCGTACGCGCCTCCGGCGAAGGCCATGGAGGCGCGTCTGCGCAGCATGTGGACGACCGGGCCGGCCGCGGTGTCCTTCAGGAGCAGCACCGTGGCCGCGCGCCTCGGGGACACCGGGGTGAGGGTGCCGTCCGCGAGTGCGCGGATGCGATCGGGCCACTCCTCGGGGTACCACTGACCGTTCGCCATGGCCGGAGGCTATCCCGTATAGGGCGAATGTTCGAGAGGTACCCGAGGTCAGAGGGGCTGAGCGACCTCAGGGAACCAGCTCGACCTGGATCTCGACCTCCACCGGCGCGTCCAGCGGCAGCACCGCGACGCCCACCGCGCTGCGGGCGTGCACGCCCTTGTCGCCGAGGACCTCGCCGAGCAGCTCGCTGGCGCCGTTCACGACACCGGGCTGCCCGGTGAAGTCGGCGGCCGAGGCGACGAAGCCGACGACCTTCACCACGCGCGCGATGCGGTCCAGGTCGCCGGTGACGGACTTCACGGCGGCCAGCGCGTTCAGCGCGCAGGTGCGGGCCAGTTCCTTGGCCTCCTCCGCGGTGACCTCGGCGCCCACCTTGCCGGTGACCGGAAGCTTGCCGTCCACCATCGGCAGCTGGCCGGAGGTGTACACGTACACACCGGACTGCACGGCCGGCTGGTACGCGGCCAGCGGCGGGACGACCGCCGGCAGGGTCAGGCCCAGTTCGGCCAGCTTGGCCTCGACCGCGCTCACGCCTGCTTCTCCCGCTTCAGGTAGGCCACGAGCTGTTCGGGGTTGTTGGGCCCGGGCACGACCTGGACGAGCTCCCAGCCGTCCTCGCCCCAGGTGTCCAGAATCTGCTTCGTGGCATGGACGAGCAGCGGCACGGTTGCGTATTCCCACTTGGTCATGGGCCGACTGTAGCCGCTGTGACCCACGGGACAGGCGGACGGCCATGAGCGCCGTTATCCACAGCCTCCCGCGTGGCCGTCGGCCGGACTGGTTAGTCTCGAAGGCGTGAGCAGGCTCCAGGTCGTCAGCGGCAAGGGCGGGACCGGAAAGACGACGGTCGCCGCCGCACTCGCGCTGGCCCTCGCGACCGAGGGGAAGCGGACGCTTCTCGTGGAGGTCGAGGGCCGGCAGGGCATCGCACAGCTCTTCGAGACGGAGGCGCTGCCCTACGAGGAGCGGAAGATCGCGGTCGCTCCGGGCGGCGGGGAGGTGTACGCCCTCGCCATCGATCCCGAACTGGCCCTTCTGGACTACCTCCAGATGTTCTACAAGCTCGGCGGCGCGGGCCGGGCCCTGAAGAAGCTCGGCGCGGTCGACTTCGCGACCACCATCGCGCCGGGCCTCAGGGACGTCCTGCTCACCGGCAAGGCGTGCGAGGCGGTGCGCCGCAAGGACAAGTCCGGGCGGTTCGCGTACGACTACGTCGTCATGGACGCCCCGCCCACCGGGCGCATCACCCGCTTCCTCAACGTCAACGACGAGGTGGCCGGGCTCGCGCGGATCGGCCCGATACACAACCAGGCGCAGGCGGTGATGCGGGTGCTGAAGTCGCCGGAGACGGCGGTGCACCTGGTGACGCTGTTGGAGGAGATGCCCGTCCAGGAGACCGCCGACGGCATCGCCGAACTCCACGCGGCACGGCTGCCGGTGGGCAGGGTCATCGTGAACATGGTCCGGCCCCAGGTGCTGGACGCGACCGACCTGGAACTCGTACGGACCGTGCCGCGTTCCTCCGTCGCGCGGACCTTGTCGGCCGCGGGGCTCGGCGGGGCGCGGCGGGGCGGGAACGCCGAGCGGCTGGTGGTCCCGCTGCTGGAGCAGGCCGCGGAGTACGCCGAGCGGCACGCGCTGGAGCAGGAGCAGCGCGCGGTCCTCGGCGACCTGGACCTGCCGCTGCACGAACTGCCGCTGCTCGCCGAGGGCATGGACCTCGCGGGCCTGTACGAACTCGCCACCGAGCTGCGGAAGCAGGGGTTGTCATGAGTCCGGACCCGGCCGAGGCGCAGGACGCCGCCCGCCCGCACCTCTCCGCCGCGCGCGTGCTCGACGTCGACCCGCTGCTGGACGACCCGAGGACCCGGATCGTGGTGTGCTGCGGCTCGGGCGGGGTCGGCAAGACGACGACCGCGGCGGCGCTGGGTCTCAGGGCGGCCGAGCGGGGCCGCAAGGTGGTCGTCCTCACCATCGACCCGGCCCGCCGGCTCGCCCAGTCGATGGGCATCGACTCCCTCGACAACGTGCCCCGGCGGGTGAAGGGCACCGAGGGCGACGGCGAGCTGCACGCCATGATGCTCGACATGAAGCGCACCTTCGACGAGGTCGTCGAGGCGCACGCGGACCCGGAGCGGGCGGCCGCGATCCTGGCCAACCCCTTCTACCAGTCGCTCTCGGCGGGGTTCGCGGGCACGCAGGAGTACATGGCGATGGAGAAGCTGGGCCAGCTGCGGGCCAGGGACGAGTGGGACCTGATCGTGGTCGACACCCCGCCGTCCCGCTCGGCGCTGGACTTCCTGGACGCGCCCAAGCGGCTCGGCTCCTTCCTGGACGGCCGCCTGATCCGGCTGCTGACCGCACCGGCGAAGCTCGGCGGCCGTGCGGGGATGGCCTTCCTGAACGTCGGGATGTCGATGATGACCGGCACGCTGGGCAAGCTGCTGGGCGGTCAGCTGCTGAAGGACGTACAGACCTTCGTGGCCGCGATGGACACCACGTTCGGTGGTTTCCGCACGCGCGCGGACGCCACGTACAAGCTGCTTCAGGCGCCCGGCACGGCGTTCCTGGTGGTGGCGGCCCCGGAGCGGGACGCGCTGCGGGAGGCCGCGTACTTCGTGGAGCGGCTGGCCGCGGAGAACATGCCGCTGGTGGGACTGGTGCTCAACCGGGTCCATGGCAGCGGCGCCGGCCGGCTGTCGGCCGAGCGGGCGCTCGCCGCCGCGGAAAATCTTGAGGAGCCCCGCATTGTGGATCAGGGGGGCGGGAAAGCTGGACTTCGTAACTCTCCCGACACGTACGGCAGTTCAGAATCTCCCGCTTCCGCAACACCGGCTCCGGACGACGGCTCCCCCGCCTCGGACGACGGTTCACCGGCCGTGGACAGCGACTCACCTGACGACTGCCCCCCAGACCCGGACACGGACGCGGGCACGGAGCGGTCCGTCGACCAGCTGACCGCAAGCCTGCTGAGGCTGCACGCGGAGCGCATGCAGCTGCTCTCGCGCGAGCAGCGCACGCGTGACCGCTTCACCGCCCGCCACCCCGAGGTGGCGGTCGTCGAGGTACCCGCACTGCCCGGTGACGTGCACGACCTCACGGGCCTGCGCGACATCGGGGACCGGCTGGCGGCGGGACGGACGGAGCTGTCGTAGCGCTCGCCGCGGACAGCCCAGCCACCCGGGCCCCGGCCGTAAACGGGCGCACATCTGACCGAGCTGTGCGCCGAGCTCGTACCCGCCTGCCGAGCGGGCGTTGCCCCAAGGGCACGCCCACGCACAGCAGGTGTTCAGCGGGTGTTGTCCCAGGACACACGTCCGACCGCTGCTTCCCATGCCTCATGGCCGGTCGGAGTGGCCCCGGGCCCGTGCCGGGGGGCGATGCCCTCAGCTCACCGCCGCGTAGTTCTCGTACACCTCGTCGCTGTCGAGGGGCACGATGCCGACGCCACGCTCGTACTCCAAGCGGGCGGTTTCCAACAGCCTGCGCCAGGAGGTCACGGTGGGCCGCCGGCGCAGCAGTGCGCGGCGTTCCCGCTCCGTCATGCCTCCCCACACGCCGAACTCCACACGGTTGTCCAACGCATCGGCCAGGCATTCGGTGCGTACCGGACATCCGGTGCACACCGCCTTGGCCCTGTTCTGCGCTGCTCCCTGAACGAACAGTTCATCCGGATCGGTAGTGCGGCAGGCAGCCTGCGCACTCCAGTCGGTTACCCAGCCCATACCGGCGCCGTCCTCTCCCGAATCGAGGCTCCCCCACGGCGGCAGCGGCATATTCACCGCCGCCAGTTGAGGACGTTACGGAAGGTGGGGACAGCGCAACACCCCCTTCGGGCCCAATCTTGAATGGCCCGAACGGACTATGGGTAAGCGGCAGATCACCCGCGGGAGTGAGCTGGCGACATGCGTGATCATCCCGGCAAACCGGGACAGCTGTGGTGCGCCACAAAGGGCGCCGGGTGACACACGAGGCGGATTCGGACACGCCCCCATCAGAAAGTCGGGGTACTTCCGGAACGATTCGGGGTCGTTGGACGTATTGATACGTGGCCGCACTGCCGTGACAGTTGAGAGCAGCTTAGGCCAAGGCCTGCGCGCGTGTCCGGCGAATGAGAAGCTACGCGTTCTGCTTTGCCGTGCCGTGATGGAACGCTCATCACAACGGTTTAGGCTGCCCCCATGCCAAAGAAGCGCTCGGGCGGTGGCCTGTCGGCAACGCAGCAGGCCGCCAAGTTCCTCGGTGTCAGTGTGCTCGCGGGAGCCGTGATGGCGGGCATCGCGCTGCCCGCTGCCGGCGCGCTCGGACTCGCGGCCAAGGGCTCGGTCAAGGGCTTCGACGAGATCCCGGCCAACCTCAAGAGCCCCCAGCTCAGCCAGCGCACGACCATACTGGACAGCCAGGGCAACCAGCTCGCGACCGTCTACTCCCGCGACCGTACGGTGGTGGACCTCAAGGACATCTCGCCGTACATGCAGAAGGCGATCGTCGCGATCGAGGACTCCCGCTTCTACAAGCACGGCGCGATCGACCTCAAGGGCGTGCTGCGCGCCCTGAACAAGAACGCGCAGAGCGGCGGGGTCGCCCAGGGCGCCTCCACGCTCACCCAGCAGCTGGTGAAGAACTACTTCATCGAGGAGGCCGGCGACGACCCCACCAAGGTCGCCGAGGCCACCCAGCAGACCCTCGGACGCAAGGTCCGCGAGCTGAAGTACGCGATCCAGATCGAGGAGAAGCTGGGCAAGAAGAAGATCCTCGAGAACTACCTGAACATCACCTTCTTCGGTGAGCAGGCCTACGGCGTCGAGGCCGCCTCCCAGCGCTACTTCTCCAAGCACGCCAAGGACCTGAACGTGCAGGAGTCGGCGCTGCTGGCCGGCATCGTCCAGTCCCCGAGCCGCTACGACCCGGTGAACGACGAGGCCGAGGCCACCAAGCGCCGCAACACCGTCCTGCAGCGCATGGCCGAGCTCGGCGACATCTCCCAGGCGGAGGCCGACCGGGCCAAGGAGAAGCCGCTCGGCCTGCACGTCAGCCAGCCGAAGAACGGCTGCATCACGGCCACCAAGGGCGCCGCGTTCTTCTGCAAGTACGTCGAGAACGTCTTCCTGACCGACCCGGCCTTCGGCAAGACCCGCGAGAAGCGCGCCCAGCTCTGGAACCGCGGCGGCCTCACCATCCGTACGACGCTGGACCCGCAGGCGCAGGAGTCCGTGCAGGCCTCCCTGAAGGAGCACGTCCACAAGTCCGACAGCGTCGCCGCGGCGTCCACCCTGGTCGAGCCCGGCACCGGCAAGGTCCTGGCAATGGGCCAGTCGAAGCCCTACGGCTACGGCAACAACGAGACCGAGTACAACTTCTCGGTCAACCGGGACATGGGCGGCTCCAACTACGGCTTCCCGACCGGTTCGACGTTCAAGCCGTTCGTGGCGGCGGCCGCGATCGAGGGCGGCAAACCGGCGACGCAGGAGTACTCGGCGCCGTACAAGATGAACTACCCGAGCCCCGTCCAGCGGTGCAGCAGCAACCCCTACGTCAACACCAAGGGCGAGACGGTAGAGAACGAGAACGAGTCGGAGAAGGGCCCGTACCGCATGAAGGAGGCGATGGCGAAGTCCATCAACACCTACTTCGTGCAGCTGATCTCCGACATCGGTCTGTGCCCGGTGGTGAAGATGACCGACGCACTGCACGTGGTGCAGGGCGACGGCTCGAAGCTCCCGGAGACCCCCTCGATCGCCCTCGGCTCGATCGGCCTCTCCCCGCTGACCATGGCGAACGCCTACGCCACCTTCGCCGCGCGGGGCATGTACTGCACCCCGATCGCCATCGAGTCGATCACCCAGAAGATCGGCAACGAGCAGAAGTCGCTCGAGGTCCCCAAGTCGACCTGCTCGCGCGCGATGAGCGAGAAGACCGCCGACACCGTCAACACCCTGCTGCGCGGTGTGGTCGACTCCGGTACCGGCCAGCAGGCGGGCCTGACCGACCGCGAGAGCGCGGGCAAGACGGGTACGACGGACGAGCGCAAGAACGCCTGGTTCGTCGGCTACACCCCCAACCTGGCCGGTGCGGTCTGGGTCGGCAGCGCCAAGCAGAACGTGAAGATGACCGGGATCACCATCGGCGGGGTCTACCACGACCTCGTCTTCGGTGGTCAGGTCCCCGGCCCGATCTGGAAGGACGCCATGACCGGCGCCCTCGCGGGCAAGGCGGCCCCGAACTTCAACCTGGTCGACATCCCCGACGACGACACCAACGGGAAAGGCCGGGGAAAAGGCCAGGGGAACGACGGCGGCAAGAACGGGGACAACACGGGCGGAGTGATCGGCGGACTGATCGGCGGCCTCACTGACGGGGGCACGACCGGCGGCGCCACGGGTGACACCAGCGGCGGCACCTTCCCCACGCCGACGATCTCCCTCCCCGGCAACTTCATCGAGGGGCAGACCAACGGCGGGAACAGGAACGGGGGCACGCGGGGCTAGACCCGGCCGGCCTCACCCGGCATGGCGGCGGGGCCGCACCTCCTGGATGGGGGTGCGGCCCCGCCGTCGTGGTCGGACCGGAGGCCCTTGCCGTTCTCAGCCCTGGAGGAGCTTCTTCACCGCGGCGGCGACGCGGCCGCCCTCGGCCTGGCCGGCCACCTTCGGGTTCACGATCTTCATGACGGCACCCATGGCCCGCGGCCCCTCGGCACCGGCCGCCTTCGCCTCCTCGACGGCCTGGGCGACGATCGCGTTCAGCTCGTCGTCGGACAGCTGCTTGGGCAGGTACGCGGCAAGAACCTCGCCCTCCGCCTTCTCCCGCTCGGCCTGCTCGGGACGACCACCCTGCGCGAAGGCGTCGGCCGCCTCACGGCGCTTCTTCGCCTCGCGGGTGATCACCTTCTGCACCTCGTCGTCGGAGAGCTCGCGCTTCTCCTTGCCCGCGACCTCCTCCTTGGTGATCGCGGCGAGCGTCAGCCGGAGCGTCGAGGAGCGGAGCTCGTCGCGCTCCTTGATCGCGGCGTTGAGGTCGTCGTGCAGCTTCGACTTGAGCGTGGTGGTCATGCGGTCGATTGTCGCAGGTACGACGGCGGGGGCGCCCGCGCATTTACGCGGCGGCCGGTCGCGGGGGTACCCGCGGCCGGTCTCAAGGGGACACCGGGGTCTGACACGATGGTCATATGCGCGCGCGATACGGAGTACCCCTGGGAATCATGGCGGCAGGCGCCGCCGGACTGGCGTACGCGGCGGGCTTCGAGGCCCGCTCCTTCCGCCTCCGACGAGTGACGGTCCCGGTCCTCCCGCCGGGCATGCGCCCGCTGCGCCTGCTCCAGGTCTCCGACATCCACATGGTCGGCGGCCAGCGCAAGAAGCAGCGGTGGCTGCAGTCGCTGGCGGGCCTGCGCCCCGACTTCGTGATCAACACCGGCGACAACCTCTCGGACCCCGAGGGCGTCCCCGAGGTCCTCGACGCGCTCGGCCCGCTGATGGAGTTCCCGGGTGCGTACGTCTTCGGCTCCAACGACTACTACGGCCCCAAACTCCGCAACCCCGCCCGCTACTTGCTGGAGAAGACCAGCGGCCGCCACGGCCTCAACGGCAACCCGCCGGCGGTGGGCGCGATCCACAACCCCTGGGAGGACCTCAGGGACGGCTTCGACGCGGCGGGCTGGCTGAACCTGACGAACACGCGGGGTGTGCTGAAGGTCGAGGGCGTGTCGATCGAGCTGACCGGCCTGGACGACCCCCACATCAAGCGCGACCGCTACGCGCGGGTGGCAGGCGGTCCCTCCGGCACGTACGACTTCTCGATGGGCGTCGTCCACGCCCCCTACCTGCGCGTCCTCGACTCCTTCACGGCGGACGACTACCCCCTGATCCTGGCCGGCCACACCCACGGCGGCCAGCTGTGCATCCCCTTCTACGGCGCCCTGGTCACCAACTGCGACCTGGACACGGACCGCGTGAAGGGCCTGTCCACGCACATGGCGGAGGGCCGTACGTCCTACCTCCACGTGTCGGCGGGCTGCGGAACGAACCGCTACACCCCCGTCCGCTTCGCCTGCCCTCCGGAGGCGACGCTGCTGACGTTGGTGGGGCGGGAGTAAGGGAAGAGGGAGTAGGGGAAGCGGGGAAGCGGGAGGGAAGGGAGCCGGGGGCACGACGGGACCGACGTAACCCACCCGGAGTGCCCCAGATAGCCCATTTCATCCCCCCTGCTTAGCGTGGGGGCATGACCGCCCCCATACCCAGGGAGATCCCGGACCTGCCCGCGGTCCCGGGCCCGCCCCTTCTGCTGCCCGCCCCGGTCCCGGCCACGGCGGTGGTGGCCCCGGTCCGCCGCCCTCTGGCAGCACTGTTCCGCCTCCTGACCGCCCTGGCCGCGGCGGCCGGCGTCGCCCTGGAACTTCTCCTGGGCAGCCCCGCCCGGACCCTGAGCTACTTCAGCGTCCAGACGAACATCCTGCTGGCAGTGGTCATGCTCCTGTCGGCATCCAGGGCCTGGCGGGCCCGCCGCCCGCTGCCCTCGTCCGTGACAGGCGCCACACTTCTCTACGCCGTGATCACAGCGCTGGTCTACCACCTGCTCCTGGCGCACACGGCGCCCCCGTTCTCCATGACGGGCGCGACCGCGCCCCCGGTCCGCTGGCACGCCCAGTGGGCGGCCCTCCAGCTCCTCCACACGGTGGTCCCCCTGGCGGCCGTCCTGGACTGGCTCCTCCTCACCCCCGCGGCCCGCCTGCACCTCCGCCAGGCGGCGAGCTGGCTCCTCTACCCCCTGGCCTACCTGGCCTTCTCGCTGATCCGGGTCGCCTTCCTGTCCCCATCCGCCCTGGACCGCTACCTCTACCCCTTCCTCGACGTCGAGGCCCACGGCTACCGCAGCACCCTGGCGAACGCCCTCCTCATCGGCCTCGCGATGTACGCCCTGGCGGTCCTCCTGATCGCCCTGGACCACGCCCGCCCAACCCCGGTCCGCCACCGTGTCTAAACCGGATTTCGTCTCCGGCCACCAGTGGGCTAAAGTAAACGACGTCGCCGCGACAAGCAGCGGCATCGGGGTGTAGCGCAGCTTGGCAGCGCGCTTCGTTCGGGACGAAGAGGTCGTGGGTTCAAATCCCGCCACCCCGACAGCTGAAACACCAGGTCAGGGCCGGTTTCCCTTCACGGGAAACCGGCCCTGACTCGTTCCACAGAGCCACTGGGGAGTGAATGGGGAGTGGATCAAGGAAATCGACTCCCCGAACATCACCCCTGACGCGCTCTCAGCAGTGCATCGAGCGCGCGCACCGGTGACCGCGGGTGCATGGCAGACCGTTCCGCCAACGCCCCCTCCCACTGCTCGGTCAGGCCGTCCATGAGCCGGTTCCTCATCCGCGCCGTGATGTGCGAGTAGCGGGCTTGCACCGAGCCATCCTCGTGTCCCAGCCGTTCATCCATGAGTTTGGGCGGGGTCCCGAGCTCCTCCATGACTGTCTTGTGGGAGTGCCTGAGCCCGTGCGGAGTGAGGCCCCGTGCGATCGGCAGCCAGCACGCGTCGGCACGCCCCGAGGCATTCCGGCCCCGCGCCGGCACCCCTGGCCAAGGGTGCGCCATCACAGGTACGGGGCGCGCCTCCTGCGGGGCCTTCTTCGGGTACCACCCCGTCGTGGCCGGATGGAACAGCCAGGTCGCGAAACCGGTACGGCGCCAGTGCGCGGCCGTCTCTCCCGACTGGCCCGCACGCACGTAGCCGAGTTCCGCGACGGCTGTCTCCACCCTGATCCGCGTTCGCTCCGCGACCATGTCCGGCCGGTTCAGCACGTTCGAGACCGTTGCCGCAGAGACCTCGGCGCGGCGGGCGACGTCGAGCAGCTTTGCGCCGACGTGCCGGGCAGCACCGTTGGCGGGCCCGTGGCCACGGAACACGTAGGCGTGCTCGTGGCACGGGCAGGGTGCCGACTCGGTCCGGGCGATATGGCTTGCGACCAAGCCAGACAGCCACTTCGGCGTGTCGATGGTCCGGTAGGAGTCGTCCTTGGGCGGGCAGCGCTCGAACTCCCCCGAGTCGAGTTCGTAGAGCTGCCACTCCACCCGCACCGATGCGGGGCGGACGAACTTGCGCTCCAGGCCGACGACTTCGCCCCATCGCATGCCGGTGTAGCCCTTCAGGATCACGGCTACGAATTCGTCATCACGGCCAGACAGCAGCGAAGCGCGCTCGGCTGTCAGCAGGATTCCGAGAGCGTCGGTCACCACCTTCTCGGGGCCGCGGTTCCGGGAGCGTCCGGCGCGCTTGCCTCGGCCGCGCCGCTTGGCTGCCGGGTTGGAGTCGCGAAGTCCTTCATCCATGGCGTCGGCGAGGATGAGGTGCAGCGTGCCGTGCCAGGTCTTCACGCTAGACGCGGCGTAGAGCTTCCGCTCCTTCTTCTCCCAGGCGCCGACGTCGGGTCTGATGCACGATCGGGTGACATCTGAACTGGCTTGCCCTGTGGGGCGGGTGGGAAGGATGTCGCTGTGCCCAAGTCTTATCCGGAAGAGTT
>NZ_JBSFHY010000078.1:0-20465 GCF_053597295.1 Streptomyces sp. NPDC001450
GCGGATCCGGCCCAGCGTGGCCTCTTGTTCCTGTTCCGGCATGACCAACATCCCCGCGCGCGTCGCGATGGTCGCGGCGAGCGAGTCCGCGGTGCAGCGCTGTCCGTGCGGGAACTCGGCCTGCTCCGGCGAGCCGAACCGGGCGGGTCCCTCTTGGTCCGCGGTGCGGCGCGCTCCTCGAAGCGGCGTCAGGCGGTTTTGACAACGGTGCCGGCGCCTTCGAGCGCGGCCACCTCGTCGGCGGGCGCCGTGGTGTCGGTGACGAGGGTGTGCAGGAGCGTGGAGGGGCCGACGTAGGCGTAGGCGGTGTGGCCGAGCTTGCTGCCGTCCGCGGCGGCGATGATGCGGCGTGTGGAGGCGATGCTCGCCTTCTTCACCGCCGCGTCGTCGAGGTCGTAGGCGGTCAGGCCCTCGGCTGCGCTCAGGCCGCAGCAGCCGACGACCGCCGTGTCGAAGCGCAGCGCCGACAGGGAGGCGAGTGTGAGGGGGCCGGTCAGGGCCCCTTCGGCGGCGCGGGGCCGGCCGCCGGGCACCATCAGCGTGGTCGGACTCGGCGAGTCGCTGAGCATGTGGATGGCCTGCAAGGACAGAGGCATCACGGTGACCGGCCGTCCGCGCAGCAGGCGGGCGACCTCCAGGCAGGTGGTGCCGCTGTCCAGGAGGACGGTCTCGCCGTCGGCGATGAGCGAGGACACCTCGGCTGCGATCCGGCGCTTGGCGTCGGCGGCCTCGTGGGCGCGCAGCGCGAAGGGCGGTTCCTCACCCCTGAGCAGCAGGGTGCGCGCCCCGCCGCGGACGCGTTCGAGGACGCCTTGCGCGGCCAGTGTGTCGAGGTCTCGCCGGATGGTCATCTCCGAGGCGCCGGTCAGCTCGGCGAGTCTCAGGACCGTGGCGCTGCCCGACTCTCTGACGGCCTGGGCGATCAGCCGGTGACGGTCTGCGTTGCTCATACCCGCGATTGAACACCAATCGAAACGAACACTCAAACTGTTCGAAGATCTGTTCTTCGAACACCAAAATTGTTCGCTATGGTGGTTTGCATGGAACATTCGCTCCGAGCCGCCCGCGTGGCGACCTTCGTCTACTTCGTCCTCAACGGCACCCTGGTGGGCATGTGGGTGGTACAGATCCCCGCCATCGAGGAGCGCACGGGGATCAGCCACGCCACGCTGGGGGGCTTCCTGGTACTGCTGGGTGTCGGGGCCTTCATCGGTATGCAGGTGGCGGGCCGACTGGCCGACCACCTCGGAACGCGAGTCGTGGTCCCCACCGCCGGCGTTCTCTGCAGCGCGGCCCTGGTGCTGCCCGGCCTCCCGCGGGATCCCTGGACGCTGGCAGGCGCCCTGCTGGTCTTCGGCTTCGGCAACGGGTGCCTCGACGTGAGCATGAACGCCCACGCCGTGCACGTGGAGAAGGCGTACAACCGGCCCGTCATGTCGGCCTTCCATGCCACGTTCTCCGTCGGTGGCGTCATCGCCGCTGTCGTCGGAGCGGGCGCCGCGAGCGTCGGCTCGAGTCCGGCCGCGACGCTCGGCGCCGTGGGAGCAATGGGCATCGTGACCGCCTCGGTGTCGGCACGCGGTCTGCTTCCGTCCACGCCGGCGTCCGCCACCGCCACTGCGGGGGGTGAGGAAGCACCGGCCGCGAAGCGGCGCACCGCCCCCGGGCGCATCTGGATCCTCGCCGCCCTGGCTCTGATGATCATGCTGTGCGAGGGCGCCGCCAACGACTGGAGCACCCTGCACCTGAAGAGCATCCTCGGTGCACCCGCGAGCACCGCCGCCTTCGGGTACGGCACCTACGCGGCGACGATGACCATCGGCCGCCTGCTCACCGACCGCCTCTCCGCCCGGTTCGGGCCCGTGGCCATCCTGCGCTACGGCTCGGCCATGGCCGCCGTCGGAACCACGATCGTGGCCCTCTCCCCGTGGATTTGGCCTGTGTTCGCGGGTTGGGCCCTGTTCGGCCTGGGACTGTCCGGTTGCATCCCCCAGCTGTTCAGCGCAGCCGGGCACGCCGACCCCTCCGCTGCCGGCACCAACGTCTCCCGCGTCGCCGGGCTCGGCTACGTCGGCATGCTGGCCGGCCCCGCTGTCATCGGCTGGATGACCCACCTCGTGGCCCTGAACCACACCTTCCTGCTGATGACCCTGCTGTGCGTGATCGTCGCGGCGACCGCCGCAATCCTGCGCACCGGATCCGACCGCACCCGCGAGATGGCGCAGAGCGGCCACTGACCGCCTGTGCGGCACGGCCCTGACACCGTGCCGCACAGGCCTCAAGGGCTTCCGCGGCACTCACGCTCGGCAGTTCAACTCGAGCATGGCGTGGCGGACACGGGTGTCGCGTCGGTCCCCACCAGTACCCTCGGCGCCTGGACGTCTTGCGTGCACCGCCGATCAGAGCGTTGAAGTCCCGTTTCACCCATGCTGCGGCACTTGCCCCGGCCTGCGGGGTGGATGCGTGGGCGGTGGCACAGCCGGGTGCGCGCAGATGCAGCCTCCACAGGCCCGGCGGTGAGGCGGTGTGACGGTGTGGCGGTGAGCGACACGCCGTACCAGGACCATTCGGGTATGACACTCACCCCATTGCTGGTCTGCAGTGGTTGCCGGTTGCCCGTGACCGGACGCTGACCCTGGACGCGGCACCTCACGTGACACAGGGTCACCTGACCGCCCCGCAGATCTCACCAGGAGACGCACCATGCGCCACATCAACCGTCTGGGCCTGAGCGCGACCGCCGGCCTGGCCGCCGCCCTCTGCTGCGCCCCCCTTGCGTCGGCCGCCGCACCCGCCACCGGCTCCCAGCCGACCGGTAACAATGAACAGGTCATTCACCTGACGGCAGTAGTGACGCAGGTCACATCCCTCGATTTTCCCCCTCCCGGCCCCAGTCAGGGAGACGAACTCATCGTCGCGGGAAACGTCCTGCAAAACGGCACCAAGGTGGGCACGTACGACGAGACCTGCACGACGACCCGTACCGGCACCGACGATTCGAGCACCGTGCAGTGCGTGACCACACTCACGCTTCCCCAGGGGAAGATCACCGTGCAGGGAGTTTTCGCCATCACCAATACCGGCCCCGGCGACATCACCCTGGCGATCACGGGAGGCACGGGTGTCTACCGCACCGCGCAGGGCTACGTCCAGGCCGTGAACACGAGTTCCACCGAGACTCAGATCGCCCTCCACCTCAGCCGCTGACCACCGGCGCCGTGCCCGCACCGAGCTGAACCTGTCGAGCTCGCCCACAATCGCACGGATGTGGGCGAGCCCTCACTCGCCCACGCAGCTGAGTTGATCGTGCACAACGGTCAGGCCTGCGGCTTCCAGCAGCTTCCGGTCGGTCTCGGCCGGGTGGCTGGTACAGCGGAAGGTGCGGCCCATCCACTGCAGTTCCTCCTCCTCGGCGAGATTCCCGCAAGCGTGGCGTCAAGGTCGGTGCGACCATGGTCTGTGACACGTCGCAGCGGGTCACGCGGTGGCCGACCGCGGCGATCCGCTCCACCGTGGGCCGGCCGGTGCCGGAGCCGATGTCCAGCACCCCTGATTTTTTGGGCAGTTGGGCGAGCAGCCAGTCGATCGCTGCCGACTGCTCGGGCAGGTACGCGTACGTGTCCTCGTACGACTAGGACTTGTCCGGCCGATCGTGTGACCACTCCGTTACCGGGTCGTTGATGTGGACACGGGGCGGGGCGATCCGACGGATGCCGAGTGGGAACGGCTGCGCCCGTTCCTGCCTGTCAGCAATGGACGTTGTGGCAGGTGGCGGGATCACCGGCAGGTGATTGACGGGATTCTGCATCGGGTGCGGACCGGGGTTCAGTGGCGTGACCTGCCTGAACGGTTCGGTGAATGAGGTACCACTCGGTGATCTCGTCCGGGGCGAGGTCGATGGCGATGTCCCGGCCACGGGCATGGATGCGCAGCAGGTAGTCGCCTGGGCCGTTGAAGGACAGCACGGGCAACTCTTCGTCGAGGTCGGCCATCAGACCTCGCACCGCGAGTTCCGCCGATACCGAGTGCAGTGACACTTCGACGATCTCTTCCCACCCGCTGTCCTCCGGTTGAGGGGCTTCGGTGTGGCGGGTGAGGGTGACGTCGACGTCGCCGGTGTGGATGCCCGTGAGGACCGCAGCAATGTCGTCCTGGACCTGAACGAGACCGTTGTGCCCGCTGGGCAGGTCAGGGCCGGCGGGACCGCCCTCGTCGGTGATATGGAACTGGTGGTAGTGCACAGGCACGAGCCCACGCCCCTGCTGGACCTGATCTCTCACGGTGTGTCCTGGATGGCTCGTGGTTGGCTGGCTCACTCACGGGCATCGACTGCGCCGCAGGCCAGTAGGCCCTGCTCCTCCGCCATGATGCGGCATCCGGTCCGGCTCCGTCGACAACACTTCGGCCTCGCACGTGCTGGTCCACGGTTCGGTCCTGAGATCTGGCCAGTGCTGTGACCGCACAGGTTCGCCGGTTGCGGGACCACGCGCGATGGAGCGCGCCGACCAGCAAGAGGAGGCCGCTGACAAGCGGTTCGCGTGGGGAGATCACAATGGCGTCATGGAGCCAACCAGTCAGATCATCGTCGCCCTGGACTACGACAACCGCGCGGCCGCTCAGGACATCGTCGACCAGCTGGGCGACGAGTGCCGCTTCTACAAAGTCGGACTGGAGCTCCTCACAGCGGCTGGGCCTGAGTTCATCAAGCACCTCGTCGCCCGGGGCAAAGAAGTGTTCCTGGACCTCAAGCTCTTCGAGATCCCGAACTCCGTTGCCGGTGCCGTGCGTGCGGCAGGAGCCCTCGGCGTCTCCATGGTGACCGTGCACAGCATGGGAGGCACGGGCATCATGGCTGCCGCTGTCGAGGCGGCCCGCGACTTCCCGGCGCTGCGCGTCCTCGCTCTGACCGTCGTCACCAGCATGACCGACTCCGATCTCGTCGACATCGGTGTCGGTGTTTCCGCTGAGAGCCAGGTACGCCGACTGGCCGGCCTGGCCGAGCAAGCCGGCTGCCACGGCGTGATCGCCTCGCCGCAGGAAGTCCCGGCCTTGCGGGGACTGATGGGTGGCGGTGCTTTGATCGTCACCCCGGGGGTCGCTCTGCCCGGTGACTCTCCTGGTGAGCACGCCCGTTCCGGCACACCACGGGCTGCCATTGCCGCGGGCGCCTCATATGTCGTCGTAGGACGGACGGTCACACGCGCCATGGATCCGGCATCCGCATTCCGCCGTGTCCACGAAACCCTCCAGCTGTAGCGGAGCTCGCTGACCACGGTTGGTTCCGCATTCCGCCGTGTCCACGAAACCCTCCAGCTGTAGCGGAGCTCGCTGACCACGGTTGGTCAGGCTGCGGTTTTCAGGGGGCGTCCGCCCAACGGATGCCCTGCTCGCTGCGGATGCGGGCACGTTCCTTGCACTGCGCGGCGAGCAGGTGGACTGCAGCAGCCACAGGGGCTGCCCGATCGCCCACCTGCCCGGACTGACGATGCGACGGATCGCCGACTGCTACCCGGCGAGACAGAGACCGACGCGATGGACGCGGCTGCACGGCCTGCTCACCCAGATCCATCCTTCGCTGGAGCGAGTACTGGGGCCTCGGTTGCAGCATCCCGCCACCCTGCCCTGCTCCAACGCATCTCCTCCTGGTGCCAGATGCACCTGCCCCATGAGGTCACCCTCGAGGTCATCGATCACGTGACTGCCGCCTTTTTCTCTGCATGACCTGTGCATGGTGTGACCTTTGCCCGGCGGGGCCCACCGTTCGTCTGCCCTTCACCCAGTGCCAGCCTGGTGCTCCTAGGGTTACGGCGCCGCTCCCCCGAACGTCCGTCACTTCTGTCCGGAGGACAGTCATGACCGCCGTCAAGGCTCCCAAGCGCAACCGACGTCCCCTCGCCGCACTCGCCGGCGCTGTCGCCCTCACCGCCACGTCGATCGGCCTGTGGACCGCCACGGCCTCCACCGCTCAGGCCGCTGCTCTCCCGACCCCCGACCACGTGGTGGTCGTGGTGATGGAGAACCACGCCTACTCGCAGGTGATCGGCAGCTCCAGCGCCCCGTACATCAACAACACCCTCAAGGCGGGTGGCGCCAACCTCACCCAGTCCTACGGCCTCACCCATCCCAGTGAGCCGAACTACTACATGCTCTTCTCGGGCTCCAACCAGGGCCGGACCGACGACAGTTGCGTCACCGTCGGTTCCATCTCCGCACCCAACCTCGCCTCCGAGCTGATCGCCGCGGGTCAGACCTGGAAGAGCTACAACGAGTCGCTGCCCAGCCAGGGCTCGACGGTCTGCAGCAGCGGCAACTACGCGCAGAAGCACAACCCGTGGTTCGGCTTCTCCAACGTGCCGACGAACACCGCGATGACCATGGCGCAGTTCCCGACCGACTACACGACCCTGCCCAAGGTCTCCTTCGTCATCCCGAACCTGTGCAGTGACATGCACGACTGCTCGGTCTCCACGGGCGACACCTGGATCCAGAACAACCTGGGCGCCTACGCCACCTGGGCCCAGACCCACAACAGCATCCTCGCCGTCACCTTCGACGAGGACAACAAGCTGTCCGGCAACCGCATCCCCACGGTCCTGTACGGGCAGCACGTCGCCCCCGGCAGCTCCAGCTCCACCACCTACAACCACTACAACGTACTGCGCACCGTGGAGGACCTGGCCGGTCTGACCACGCACGCGGGCAACGCCGCCTCGGCTTCCGACATCACCGGCATCTGGAACTGACGCCCGTGTATCTCGCGGACTCCCGCAGCACCAAGCCCGCCGTCGCCTCGGACACCCGTCCGGGGCGGCGGCCGGCCGCCGTGCCCGGCACCGTGCTGGCCCTGGGTGCGGTCAGCCTGATCACGGACATCTCCTCGGAGATGGTCACCGCAGTCCTGCCGCTCTACGTGGTCGTGGGCCTCGGCCTGTCGCCGCTCGGGTTCGGGCTGCTGGACGGCATCAACAACGGCGTGGGGGCCCTGGTCCGGCTGGCCGGCGGTCACCTCGCCGACCGGGGAGGCCGCCGGCACAAGGTCGTGGCGGGCCTCGGCTACGGCCTGTCGGCGGTGTGCAAGCCGCTGCTGCTGATCGCCCACACGCTCCCCGTGATCAGCGCCGTGCTCGCGGCCGACCGCACCGGCAAAGGGCTGCGCACCGCTCCCCGGGACGCGATGATCTCGCTGGCCACCGAACCCGAGCACCGGGGACGGGCGTTCGGGGTACACCGTGCCATGGACACCACCGGTGCGCTGCTCGGCCCGCTCGTCGCCTTCGCCGTGCTGCGGGCCACCGTCGACGGCTACGACGCGGTTTTCGCGGTCAGCGGCTGCGTCGCCGCACTGGGGGTCCTGGTGCTGGTGCTCTTCGTGCCCCGCAACATCGCTCCCACCGATGCCGTACAACTGCCCGAATCGGCCCGGCCGGTGCTACGCGATGCGCTCGGGCTACTGCGCCGCCCCGAGCTGCGCCGGCTCACCGTGTGCGCGACCCTGCTCGGCCTGACCACCGTGAGCGACTCCTTCCTCTATCTGCTGCTCCAGCGCGAAGGAGACCTGCCCGCCCATCTGTTCCCGCTGCTGCCGCTGGGCACCGCCGCCGTCTTCCTGCTGCTCGCCGTCCCGCTCGGCGCACTCGCCGACCGCATCAGCCGCCGCCGGCTCTTCCTGGGCGGCCACGGGGTCCTGCTGATCGGCTACGGCCTGGTGCTCTCCCCCTGGCACGGAGTCCCGGCCGTGGTCGCCGTCCTCGTGCTGCACGGCACCTTCTACGCCGCCACCGACGGCGTCCTCGCGGCCGCCACTGCCGACGCCGTGCCTGCACAGCACCAAGGTGCCGGGCAGGCACTGGTCGGCACCGGCCAGGCGCTGGCCCGGTTCACCTGCTCGCTTCTCTTCGGCGCGGTCTGGAGCCTGTGGGGCGGACGAACCGCACTCGCCGTCACCGCCGCCGCACTGGCCATCAGCGCCCTCGTGGCCTCCTTCGTCCTTCGTCCCGCTGATGAGGTGTCCGCATGACCAGAAGCACCCGCCTGGTGATCCTGCTGGCCGCCGTCCTGCTGCTCGGGAGCGTCGGTACCGGGGCTGTGCTCTACGCCGCCCACCGATCGGGCATGCGTGACCAGCAGCAGGCGAACGGTCCGGCCGTGCGGCCCGGAACCGTCTCGCTCCGGCCGACGGCCGGCCGTCGGCTGCTGGTGCGCAACCTGGCCTGGGGTCCGCACCGTGACGAGATCGCCACCGTGCCCGCCGACGATCCGCAGGGGCCGCGCACCGCGTCGGGCGTCAAATGCCTGCGTTTCCACGCAGCGGCCGGTACCGGCATCTGCCTGCAGGCCGTGCACGGCGCGCTGCAGGACACCTACCGGGCGGTGGTACTCGACTCGCACCTGCACGAGCTGCACCACTTCCCGGCAGCAGGCATCCCCACCCGGGCCCGGGTCTCACCCTCCGGCCACCTGGTGGCCTGGACGGTCTTCGTCAGCGGCGACTCCTATGCCGGCACCAACTTCTCCACCCGCACCGCCATCGTCGACACCCGGACCTGGGCGATGGACGACAACCTGGAGACCTTCCGCATCACCAAGGACGGCCGTCCCTACCACTCCGCCGACACCAACATCTGGGGTGTCACCTTCGCCGACGACACCCGCTTCTACGCCACGCTGGCGACCGGCGGCCGGACCTATCTGGTCCGCGGCGATGTCGCCGCACGCACCCTCACCACCCTGCACCGCAACGTCGAATGCCCCTCCCTCTCGCCCGACGGCACCCGGATCGCCTACAAGAAACGCGTCAAGGGAGCCTCTCCCGACGCGCCCTGGCGGCTGTACGTCCTCGACCTGCGCACCATGAAGGAGAGCGCGACCGCCGAACAGCGCAACATCGACGACCAGGCTCTGTGGGCCGACGACTCCACCCTCGTCTACGCCCTCCCCGGCGACTACGGCTCAGACCTGTGGACCGTCCCCGCCGACGGCACCGGCACGGCCCGTCGACTGATGACATCCGCTGTCGCTCCCGCCTATCTGGGGTGACCGGCAGTCCTCCCACCCAGGGGACGTGTCGTCGGAAGTCCCTCTCCGTCAGCTCGTGCAGCGGCCTCGGCAGCGCCGTCCCGATGGGCTCGCGTACGACCTCGTCCGCGTTCTCGCCGTACGGAGTGCCCGGCTCGGCATTGATTCTTGGAGACTCGCGCTCGACGTCCACGATCTTCTCGGCAACCAGCCAGACCACCACCCGCGCCCAGAGCGCTTCGGCTTCCTCAGGGGTTACGTCGCCACCGCGCCTGGCCCCATCGGTGATCGTTCATGGGGCGGCCCGAGCCGAGCGCCTGTATGGCCTGACGGGCCAACTGCGGCGCTCCGCGCCCGCTGCAGACGAGGGTGGGGTTGTTGTGGCGGGTGACTGGCTTCGTTCACGACAAGTGTCTGCGGCTCAGCGGGACTTCGGATGGCACCTTGCGGGTGGAGCGACGCGTGGCTGCTCATGGGTTCTGACAGCGGCGGGGCGGGGGCGTCGGTCCGGCTCACGTGGTCTCGTCGCCGGCGGCGAGGACGGTGCGGCTGGCCGCGAAGAGCCGTGCGCAGCGTTGCGTCATGGCTTCGGGTGACTGGTCGGGGTGGTTGACCCACCAGCGGACCAGGGCGGTGCACAGGCCGCGCCAGGCGTATTTGAGGGCGTCGGTGTCGAGCGGGTCGCTGGATCCGGTCGCATGCAGGAGGTCGGCGGCGCCGGTTGCGGCGAGGTCGTCGATGGCGCTGCGGTAGTACGCCGCGCGTCGGGCGGCGTCGCTGTCGGGCGGCAGCGTGGCGTCGTAGAGGACGAACCACGCCTCGCGCCGCCCGTCCAGGGCGGTGAACAGGGCGTGCAGCACGCGCAGGGAAGTGTGCGGCGCGCTGGACGCGTGTTCGGTCATCGCGGCGCGGATGGTGTCCAGCAACTGGTCGCCGACCGGGTTCAGGCAGGCGAGGTAGAGGTCTTGCTTGCTGCCGAAGTAGTGGTGCAGCAGTGGCTTGGTGACGCCCACGCGGGCGGCGACGGCGGCCACGGTGGTGGCTTCGTAGCCGTGGCGGCCGAACTCCTCGGTGGCCGCGGCCAGGACCTGTCGTTCGCGTGCGGCCCTGGGCACGCCCTTGGTGCCGGCCTTGGAGGGGAGCGTTGTCATGGACTCAATATTACCCTAGGGTAATTTTCCGTTGGGTAAATTACCTGGACCTCGCTGGGAGCACACTCATGCCTGCCACCCCGTCCCGCCGCGGCACCTCCCGCACCCGCTCCTGGTGGGGCTGGGGCTATGCCGACGCGCACCCCGACGACGCCGAATGCACCGCCATGGGCGCCCTGCTGCCGGGAACCCTCCCCCGCCCGCTGCCGATCCCCCAGGTCACCGACCTGCCCATCGCCCGCCCCCGCGCGACACCCCCGCCCGCACTGGCGCACCTGGTCACCGCCGATCCCCGGGCACGCGCCGCCCACGCCATGGGCAAGGCCTACCGCGACATCATCCGCGCCCTGCGTGGCCGGCCCGGCCGGATCCCCGACCTGGTAGCCCGACCGACCGACGGCCAGGAGGTCGCCGACCTGCTCGACTGGGCCGGCGAGCAGGGCGTGGCCGTCATCCCCTTCGGCGGCGGCTCTTCGGTGGTCGGCGGTGTGGAGTACCGCGGCGACACCCACCGCGCCGTGCTGTCGCTCGACCTGACCTCGATGGACCGGGTCCTGGAGATCGACACCGCCAGCCGCTCAGCCCGCATCCAGGCCGGCGCGCTCGGCCCCGTGCTGGAAGACCAGCTCCGGCCCCACGGCCTCACCCTGCGCCACTTCCCGCAGAGCTTCGAGTTCTCCACCCTCGGCGGCTGGCTGGCCACCCGCGCCGGGGGCCACTACGCCACCGGCCACACCCACATCGACGACTTCGTGCAATCCCTGCACGTGGTCACGCCCGCCGGAACCGGCACGTCCTGGCGCCTGCCCGCATCCGGCGCCGGCCCCTCCCCCGACCGCCTCTTCCTCGGCTCCGAGGGCGCGCTCGGCGTCATCACCGAGGCATGGATGCGCCTGCAAGAGCGCCCGCGGCACAAGGCCTCGACGTCCGTGACCTTCGCCGACTTCCACCAGGCACTGGCCGCGGTGCGTGCCATCGCCCAGTCCGACCTCGCCCCAGCCAACTGCCGTCTGCTCGATCCCGGCGAGGCACTGCTGTCCGGCGCCTCGCACGACGGCTCCGCCGTCCTCGTCCTGGGGTTCGAATCCGCCACCACCCGCGTCGACGACCGCCTCACCGATGCCCTGGAGCTGGCCCGCGCCCACGGCGGCCGCGGCAGGGCACCGACAGCGGACCGGGGCGCCCCGGCCGACGCGGCCGTGACCGCCTGGCGCTCAGCGTTCCTGCGCATGCCTTACCTGCGCGACGGCCTGGCCCGCATGGGTGCCGTCGTCGAGACCTTCGAGACCGCCGCCACCTGGGGCAGAATTCCCGCCCTCATCGACGCCGTCCGCAGCGAGGTCGGCGCCGCCGCGCTGAAGACCACCGGACACCCGGCCACCATCAACTGCCGCCTGACCCACGTCTACCCAGACGGCGCCGCCCCCTACTTCACCGTGGCCGTCGCCGGCCGCCCCGGCCACGAACTCGAGATCTGGGACGACATCAAAGCCGCCGCGAACGACGTCCTCCACCGCCACCACGCAACCATCACCCACCACCACGCCACCGGCCGCGACCACCGCCCCGCCTACGACCTCCAACGCCCAGAGCCCTTCACGCTCGCCCTGCGCGCCGCCAAGAACGCCCTGGACCCCCACCGCATCCTCAACCCAGGCGTCCTCATCGACTGACAGGACGCCCGCAGACGGGCGAGGGCCGCATCAGCTGCCCCAACGGCTCTCACGCAGCGGTTCCTTCGGCAGCGGGACACGGATGGCGAAGTCCTCCACCCACTCGTGTCCGGCCGGACACCGGCACCCGCGCCTTCGGTGTCGCCGTCTCCGGCTTCGCCGCCGGTCGCGGACCGGTGGCAATCTCTGGCACAGCCTGAGCGAGGCCGCCGAGCGGAGCGTCGCCCAGCACCGCTGCGGCCTGCGCTTCATCCTTGGGGTGACCTATCGCACCGTCAAGAAGTGTGCCGACGCAGGGAGACCGTAGGAGGCGGCCAAGCGTGGCCACAGCCTTCGACCAGGCAGCGTCCGATGAATGAGTCTCTCCCGGCAACGAACCCCTGCATTGGCAGAGGTCACCATTGCGCGAGTCCGCCCTCGGCCGCGCTGGCGATACCGAGGACGGACCGCCGCCAGTCACCGCTCAGTCTCGGTCGCACCCCGGTCCGGGAAGAACTCGGCACTTTGCACGTACTCCATCGCCTTGGTGAACTCCGGGTCGCCGAGGCGGCGTTCCATCTCCTGCGGGCTCACGTCCTCCACGCGTGTCTGGATCCAGTACAGGTTGCCCAGCGGATCGCGCACCCGGCCGACCCGGTCACCGAAGAACAGGTGGGTGACCTCAGTGACCGAGGTACCTCCAGCCGCTACGGCCTGCCGGTGCACGGCGTCGGCGTCCTCGACGTAGAGGCGAAGAAAGCCAGGAGTCGGCGGCCACTCCGGCCGCGCGTCGAAGAGCATCGCCACCGAGTCACCGATCCGCACCTCCGCATGCTCGATAAGGCCGTCCTCGCCGGCCAGGCATGCGAGCTCCTCGGCGCCGAAAGCCCTCCTCATGAAGTCGATGAGCCGCACCGTGTCGCGAGAGATGATCCACGGCGTCACGGTGTAATAGCCCTGGGGAACCGGTTTTACGGACATGAGAAGTACCTCCATGCGAGGGATGCCTCAACTGGTGAGGACTCTAGGGAGCATTGAGGCCAGATCCTGTCCTACGTGGACCGTGCAGCACCCTCTCGAACCCGCCCACGACTACACCGCCGTCAAGTTATGGACGGAGCCGGAGGGGAACGGCAACAACCACGACAGTGCCGTGCGAGCGGCCCCGGCCGTACTGCGTCCCGTCACGGGGACTGGGGGCCTGTCCGTGCACTCCCTTCCGACACGGGCGAGGACCGAGCCTGGTCCGTCCGGGGTGCCGGAGATCTGGTACTCGGCCGCCCCTCATCACGGGTACCGTCCTGTGTTTCTACGGGCCGCAGCTCGGGGAGCGCACCCCACCCCGGGACACGCCGGAGCAGTACACCGGTGCCAGGCGCCTGGAGGACTTCCGCACCGCTCGGAGGCGCGGCCTGCAGGTGGCAGATGTGACGCCCCGTTGAGCCAGCCGATGCTGGAGGCGCTGTTGCCTCACGTAGTTGCGGACGTTGCCGTAGCCGTGCGGGGAGCCCGGTTCCTTGATCTCCTCCTCTCCGCGGGAGAACACTGCCCGAAGCACAGAGACGTGAACCGACGCACGTCATTTCCAAGCGAGAGAAAGGTGCCCTGACCTCTGTAGCGGATACGACTTTGGCCCTCGCATCCTCGCAGGTCAACGGCACCTTTCTGCCCCCGTGGTCAGGTCAGACCGACTCTGACGAGCTGAGGCCCCACCGCAGCCGTACCGCCCAAACGATCACGGCGGCAAGGGCAATCGCGACGACAGCCGTGGCCATCCCGGCCCGAATGCCGAAGCGTACGGTGATGGTGCTCGCCACCAGCGCGCCGAGCGGGACTCCCAGTCCCGAGGAGATCATCCGGCGGGTGGTGTTGACCCTTCCCTGCAGCTCGGGAGGGGTCACCTCCTGTGAGTATGTCATCGTGTTCACCAAGACAACGAGATACGCCGAGCCCCAGGCTGCCAGCGCCACGAGGGAAACCCGCCAGTCGGTGGTGAGGACGACGACAAGGCCGAGGAGTGAACCGGTCGGCAGCACCCAGAGCAGTAGGGAATAGGCGTCAAAACGGCGTCGCAGCCGGGGTAGCAGCAGAGACCCACCGATGCCTCCGGCACTCCAAGCCATATAGAGCAGGCCGATCCGTCCGTCGGAGCCGTGGATGCCGAGTGCTCGGTCGGCGAAGACGACAAGCTGCCCGACGATGGCGCCTCCGGAGAACGACTGCAGCGTGCCGACCATGGTCATGGCCCGGAGTGTGGGGTGGCCATGGAGAAAGCGGAGCCCCTCACTGACGGCCTCCTTGAACGCTGGCCTTTCGGCAGCCGACCGGATGGGCGCACTCGTGGTGTGGGTGATGGCCCTGATGAACAAGGCTGAGACGGCGAATGACAGGGCGTCGAGCGCCAGCGTCCCTGTGGGGCGGAACAGCGCGATCAGTCCACCTGCCAGGGCATTGCCGGCGATGCGCACGACAGTCTCCGCGCCGTAGATCGCGCTGTTGGCGCGCCCCAGATTCTCCTTTCCGACGACGTCGGGGACGAACCCGTACACGCCGGCCTCGAAGAAGAGACTAAGGCTGGAGGACAAAAGCGCTACGGCGAGAATATGGCCCGAGGTCAGCACCCCCACGGCCCACGCCAGCGGAATGGAGCCGAGGCAGAGGGCATTGAGCCAGTCGGTCGCGATCATCAGGCTCCGCCGGTCCACACGGTCTGCCACGGTGCCGGCGATCAGTCCGAAGGCCAGGTAGGGCAGGGTTCCGGCAGCGGAAACCAGGGAGACCAGCAGGGGCGAGTGGCTCCTCTGGAAGATCAGAACAGGCAGTGCGACCGTGGTGATGGCGGATCCGAGACCCGAAACCACGCGGGACAGCCAGAAGTTACGGAACCCACTCATGCGACGGAGTGGAACTTCCTGCCGTGTTGACGTTTCGCCGTCGATGTCATTCTGCGACTGGGAGGTCATGGGTCAGCACGCCTTCTCTGTGATGTGTTCCAGGAGACTCGGTACAGGTCCCGGATGCAGGATGTCCAGACGCCGACTGGCCCGGGTCAGCGCCACGTAGAGGTCGCTATGGCCGCGAGGCGAAGCGTCCACCATGCCTTGCGGGTCGGCAACGACGACTGAGTCGAACTCCAGCCCCTTGGCCTGACGGGCACTCAGGACGACAATGCGGCGGCCTCGCTTGAGAGTTGGATGTCATCGGAGACAGCCGAGGCGTCGCCGAACAGCTCGTCGTCCGTGCGCACCACCCGCCGGTTCCGAGTGTGCAGGTGGCGTCGCAGCCGTACGCCTTGGGGGGCGGCAGCGGTCGCGGTGTAGAACGGCCGTGCGGCCGGCGCCCGCCAGTCGATGAGCAGCGGATCCTCGTCGGGCTCGCTCCCCGGTAGACCGATGCGGCCGATGTAGAAGCGGTCGCCGTCCACCCGGTCGAGCCGACCGAAACACAGGCCGTTCTCGTCAGCATCCAGAGTGGCCAGTTGCCTGCTCAGTCGTCCCGCTGGGGCTCCGCGCTCCAATTGCCGCTGCGCGGTTCCAGTCGACTCTCGCAGCACCGTGCGCAGCTCTCGTTCGATCTCCTCACGCAGATTGTCCAGCCGATGGTGCAACAGGTCCAAGTAGTCCTGTTCACGTTGTAGGTCCGGATACCAGGTCGGCGGCATGGGCGAAGCGGATGACATATGTGGCTCCATGACAAAGGGACCGACGTGCGCCGTGGCGCTCGCCAGCCTGATGCACCGCAGCACCGCTGCGATCGGGCAAGGTGTCCGGCACCGGAGAGGGCGGTTGCCGAGGGGTGAATCAGTATCGGAACCCAGCAGACTGAAGTGAGTTCCATGCCCCAGGATGACGCTGCAACTCCGGCCGGCAAGAGGGAGGCCGTGTTCGCGAACTACGAGCGGGTCAGCTCGCCAGGCGATCAGAACAGTTGAGTCTGTTGTGCGCAGCGCCTCGGGCAAACGGTTCGGGAAATCCCGTGAAACCATCCGCAGATTATCAGGCCACCGCTCTCTCAGCCAAGGCTGGAGGCCATGGCCTTGTGTCGGTCAGAACTCGGGTCTGCGCATGCTCGACGAGGTGGTTGGAGGCCCGAACACCCATGGGGTCCGGGCCATTTACAAGTGTGGGCGACCAGGCCGGCGTTGATGTCATCGAGCGCGGTCACGCCTTGTTGGTGCCGGCCAAGTCAAAGTCCGGGCAGGCCTTCGCGTCCGTGGTCGTCCGCAGCCGCTCAGCGGGACCTGACGAACTGCGAGAAGCGCGTCGCGACGCCCGGGAGGTCTGGAGTGATGCGGGTTCCCGGCGGGGCGGTGTCCGGCTGAACGGGGCAGTGGATGAACACGGCCGAGGGGGTGTCCACCGCGCTCGTGAGCAGGGTCCGCAGGGCGGACTGGCTGGTGGCCTCGCACACGGACTCGTAACCGCTCGCTCGCTCGGCGAACCGGGTGCCCGTGCCGGGCAGGCTGCCGTCCCCGTCGACGACGATCGTCGGCAGCGCGGAAGCCATGGCGACACCGGTACCCACGGCCAGGGCCAGGCCCATGGAGCCGGTCATGTAGAAGTGGTCACGGCCCACACCACCCGGTCACTCGGCCGGTGAAGACGAGTCGCATGAGTACCGCTCCCTGCCGAATCCGCTGATCTCCATGTGCATCGCCCGGAGCTCGCGTATCGCAGCCGGAAGATCGCAGTCCTCGGGATCGGCGAGGGCATCCTCCCAGTGGAAGTACACCTGGTCCGACCGGGTCCAGGCCAGAAGGTCGACGATCCGCGAGAATGCTGACGCGGCGAACGGTGGCACCAGATCCTCGTCATCGCCCTCGAGGTATGCCGTGGTACGCAGCTTCCGCCCCGCCAGCAGCTGTAGCCAGGCCGCGGCCGCGTAGGCCGACTGAGAGACGATGTGCCGCTCCGGGTCCTGGTCCTCGGAGTAGCACAAACCCACCTCGGTCAACTGCTCATGAACCGCGTCCATGTCGACCGGCTCTCCCGCGGCAGCCTTGCGCAGCTCACGCACCGCGTCCGGGGTCGATAGAACGGGGTTGTCGCTCAGCTCCTCGTCCTCTCGCTCGACGCGGTCGAGCAAGGGCGCCATCAGACCGTACAGGCACGCCAATCGTGCCCGAGGGGCCAGCCTGTCGGTGAACTCGTCGATGATTCCTAGCAGTTCGTCGTACCGCGTATCCGTCATGCCCGCATGGGTAGCACGCGGCGCTGACATCCGGCGCATGGCCTGGCTTGGCGCCCTGCAGCAACAACGATCCCAGCCGTGCCCACTGCTCGCTCGTCAAATCACCACGCCCCTCACAGCGTGATCGTTCACGGTGAAGATCGACTTCGCAACAGGCCCTAGCCGACCACTCCAAGCTCGGTGCCGGCCCGTTCTCTACCGGGCGCCGCTGGACCGGCCATACACCGTGGTCGTGGATGAGCGGGCGGATCCGGGCCGATGGCACGGTGCTGCTTGCGCCGGTCATTTCCGCTCCAGCGCGGCCAGCCGCAGCTCGAGCTGGTCGACCCGGTGCCGTAGCAGCGTGACCTGGGCTTCCAGGCTGACTTCCCGTTCCGCCCTGCGCTGAATGCGCGGTGACGCGGCGGCGCGCTCGATCACCGCGTCCAGCTGGACCAGGCGCTGCGGCCCGTTCGGGCCGTCCACCAGCCGGGACTGGATCTCGCCATTGCGGTACCAGGACCGCAGGGCCGAGCGGGAGACACCGGTCTCGGCTTCCGCCTTGGCCAGCGTGACCCAGGGTGTCTCGTCCAGCTGCTCGAACAGCTCCAGCTCGTTCTGCCAGCGCGCGAGCCGGCCCTCCCAGTCCGACGGTGTCTCCATCACACCCTCCCTTCGGCATGGTGACCCTATCAATAACAGTGTATTGACAGGGTTGAGACCATAGAACCATGCCATTTGAACGGTTCACGGGGAAAGCCCGCAAAGTGGTCGTCACGGCTCAGGAGGAGGCGAGGCTGCTCAAGCACAACTACATCGGCACGGAGCACATCCTGTTGGGGCTGCTCGATGCGCCGGACAGCACGGCGGCGAAAGTCCTGCACCAGCTCGGGTACGACAAGGAGACCGCGCAGGCCGATATCGCCGCGGTGGCCAAGCCCGGCACGCAGGAGCTGAGCGGCCATATCCCGTTCGCGCCGAGCGCGAAGAAGACGCTGGACCTCGCCCTGCGCGAGGCGCAACAGCTGCACCACACCTACATCGGTACGGAACACATCCTGCTCGCCCTGGTCGCCGGGGAAGGTGAGGGCGTCGGCGCGAAGGTGCTTGCCGCGCGGATCAATCCGATCAGCAAGATCCGTGCCGCAGTGCTGGCGTCATTGGAGGGATCGCAGGACGTCGCGGCCAGCCCGTGGCCGACCGGTACGCCTGCCACCGAGGACACCATGTCCGTCGCCGGCGCGCTGGCCGGTGGCGCACCGGTGGGCAGCCACCACCTGCTTGAGGCGATGCTGCGGGCGGAGAACAGCATGGCGGCCAGGGTGCTGCGCGAACTCGGGGTCGACCCGGACGCGGTCGCCGCCAAGATCGACGAACTGGATCCGGAGACGACCACGGACGCGAACCCGGAGGAGGCCGCCGCGCGCAAGATGGAAATCCGGGTGGCCGACGATGAGGTGCACCTGATCCTGCGGGACCCGACAACGGTCACGGTCGCCAAGAGGGTCACCGAGCTGTCCGACGGCCCGATCCTGGGCGTGGGGCCGGTCGTCGGCATGTTCGTCCCGCTCTGGCGGTCGACCAACCAACTGCTGTTGCAGATCCAGCGCATGCTGGAACCGGAACCCGAAGGAGAGGGCGAATCCGCCGCGAGCAGTGTGGCCAAGGTCGTGCGCACCGTGCTCGAACCCCGGCTCCGCCGGTGAACCGGCTGATCAGCGGGCCGGAAACTGCCGGTGGGACCGGCGAGGACCGGGGGCGTGGCGGCCGACGATGCGCTGGCGCCGGTCTCGCCGTGGCCCCGGGCGTGGTTCACAGGCGCGTTCGCCGCGCCCACCGAGGCGCAGCGCGGCACCTGGCAGGCAGTCGCCGCCGCTCGGCACGCGCTGGTAGCCGCGCCGACCGGTTCCGGCAAGACGTCGGCCGCGTTTCTCCGGGCACTGCACCGGCTGGCCACCGACCCGGTGCCGGTGGATCCGCCCGCCCGCTGCCGGGCACTTTATGTCTCACCGCTGAAGGCGCTGGCGATGGACGTCGAGCGCGACCTGGGCGCGCCGCTGACCGGCGTCCGCCAGGCCGCTGTCCGGCTCGGCCGGCCGCCAGAGCCGGGAGCACCGTCGGCATGCGCACCGGCGACACTCCCGCCACCGAGCGCAGGGCGTTCCTGCGCACCCCGCCGGACGTCCTGCTCCCCACACCGGAGTCGCTGTTCCTGCTGCGGGATCGTGTTCGGCACCCCGCCGGTGGCGGCCCGCGCGCACCACGGGTCGATCTCCCGCGAGCAGTCAACGCGAGCAGTCAATACGGCGAATCGGAGGCAACCATGACCATCACCATCGTCGGAGCCGGACTGGGCGGACTGGCGCTTGCCCGTGTGCTGCACCTGAACGGCATCGACGCCGTCGTGTACGAACGGGAATCATCGCGCGGCGCACGCGGTCAGGGCGGCATGCTCGATCTGCACTCCGGGACCGGGCAGCGGGCGATGCGCGAGGCCGGCCTGATCGACCAGTTCCACGCGATTGCCCGTCGTCAAGGCCAGGACCTGCGACTTCTCGAGCCGGACGGCACCCTGCTGCTGCAGGAGGATACGCCCGACGACGCCCCGCTCGAGCGACCTGAGGTCGACCGCGCCGATCTGCGCAACCTGCTGCTGGACTCTCTTCCCGAACACGCGGTGCGCTGGGGGCGCGCGTTCGAATCCGCCGACAACGGCCTGCTGCACTTCGCCGACGGCAGCAGTGCGACGTACGACCTGCTGGTCGGCGCCGACG
The DNA here is from genome assembly GCF_053597295.1 of Streptomyces sp. NPDC001450. Lineage (NCBI taxonomy): Bacteria > Bacillati > Actinomycetota > Actinomycetes > Kitasatosporales > Streptomycetaceae > Streptomyces > Streptomyces sp. NPDC001450. Next base: position 19,762 of record NZ_JBSFHY010000078.1, read on the forward strand.
GCGCGGACTCCCGGGTCCGCCCGCTGCTCACCGATGCCCGGCCAGCGCACACCGGCCAAAACGTCATCGAGCTCGGCATTCCCGACATCGACCGCACCCGCCCCGACCTCGCGGCAATGGTCGGGCGCGGCAACTACTGGGTGCTCGGCAACGGACAATCCCTGTCGGCGCAGCGCAACGGCGACGGCCGCGTACGGATCTACCTCAGCTTCTACAACACCGCCGAGGACTGGTTCGCGACCAGTGGGATCCCGTTCGGCGACCCAGCCGCCGCCCGGGTGCGGCTGATCGACCTGTTCACCGGCTGGGACTCAAGGTTCACCGCACTGATCGCAGCCTGCGACGACACGGTCCTGCCGCGGTCGATCACCACTCTCCCGGTCGGCCTGACCTGGCCGTCGACGCCAGACGTCACGCTGCTCGGCGATGCCGCGCACCTGATGCCGCCGGTGGGGCAGGGCGCCAACATGGCGCTGCTCGACGGCGCCCTGCTCGGCCTCGCGCTGGCCGCGCACCCGGACGACTTTCCCGCCGCGGTCAGAGAATACGAACGCGAGATGTTCGAACGCACCAGCGCCGCCGGCCGGCAGTCCGCGCACGTCCAGGAAATCCTGACGTCGCCGGACGCCAGCCGGAAAATGCTCGCGTTCTTCCAACCTGGCTGAAGGTAACCTGCCGTCTGCCTGCGGGCGACCGCCCGCAGG
>NZ_JBSFHY010000079.1:0-19453 GCF_053597295.1 Streptomyces sp. NPDC001450
TCCTCCGCCTTGCAGCTGCACGCACCAGGCCCCGCTCGGGTCGGCCAGTCCGCACCGCTTGTCACGGCCGACCTGATCCAAACGACACCCCCTAGGCCAGTACGAGAACGAGCGGAATGCCGTGGCAGGGCACCATGCGCAGGCCCGCGTACTCGGCGGGCGTCGCCTCGGTGAGCAGTTCGCCGAAGTCGGGGCCCTTGGTGAGGGAGCCGGCCAGGTGCGCGGGGTCGGCGGAGGCGGCGACCCGGCCGCGGGCGTTGACCAGGTGGGCGGGCCGGGGCAGCCGCCGCAGCAGCGGGAGTACGGCCGCTTCGAAGTGCCGTAGGTACACGTCGGCCGCGGCGACCCCGGCGAAGCGCCCCTCGGCCTCGACCGGTGCGGACAGGGTGAGGCTGTACTCGTCGGAGCAGAGATAGTCGACGTACGGTCCGGCCACGGCGCGGCGCCCGGTGTCGCGGGGCAGAGCGAACCAGTCCCAGTGCGTGTAGTCGGAGTACGCCGAGTGCCCGGGGTCGAGGTCGAGCAGCAGGGGTCGTACGTCGCCGTCGGCGCCCGTCTGCCACCACTCCAGCCATGCGGGTACGTCGGTCAGCAGCCCGGGGGCGGCCACGAAGCCGACGCCGGAGACCAGTTCCTGGCGGGTCAGTCGCTGGTGCAGTCCGGGGCGGAGGGCGGCGAGGTCCGCGCTCGCGGGGCGACGGCCCTGTGCGGCCGCCTTGGCGAGCAGGGCCGCGGTGTCGGCCCGGGTGGCGGCGACGGCCTCGAACACCGCCTCCAGCGCACCGCCCACCTGCGAGGCCACCCATGCCTCGGCGTCCGTCTCGATCGTCGCGGCAGCCGAGTGGACCTGCCCGGGGCTCCAGCCCATGGTGTCCTCCAGCGGACGGAACCGGACGCGGCGCGTTCAGAGGGTGAGGCGTACGGCGACGAGCCGCGCCGTCGACTCCCTGACGCACCGCTCGGCCAGCGTGCCGGCCGATTCGTGGGCCCCATCTTGCACCGCCGAGATCACGGAGCGATGACGGTCCGCCACTTCTTCACGATATTCGCCGCTCCCCAGGACCAGGCACAGCAGCGCGCCCACCTCGCTCTGCAGCGCGACCTGCTCCCGGGTGAGCCTGGCGGACTGAGCCGCCGCGGCGAGTTCCACGTGGAAGCGGCCGTACAGGCGGCTGCGCGCCGCCGTCTCCTCCGCGTGGGCCAGCTCCTCGGCCGTACGGCGCAGGGGATGGAGGTCCTCGGGTTCGGTGCGCTGGGCGGCGAGGCGGGCGGCGGCGCCGGACAGGGCGGCCCAGTGGTCGCCCAGGTCGCGCAGTTCCTCGGTGCTCCAGCCGCGCAGCCGGGCCTTGAGCCGGTCGTCGGCGGGGACCTCGGGCAGGGACACGAAGCTGCCGCCGCCGCGGCCCCTGCGGGTGGTGACCAGGCCCTGCTGCCTGAGCGCCATCAGCGCCTCACGCAGGGTAACGGTCGACACGCCGAGCTGCCCGGCCAGTTCGCTCTCACCCGGAAGCTGCTCGCCGTCGGCGAGGAGTCCCAGTTCTATGGCGTCGCCGATGCGGCGGACGACCGTGTCCACGCGGGCCCGGTTGTCCACCGGGCTGAAGACGGCCCGCCGGGCGCCGCCGCCCGCTCCCCGGACGCCGCCGTCGATCTCGTGTTGCCTCACGGCCACCACCTCGTGCGTTGACTCAAGCTTTACCCTAAGGGGACCTTGAGCTTAGAACTATGACTTCATATGTTTGCGGTCAACGTTGAGCGCGCCAGAAAGGTTCCCGCATGGAGGGGATTGCGATCCGGCTGCAGGACCTGCGGAAGTCGTTCGGGGAGACGACCGCCGTGGCCGGTGTGGACCTGGAGATCCGGGACGGGGAGTTCTTCTCCATGCTCGGCCCCTCCGGCTCGGGGAAGACCACGGTCCTCAGACTCATCGCCGGGTTCGAGACGCCCACCGCGGGCCGGATCGAACTGGCCGGGCAGGAGGTCACCGGCCTCGCCCCGTTCGAACGGGACGTGCACACGGTCTTCCAGGACTACGCCCTGTTCCCGCACATGACGGTCGAGCAGAACGTCGCCTACGGGCTCAAGGTCCGCAAGGTGCCGAAGCCCGAACGCCTGGTCCGCGCCCGCAAGGCGCTCGCCGAGGTCCGTCTGGAGGGCTACGGCCAACGGCGCCCCGCCCAGCTCTCCGGCGGACAGCGCCAGCGCGTCGCCCTCGCCCGCGCCCTCGTCGGCCGCCCCCGGGTCCTGCTCCTCGACGAGCCCCTCGGCGCCCTCGACCTGAAGCTGCGCGAACAGATGCAGGTCGAACTCAAGGCACTCCAGCGGGAGGTGGGCATCACCTTCGTCTTCGTCACCCACGACCAGGAGGAGGCCCTGACGATGAGCGACCGCATCGCCGTCTTCGACCAGGGCCGCATCGCCCAGGTCGGCACACCCGCCGAGATATACGAGCGCCCCGCGACCCCGTTCGTCGCCGGCTTCGTCGGCACCTCGAACCTGCTGGAGGGCGAGGCGGCCCACCGGATCGTCGGCACCCCCGGCACGTACAACATCCGCCCGGAGAAGATCCGTGTCCTGAAGGAGTCCGCCGAGGCGGACGAGCCCGGACACGCGAACGTCACCGGCACGGTCGCCGAGGTCGTCTACCTCGGCGACGCCACCCGCTTCCTCGTCGACCTCGACGGGGGCGGCCGCCTCACCGCACTCCAGCAGAACCTCGAGACCTCCTCCGAGGACGTCGCCGCCTACCGCGGCGCCCGGGTGCGCCTCCAGTGGCACCGCGGACACGCCGTCCGGATACCCGCCTGACCCCCCACCCCCCGAACCCCCCGCTCCGCGCCAGGCTCCCTCACTCATGGAGAACGTCGTGCGTCTCACCCGAACCCTCGTGGCCGCGGCCGGCACCGCGGCCCTGCTGCTCACCGCCGCCTGCGGCTCCTCCGGCAACGGCTCCTCGGCCACCGGCCTGAATCCGCCCGACCTCAAGGCCCCGACGAAGCTCGGCAGGACCGAGGGCCAGGTCAATCTGATCGCCTGGGCGGGCTACGTCGAGGACGGTTCCAACGACCCCAAGGTGAACTGGGTCGGCGACTTCGAGAAGCAGACCGGCTGCCAGGTCCACTCCAAGGTCGCCGCCAGCTCGGACGAGATGGTCAAGCTGATGAAGACCGGGGAGTACGACGCCGTCTCCGCCTCCGGGGACGCCTCCCTGCGCCTGATCGCCTCCGGCGACGCGGCCCCCGTCAACACCGGCCTCGTCCCCAACTACAAGGACGTCTTCAGCGGCCTCAAGAACGGCGCCTGGAACTCGGTGAACGGACAGATGTACGGCATCCCGCACGGCCGGGGCGCCAACCTGCTGATGTACAACACCGAGAAGGTGAGCCCGGCGCCCACCTCCTGGTCGGCGGTCTTCGACGACGCCCAGAAGTACCAGGGGCACGTCACCGCGTACGACTCGCCGATCTACATCGCGGACGCGGCCCTGTACCTCAAGGCCACCAGGCCCGAGCTGAAGATCAAGGACCCGTACGCGCTCGACCAGAAGCAGTTCGACGCCGCCGTGGCCCTGCTGAAGAAGCAGAACGCGAACATCGGCGAGTACTGGAGCGACTACCTCAAGGAGATCTCCGCCTTCAAGAGCGGGGACTCGGTCGTCGGCACCACCTGGCAGGTCATCGCCAACCTGACCGCCGGTGAGGGCGCCAAGGTCAAGGCGTTCGTCCCGAAGGAGGGCTCGACCGGCTGGTCGGACACCTGGATGGTGTACGCCAGGGCCAAGCACCCCAACTGCGCCTACAAGTGGCTCGACTGGATCGTCTCCCCCAAGGTCAACGCCCAGGTCGCCGAGTACTTCGGCGAGGCCCCGGCCAACTCCAAGGCCTGTGCCGAGACCGGCGACAAGAACTTCTGCACGACCTACCACGCGGCCGACGAGGGCTACTGGAAGAACATCGCCTTCTGGAACACGCCCATCGAGCAGTGCCTCGACGGCCGCAAGGACGTCAAGTGCGTGCCGTACGCGAAGTGGGTGCAGGCCTGGACCGAGATCAAGGGCTGAGCCGTGACGAGTGAAGTGACGCCCGCCGCCGGACGGGGAACCGTCCGGCGGCTCGCCGGAGCGCTGCACACGAGACCCCGGCTGCGCCTGGCCCTGCTGCTCACCGCGCCGCTGCTGTGGCTGACCGTCCTCTACCTGGGCTCGCTGACGGTCCTGTTCGTCTCCGCGTTCTGGACGACCAACTCCTTCACCTCCCAGGTGGTGAAGGTCTGGTCGACGGACAACTTCCACGCCCTGTTCACGACCCCGGTCTTCCGCCAGGTGATCCTGCGCAGTGTCGGCGTGGCGCTCGCGGTGACCGTGCTGTGCGCCGTGATCGCGTTCCCGGTCGCCTTCTACACCGCGCGGGTGGCCCGCCCCAAGTGGCGCCCGCTGCTTGTCGTGGCGATCCTGACCCCGCTGTGGGCGAGCTACCTGGTGAAGGTGTACGCCTGGCGGCTGATCCTCTCCGAGGGCGGCCTCGCCGACTGGATGCTGGGGCCCTTCGGCCTGAGCGGCCCGGGCTTCGGCCTGCCGGCCACCGTGCTCACCCTGACGTACCTGTGGCTGCCGTACATGATCCTGCCGATCCACACGGCCCTGGAACAGCTTCCGGGCAACCTGCTCGACGCCTCCGCGGACCTCGGCGCGAAGGCCGGCCGCACCTTCCGCTCGGTGGTGCTGCCCATGGTGCTGCCCTCCGTGGCCGCCGGCTCCGTGTTCACCTTCTCGCTCAGCCTCGGTGACTACATCACCGTGCAGATCGTCGGCGGCAAGACCCAGCTCGTCGGCAACCTCGTGTACTCCAACATCGAACTCAACCTGCCCATGGCTGCCGCGCTCGGCACCGTCCCCGTGCTCGTGATCGTCCTGTACCTGCTGGCGATCCGCCGCACGGGCGCCCTGACCAGCCTGTAGGAGAAGAGCGCCATGCATCTCAGCCGCACCGCGCGCATCGCCCTGCGCACAGGCGCCGCACTCGGCTTCGCGGTGATCTACGTCCCGCTCCTGCTCGTCCTCGTCAACTCCCTGAATCCCGACCGCAGTGCGAGCTGGCCGCCGCCGGGGTTCACCCTGCGCTGGTGGTCCGTCGCCCTCGACAACTCCGGTGCGCGCGAGGCTCTGTGGGTGTCCGTGAAGGCGGGCCTGGGTGCCACCGCGATCGCATTGGTCCTCGGCACGCTCATCGCGTTCGCGGTGGCCCGGCACCGGTTCTTCGGCCGCGACACGGTGTCGTTCATCGTGGTCCTGCCGATCGCGCTGCCCGGCATCGTCACGGGCATCGCGCTCAACTCGGCCTTCGGCACCGTCCTCGCGCCGCTCGGTGTGGGCCTCGGGCTGTTCACCGTGATCGTCGGCCACGCCACGTTCTGCATCGTGGTGGTCTTCAACAACGTGGTGGCCCGGCTGCGCCGTACGGCCGCCTCGTACGAGGAGGCGGCGATGGACCTGGGGGCGACCACCTTCCGTGCCTTCGCGGACGTCACCTTCCCGCTGGTCCGCTCCGCGCTGCTGGCCGGCGGCCTGCTCGCGTTCGCCCTGTCCTTCGACGAGATCGTCGTCACGACCTTCACCGCGGGACCCGGCATCGAGACCCTCCCCATCTGGATCTTCGACAACATGACCCGGCCCCAGCAGGCGCCCGTGGTGAACGTCGTGGCGGCCGTCCTCGTCCTGCTGTCGGTCGTCCCGATCTATGTCGCCCAGCGGCTGTCCTCGGACACGGCGACGTCGAGCCGGGTGTGAGAGGGGACCCGTCCGGCACACCAGCGACGGCAAGCAGGACCTGGCCGTCGTCGCCGGCGGCCGGACCTACGTGTACCGCGGCTGTTCGACGACACTCAAGATGCCCATGTGGGCGGTGAGTTGCAGGCATGCTGCGTGCCGACGGATTCGGACGCATGCGGGCGGGGTCGGGGTGTTCGTTGGCGGCGAGGCGCCGGTGCTCACGGTAGAGGCGGATGCGGCCAGGGTCGAGGCCAGGTTGTCGGCGGGCAAGGTCGAGTGCCCGGATTGCGGCGGTGTGCTCGCGCCGTGGAGTGGGCGAGGCGCATCGCGCGGCTACCCGCGGGCGGTCAACAACCTCGCCCTGCAGGCCCTGGTCGCCGCGTTCGCCACCGGCAAGAACCTCGTCGACGAGGCCGCCGCCCGCGCGTCGGTGAGCGAGGTGGTCGGCGACTGAACCACCTGTTGAGCCTGGCGGGGATGGGGATTGAGGATACCTACTGACCTAAATGCCTCCTACGGTCGGTCCATGACCACTTCGTCGCAAAGCCCGGCCCCGTTTCTTCCAGGCGAGCGCGGTGAGCTGCTGCATGCACTCGCGGAGCAGAGGGCGTTACTGCTGATCACCACGCGCGATGTCACCGACACCCAGGCTGCCGAGCGCACGACCGTGAGCGAGCTCACCCTGGGCGGGATTGTCAAGCACCTCACCCGGGGTGAGCGGGTGTGGACGCAGATCATGGTCAAGGGGGACGGAGAACTGCCGGAGGGCACGCTCGACCTGGATCAATACCGCATGGTCGAAGGCGAGTCGCTCGCAGGGCTGCTCGAGCAGTACACCGCCGCCGCTCACAGGACCGAGGAGTCCGTGGTTGCCCTGCCGGACCTCGACCGGAGCGTGCCCCTTCCCAAGACCCCGTGGTCGCCGCCGGAAACCGTCCACTGGTCTGCACGCCGGATCCTGCTGCACCTGATCAGGGAGACAGCCCAGCATGCCGGACACGCGGACATCATCCGGGAAGCACTCGACGGGGCGAGCACCACCGCTCAACGGTGATCGCCCGCCGGGGATCTTCGAGGAGTCCCAACACAACCGGCACCTTGCCGAGGAAACGACACCTTGCCGACGACCGCCCCGCCGGAATGCCACCGGCGGGGCCTCGCCGTCAGAGTCCATCGGCATCGTGACCGCCGCCTCACGTGACGGCACCTACGGTTCCCTGCTGCTGCCGGGTTCGCCCGGCGGGCATCACCGTGAGGGGGGCACCGCCGTGGACGGGGAGATCATCCTGGGCATGCCGCAATAGGGCCGGGTCCAGGCACTGGGGCGTGTGGGGCGGCCCGGCCTCCGGGTTCTGCGGCGTGCGGGCCGCGGCCGGCTTCGGCGGCGGCTCCGGGAGGGCATCCGTAGGCTGAGAGTGCCCGAGCTCCTCCGGAAGGTGTGCCCGCAGGCGGGAGACGGTCGTGATCGAACTGGCCGCGGCGTTCGCCGTCGCGGGAGCGGCGAGCAACGCCGTGGGCACGGCGTTCCAGCGCAGGGCCGCGTCCACGAGCCGGCGCGGCGGGGTGCGGCTCCTGGCGGATCTGGTGCGCCGGCCGGCCTGGCTGATCGGCATGGCCGGGGTGGTCGGCGCCGCGCTGTTCCAGAGCCTGGCCCTCGTCAACGGCCCGCTCGCGCTGGTCCAGCCACTCTTCATCCTGGAGCTTCCCTTCGCCCTGCTCGTCGCCGGCCGCTGATGCACCGCCGGCTGCCCCGCTCGGGCTGGTGGGGGGTCGGCGGTGTGGTGACTGGCCTGGCCGTCCTGCTCTCGGCGGCCGCTCCGCACGGCGCCACCTCCCAGGCACCGCTCGCGCGGTGGATCCCGGCGCTCGGCCTGTGCCTCGGCGGAATGGCCGCCACGGTCCTGCCTGCCGGCCGGGGGCGCCCGGCGGTGCGCCGTGCCGCGCTGCTGGCCGCTGCCTCGGCCATGGGCAACGCGCTGACCGCCGCGCTCCTGAAGTCGGCCTCGGGGACCTTCGCCGACCACGGCTTCCTGGCGTTCCTGCGGTCCTGGCAGACGTACGGTTTCGCGGTCACCGGCGCGGTCGCCGTGCTCCTGCTGGAGAACGCCCTGCAGGCCGGTCCGCTGGTGGCGGCGCAGCCCGCGCTGACCATCGGGGACGCGATGGTCAGCCTGGCCCTCGGTATCGCCCTGTTCGACGAACGCATCCGCACGGGCCGGTGGCTGGTGCCCGAAATATGCGGTGCCGTACTGATCGTCGCGGGCGTGGTGGTCCTGAGCCGGGCCGTCCAGCGCCTCGCCGTCCGTTAAGTCCGTGAAAGAGTAATCAGTCCTTCATGGTGCCGAATAAATACCCCACACCCTCACGACTCGGCCGCACTGCCGTTGACTGTCGTTCAATCAATAACCTCTTGGCCAACATGCAACGGTTACCGGTCGACTCCGCGTTGTGAAGGTTCCCCTATCTCAGTGATAGCATCCCCGCGTCTGCGACCTTGGTCCACTCGGCTCAGGCGCTGTTTTGAGATCGGGCCGGTTCTCGACACGACGGCGACCGAGTCGTACCAAGCGGTTGTGCCACGGATTCCCCCGATCCGTCCGCCGACGACTGCAGGCTACATATAGGAAAGGTTTCCATGAATCGAGACGCACTCGTGTGGTGCCTGGTTGCGGCGACGACCATCGCCGTCGCCGCGGCCCTGGTGCTCAGTCGCCGCAACAAGGCCATAGCGGCGAAGAAGCAGCAGGCCGAGGCCGCGCTCACGCAGAGGCTGAGCGAGGCCGACGTGCAACTGGCCGCTTTAAGAGCGGAGTTGCAGCAGCACCAGGACGAGCACGACAAGACCATCCAAGAAGCCGAAGAGGCGGCCGAGGAGAGCACCAAGGCTGTTCTCAAGGGTTCCGCGCGCTTTCTGCAGAGCCTTGCCGCGGAACAGCTGGCGCTTCTTGAAGAAATCCAGCGCAAGTACGGCGGCCATTCCGTCCTGAGTGATTTGCTGGAAGTCAGTCACGCCAATGCACAGATGGCCCGTAAGTCACAGGGCATTGCGGTTATGTGTGGTGCTCCGCTGGGTCGCCGTAATAGGCCTGCGAGCGTTTATGACGTGGTGCGCAGTGCGCAGGGTCAGATTCGCAACTTCCGGCGCGTCGAAATCATGCAGCAGACCGGTTTTGCATTGAAGGCGTCCGCCGTTTCTCCGGTCGCGCTCGCTGTCGCAGAACTTCTCGACAACGCTGCCAGCTTTTCTCAGCAGGGTTCGCCGATCGAGGTCACTTTCCAACGGGTGCAGAAGAACCTGTGCATCGTCATCGACGACGCCGGTGTCGGTATGAACGACGAGGACCGGCAGAAGGCCTCCGCGCTGCTCTCCGGTGACTTCCGGCCCCGTCTCTCGCATCTCGGCAACCAGCCGAAGTTCGGTTTCCCCGTCATCGGCCTGCTCGCGCAGCAGTACGGATTCCGGGTGGACGTCACCGGTGTCTCCCGCTACGGCGGCGTGCGCGCCGTCGTGCTGCTGCCGGAGGAGCTGTGGACCGAGGAGGAGGCGGCACCCGCCGAGGATTCCCAGGTCAGCGGCATCCGTGGCACCGTCGGCCGGCCGGAGCCCGTCAGCCGCACCGCCCACGGCCTGCCGCGGCGTGGCGCCCGCCAGGTGCCCATCGCCAGCGTTCCCGACCGGGACACCACGCAGCCGCCCGCCGCGGCGCCGGAGGACGCCGGCCGTGCCGCGGGCCGGAGCCTCGGAGCCTTCCAGCGCGGCACGCTCTCGGGCCGCAATCTCGCCTCGGCGCCGTCCGAAGGGTCCGATGACGCATGACCACAGACCTGTCGTGGATGCTCGAGGACATCGTGCACAACGTGCCGAAGGCGCGTCATGCTGTCCTGCTGTCCGCGGACGGCCTTCCCCGTGGCGCGACCGACGGCATGGCCCAGAAGGACGTGCGGACGATCTCCGCCGCCATGGCCGGCATGCAGTCGCTCAGCCGCGCGACCTCCCACTTCGCCGGGCCGGGGGAAGACAGGCAGTGGAACCAGACGATCATCGAGTTCTCGCACGGCTGGATCTTCCTGATCGGCGCCGGGCAGGGCGCCTACCTGGCGGCGGCCGCGGCGCCGGACGTCGACATGCAGCAGATCTCCTTCCGCATGCACCGGCTGGTCGCCCGGCTCGGCAACAACCTCACCTCGCCGCCCCGGGTGCACGCGGACGGCGTCGACGGGCAGTTCGGCGGGGCCCGGGCACAGCAGGAGGCGGGCGGCAAGGGGATCCCGATCGTGGACCTCGACGAGGTGGTCGCCAAGGTGCAAGGTGCCCGCCACGCCGTCCTGTTGGGCTCCGACGGCCTGCCCCGCGGGGCCACCACGGGCATGAGTCAGGACCTGGCGGACACCATCTCCGCGGCGATGACGGGGATTCACGCCTACAGCCGGGCCACCTCGCAGTTCGCCGGTGTGGGCCAGGAGGCGCAGTGGCGGCAGACGGTGATCGAGTTTCAGCACGGCTGGATCTTCCTGATCTCGGCCGGCCGCGGTGCGTTCCTGGCCGCGGCCGCCGAACACGATGCCGATATCGAGGAGTTCACCACCCGGCTGCATCAGGTGGTGCCCCGGCTGAGCGCATATATGGCACCACGCGGGGAGGCGAGCCGTACGTGAATGACGGGCCGGATCAGGAACTTGAGCTGACCTCAGCATTAGTCCCGCTCTTCGTGATCACGAACGGGCGAGCCCTGCCCCCGGACAATGCCTACGAGCGCACCACCCTGGTGTCCGCGCAAGAGGGTGCCACTGCTTCGGCTCGCACGCTTTCTCCGGAGGCGCGGCAGGTCCTGGAGCTGGTGACGGAAGGTTTTCTCTCCGTCGCCGAAGTGGCCGCCCACACGCATCTGCCGCTGGGGATCGTGCGGATTCTCCTGGCACAGATGGAGGAGAGCGGTCTCATCATCGCGCGGAAGCCCGTGCCCCGCGCCGAACGTGTCGACCGAGAAGTGCTCAACGCCGTACTCGACGGCCTCAAAGCCCGATTCGGAGCGTGATTCGTGTACCTGGATTCAGGTGTCCTCACCGCGGTGAAGATCCTCGTGGTGGGACACTTCGGGGTCGGGAAGACCACGTGCATCGGCAGCATCTCCGAGATCGAGCCCCTGCGGACCGAAGAGGAGATCACCGAAGCCAGCGTGGGTTTTGACGACCTGTCGGGGACTCCGGACAAGACCACCACGACGGTCGCCATGGACTTCGGCCGCCTGACCATCAGCGACGAGGTGGTGCTGTACCTCTTCGGCACGCCGGGTCAGGAGCGCTTCAAGGAAATGTGGGAGGAGCTGTCCCGGGGGGCACTGGGCGCGCTCGTCCTCGTCGACCCCGAGCGGCTGTCGGAGTCCTTCCCGGTCCTGGACCTGGTCGAGCGGTTCGGCCTGACGTACGCCATCGGCGTCAACCACTTCGACGGCACGACCGACTACCCGCTCGCGGAGATCCGCGACGCGCTGAACCTGTCCGACCGGACACCCGTCGTCGCCTGCGACGTACGGGACCAGCAGTCGTCGGCACAGGCCCTCATCACCCTCGTCCACCACCTACTGTCCCTTCTCGACTAGGAGCCTCCCCCACATGCAGCAGCGTCCCGGCATACAAGGGCCACCGCCCGGCTGCCCTGCGCACGGCAATGTCCCGCTCTACGGCCCGCAGTTCGGATCCGATCCCGACGCCACCTACGCGTACCTGCGCAGCCTCGGCCCGAGCGCGCCGGTCGACATCGCCCCGGGCGTGGAGGTCGAGCTGGTCACCAGCTACGACGCCGCCCTGTACATCCTGCAGAACCCCGCTTCGTTCGTCCGGGACTCGCGGCGCTGGCGGGCGCTGAACGAGGGACGGGTACCCGAGGACAGCCCGGCGCTGCCCATGATGGGGTACCGGCCCAACGCGCTGTTCAGCGACGGAGCGGCACACGCCCGCCTCCGCCAGGCCGTCACCGACAGTCTGGCCACCGTCAACGAGATCCAGCTGGTGCGGCAGACCCAGCAGTCCGCCGACTATCTGGTCAGCCGGTTCAGCTCCGACCGGCTCGGGCAGGCCGAGCTGATGGCCGAGTACGCGCAGCCGTTGCCGCTGCTGGTCTTCAGCGACCTGTTCGGGTGCCCGCCGGAGATCGGCGACCGGGTGATCGTCGGGATCAGCGGCATCTTCGACGGTACGACCGGTGCGGACCAGGTGCTGGGCGAGGCGCTCGGCGAGCTGATCGCGCTCAAGCGTCGCAGGCCCGGCAATGACCTGACGACCCGTCTGATGCAGCACTCCGCCGAACTGACCGACGAGGAGGTGCTGCACCAGCTCGTGACGCTGCTCTCGGGCGGCACCGCGCCCCTGTCGGCGGCGATCGGCACCAGCAGCGCGCTGATCCTCGGCGAGGACTGGCAGGCCGGCCTGCCGGTCGAGGACGCGGTCGGCCAGGCCCTGTGGAACTACGCGCCGATCGCCAACTACGCGGCCCATTACCCCACCCAGGACGTGGAGTTGGGGGGCCGTATGCTCCGCGCGAACGACCCGGTGGTGATCTCCTTCGCGGCCGCCAACACCGATCCCCGGCTGGCGGAGCATCGCGAGCAGCTCAGCGCCAAGGCCCATCTGTCCTTCGGGGCCGGGCCGCACGCCTGCCCGGCCAAGGACCCGGCGTTCATCATCGCCGTCACCGCCGTCGAGTCCCTCCTCAACCGGCTGCCCGACATCGAAGTCCGGATGCCCTTCAAGGACTTGAGCTGGGTGCCCGCTCCGTGGAGCCGGTCCCTGGTGGCGCTGCCGGTCCGGTTCACGCCGCGCACCGTGGCACCGACGGCCGCTCAGGCGCCGCAGCGGCCGGCCGCACCCACCCCGCACCACGTCCCGAGCTCTGCGCCGCAGCCTGCGGTGCCGGCCTCGTCCAAGCCCAAACCGGGCCTCTTCAGCCGATTCCTGGCATGGACCAGGGGAGAGTGACGTAGGCAACTCTCCGCGCGCATAGTCATCTTGTATGTATCAGTAAACGGGGGGGTATGCATGGCGGCTGATACGTGAGAGCAAGAAGGGGACATCGTGGAGATTGCGATAACTCCGCCCGTCGACAGGCGATTTGCCGTTTCGCTGTTCTCCCGGTTACGGACGGCGAAGGGCCAGGCCAATCCCTTCCCGATCTACGGGGAGCTGCGGTCGAGGGGCGGAGTCGTCGCAGCCCCCTGGGGTGGGCACCTCGTCACCGCCTTCGACCTGTGCGACCAGGTCCTGCGCAGCCGCGACTGGCTGGAGCCCGACGCACGCTGGCGGGAGCAGCAGGGAGACGGCACGCGCTGGACGGCTCCCTCCTCACGGGAGATGAGCCGGACACTGCCCGCGCTCAATCCGCCGGACCACACCTGGGTGCGCCGTTCGGCGGGCATGTTCGACCGCGCCTCCCTGGAACAGCTGCGCGGGACGGTGGACCACAGCACGACCAGGATCCTGGACTCGCTCGCCGAGCGGCTGCACGACGGTGAGGCGGACTTCAACGCCTTGGTCGGCGACGAGCTGCCCGTCGCCACCATCGGGCACTGGCTCGGGCTGCCGACCGCCGACTTCCCCCGGCTTCGGGATCTGACCCACGACCAGGTCTTCACCCAGGAACTGCTGCCGTCGGCCAGCCAGCTGGCCAAGTCGGACGCGGCCACGGCCGAGCTGCGGACCTACTTCATGGACCTGGTGCGCCTGCGCAGGGCCCGACCTGGTGACGACCCCGTCTCGCGGTGGATCACGGCGTGGGACGGCATGGAGAGCGACCAGGACAAGGCGGACGAAGCGGTCTACTTCCTCGCGTTGTTCGTGCTCCTGGCGGCGCTGGAGACCACGGCCACGCTGCTGTCGACGATGACGCTCCTGCTGCTGGAGCATCCCCGGCAGTGGGACTGGCTCACCGTCCACCCCGAACTCGTGCCCGCCGCCGTTGAAGAATCGTTGCGCTACGACCCGCCCACGCACGTCATCAGCCGCGTCTCCTCCCGGGACGGCGTCCTCGGCGGCGTCGAGGTCCACAAGGACGAGATGGTCCACCTCATGGTGGGCGCGGCCAACCGGGATCCGGCCAAGCACGAGGATCCCGAGCTGTTCAACCTGCACCGCAAACCGGCGCACCTCGCCTTCAGCGGTGGCATCCACTACTGCCTCGGGGCTCCCCTGGCCCGCATGGAGGCACAGACCGTGCTCCACCAGCTGGTCAGGCGCTTCCCCCGCCTCACCCTCGTACGCAGGCCGACCTGGGCACCGCGTGTGGCCTTCCGGCGCCTGCTGAACCTGGACGTCGCCCTCTCATGACCGAGATGATCAACACCTCCCCCCACTTCCCCTACAAGGCGCTGCACGTCGAACACGACGGGCCGGTCCTCCGGGCCCGCTTCAACCCCCCGGCACAGGACAGCACGCTGACCGTCGCCGCCCTCGACGACCTCGCCGCCCTGCTCCACAGCCTCCACGACCGGCCCGACATCCGGGTGCTGATCCTCTCTGCCGTCGGCGAGGACTTCTGTCTCGGCGC
This sequence comes from Streptomyces sp. NPDC001450, assembly GCF_053597295.1. Taxonomy (NCBI): domain Bacteria; kingdom Bacillati; phylum Actinomycetota; class Actinomycetes; order Kitasatosporales; family Streptomycetaceae; genus Streptomyces; species Streptomyces sp. NPDC001450. The sequence continues at coordinate 14,307 of NZ_JBSFHY010000079.1, forward strand.
CGACCGGGTCGAGTACCAGGCGGCGCTGGCCGGGGACCCGACCGGTGCCGCCATGCGCCGGATCGCGGACAAGGCCCACCGCGTGTGCGACGCGCTGGAGAACACCCACGCGGTCACCATCGCCAGGCTCCACGGCAAGGTGGTCGGCGCCGGTCTCGCGCTCGCCTCCTTCTGCGACCTGCGCGCCGGAGCCGACAGCTGCCAGTTCCGTATGCCCGAGATCGGCCTCGGCCTGCCGCCCGCCTGGGGAGGTGCCATGGGCCGTCTGATCGTCGAGGGCGGAGCCGCCAGGATCCGCGAACTCATGCTCACCTGCGAGACGTTCGACGCGGCCACCGCCCACCGGCTCGGCCTCCTGCACAAGGTCGCCCCGCTCGACGAACTGGACGCGGCCGTCAACTCCTGGGTACGCCCGCTCGTCCGGCGCTCACCCGAAGCCCTCACCCTCACCAAACGTATGTTCGCGGGCTACTCGCGGGCCAACCGCACCGCCGACGTCGCGCTGCTGGACGCGCATCTCCTCACCGCGCAGCTCAACCAGGCCCGCCCCCAGCGCGTGGCCGAGCACTCCTAGGGAACCAGCGCCCGGTCAACGGCGACCGGGCGGCACCCGGAACCCAACTGCTGCTGCTTTGGCGGGCCTTCGGGTGCGTGGTAGCTTCACACGGTGTCCAAGATCGAGATCGACGCGGTGACGGCCGAGTTCTTCGGCGCCTTCGACAACCGCGGCGGCGGACCGGCCGACGTGGCACGCATCCGGCGGCTCGTCCTCCCTTGAGTGAGTACCGCAAGTCCGCGGTCATGAACGGCGAGCCGTTCGAGGGCGGCGGCACCAAGACCCTGCAGTTCGTGCGCACTCCGGACGGCTGGCGCATCGCAGCACTCGCCTGGTTCGACCGGCCGTGAGGAACGAGCGTCGCCTCCGTCGCCTCGTCGTCGGTGAGGCCGTCTGGTACTGGACCGTCCGGCAGCGCCTGGGGCCCACCCACGACGACTGCCGCCTCACCCTCTCGTTCTTCACCGACGGAACCGCCGAGGGTGCCGGCCGCCGGCTCTCCCTGGTCTTCGCTCCCTGCGCGATCGGGGTCGTCTCGAACACGTACTTCGAGTCGGGCACCGTGGTGCGCCTGCCGGACCGTAGTCACCTCAACCTCTACGAGCCCGGGACGGCACGCCGCCTCCTGGACGCCGCGGCACCCGCCCTCGCGGCACAGCCGGCTGCGCGGAACGTAGCGGTGGACGGCTGGCCGTACTTCGCCGAGGTCGTCGACCGCGCGGACCGGGCGGCCGAAGACCACGAACCTGCGTGAGGCGGGCCGCGCCCGGGTGGCACGGCCCGCCTCCGGTCGCAGGCGGATGGTTCTCAGACGGCCGGCGCGCCTTCGGTCAGTACACCTCGTTCAGGGTCAGTGCACCTTGTTCAGCTTGCCGAGCGCCTTGGCGAGACCGTTGGCCCACAGCTGGTTGACGCGGGCGCGCTCGGCCGCGTTCGGGTAGCGGTTGGTGCAGGACGGGCCCGGGCCGCCGCCCGACATCAGTTCGCTGCACGGACCGCTGTAGTGGTCCGGCAGCCCCAGCACGTGACCGGTCTCGTGCGCGGCGACGCGGATCGAGTCGTACTGCCGGTTCTGCGCGTAGTCGAGGAAGATGTAGCCGTTGCCGTGGCCGTCCGTGGAGGCGTAGGACCCCTCGGGGTCGTTGCCCTCGTAGTAGGCGAAGTCGGCGCCGCCCGAGGTCGCCTGCAGCTTGACGTTCGAGACGGAGCTGTTCCATATCGACGCGGCGCTCGATATCTGCGAACGGAAGCTCGGCGCCTGGGAGGCGTCGTAGTAGACGGTCACCGACCGCAGGCCCGGGTGTGCCGCCTGCTTCTTGGCGACCGAGGCCAGCACGGCCTCGAAGAACGCCTTGTTGTTCGCCGCCTCGCCGGCCGGGCCCGTGTAGCGGGCGTGCGGCGTGGCGGTGGAGCCGGTGCTCTGGGCGCTCGCGGGGATCGCGGTGCCCAGCGCCGCGAAGGCCAGGCCCAGGCCGAGCGCCAGCGCTCTCCTGGAGGCCTTCGTGGCAGGGGAGGACGTACGAGTCGACGTCATGTGGGGGGTGCTCCTACTCGTTCGTGTGGGGTGGTGAACGATCAGTTGCCCCTGAGTTTCCGTCACCCCGGCGGTCGACGGGATGATGGCAACTGGGGATAGCGTGCGACTATCACGCCCAACTCTGTTTATTCCGTTGGCGTTTGAACATCTGGCGCCTCATCAGGCACTGCCCTTACGCTCCGTGCATGGAGCTCGAGGTGAGGCACTTGCGCGTACTGTGCGCCATCGCCGACGCCGGCAGTCTGCACCAGGCCGCTCGCGAACTGGGCATGGCCCAGCCCTCGTTGAGCACCCAGCTGCGTCGCATCGAGCAGACGCTCGGCGGCCGGCTCTTCACCCGTGACCGTACGGGCAGCCGCCTCACCCCGCTGGGACACCTCGTGGTCAGCCGTGCCCGGCCGCTCGTCGCCGAACTCGCCGCGATCGTGGCCGAGACCAGGGCCGCGGCCGCCCGTGCCGCGGGCGGTCCCCGGCTGCGCATCGGCGCCACGGCCAGCCGGGCCCTGCCGGGCTGGCTCCGCCGGTTGCGCGCCCGTGTCCCGCCGGTCGAGCCCAGCCTCCAGATGGACGTGTCCGCGAACTCCCTGCTGCGGATGGTCGCCGAGGGCAGGCTCGACCTGGCCTTCGTGCACGAGGTCGAGGGCAGCCCGCTGCGCGTCCCGGCCGGGCTGCGCCTGCGGGTCCTGGTGGAACGCGAACCGCAGTTCGTCACCCTGGCCGCCGACCACCCCGCGGCGGCGCAGCGCGAGATACCCCTGACCGACCTCGCCCACGAACGCTGGATGATCGACTCCACGGTCGACGGCGAATGGGACGGCCTGTGCCGGGTGCTGCGCCAGGCCGGGATCGAACCCGACCTGCTGCACGGCGACTATCTCAGCGCCTACTCCCTGGCCGCCATCGGCGAGGTCGTCACGGTCAGCCAGCCGACCGCGCGCCCCCGCCCCGACCTCGCCATCCGGCCGTTGCAGGGTGACCCGATAGGGGTACGGCTGCTGCTCGCGGCCCGGACAGCGGCGGAACTCGACAACGGCGTGAGCGAGTTGGAGGAGGCCTACTGGGAGGCGGCTCACCAGGCGCCGGCGTATCAGGAATGGCTGGAGCGCAGGAGTCCCGGACGACCGGCCCGGCCGCATCGTTCGGTACGGGCCTGAGGGCGTCGGACTTCCGGGCGTTCGCCCACTCGGCCGAGGGATGGGTTCCGGGAGTCCGCGGGGTCAGTTGCGCGCTCAAGCCCCCGGCGCCCGCGGAACCGGCGGTCTCCCCGTCTTCTGGCTTCACGGCACACCCAACCTGGGCCTGCCGCCCAGGCCTCTCTTCCCCGCCTCCGCCCGGCTCGGCGTCCGCCGGGTGTCGTACGACCGCCCCGGATACGGCGGTCCGATCCCGCTCCACGGCCGCAGCGTCGCAACGGCCGTCGCCGACGTCGCCCACAGCGCCGATGCGCTCGGCATCGGCCGTTTCGCCGTCATGGGTCACTCCGGGGGCGCCTCGCACGCTCTGGCGTATGCCGCCGTACTGCCGGAACGGGTGCTGGGCGTGGTCGAGGTGTCGGGTCCGGCGCCGTTCCGGGCGGACTCGTCGACGACGGCCGTATCCGTCCTGAGCGACGCGGCCGCGGCCCTGGAGTGGCTGGTGCGGCCCGCGAGGCCGTGACCTCCGGTCGGGCCCTGTACAACCATCGGCCGGTGACCGAGGTCTCCTGTGCGGGAACGCGCGTTCCCGCACAGTTCAGCTGTCCGTAGCAGCCGATTCATACAGAGGATTTCATGCCCCCCACGCTCTCCGGCCCCCGTTTACTTCGCCAGGCCGCCGGTGCCGTCGGCGCCGTCGCCCTGATCGCGCTCGGTGCCGCGCCCGCCGGCGCCACGGACGCGGGACCCGGCCTGGTGCTGGGCAAGCTCGCCCCGATCGACGGTGTGCGGCCCGGCAGCGAGTTCAAGGTCCCCGCCTCCTTCACCGACACCGGAACCGCGGCGCTCGACAAGGTCTGGATGTCGTACTCCGTCACCCGTGGGCTCAGCCACACCGAGGTGCCCTCCAACTGCTTGCGCTACGAGATCCCTTCCTTCGACGAGGCGCCCAGCTCCTCGGACGTGGTCTGCGAGTTCGACCAGCAGGTGAAGCCCGACGTCGTCTACGCGCCCGACCAGGCGCTGACCCTGAAGGCACTCGACCGCGCCCTGTACGACGAGCTGCGGGTGACGGTCGCCACGTACGACCCCGCGTTCACGGACGCCGGCCCGCCGCCGGTGCGGGGTACGGGCCCGGCGGTGAAGCTGGTCGAGCGGCCCGACGAGACCCCGGCCGCACCGGGCTCCGCTCAGCACGAGGAGTGGGACGCGGCGACGGTGAAGGTGACCGCGAAGAACACGGCCGACTTCCAGGTGACCGGCGCACAGTTGAAGGGCAAGGTCGGGGACACGGTGCCGTTGGTGGTGAAGTTCACCAACGCCGGGCCCGGCTGGGTGCTCCGGGAGACCGGCGCGGGGGCGACCCGCGTGCACATCAAGGTGCCGGCCGGTACGTCGGTCGCCAAGACCGACGGGTTCTGCACCAGCGTGGGGTCGCGGACGTACGAGTGCGGTACCAGCGAGGCGTGGGTCGACGAGAACAGCGGGGAGACGTACGAGTTCCGGCTGAAGATCAACAAGGTGGTGTCCGGGGCCAAGGGCTCGGTGGCGCTCGCGGGAGAGCCCCGGCCGTTCGACACCGACAAGTCCAACGACACCGCGGACATCCTGCTCGACGTCTCCGGCGGCGGCTCCACGGGTGGCAGCGGCTCGACGGGCTCCACCGGAGACTCCGCCACGGGATCCACCGGCGGTTCGGGTTCCAGCACCGGCTCGGGATCCGGTTCCGGTTCGGCTTCCGGCTCCTCCTCCAGCACCACGGGCGGCACCGACACCACCGGCAGCTCGGGTTCCTCCTCCACGGGTGGTGATCTGGCGAGCACCGGGCCGCGCAGCGTGGCCGGGTCGATACCGGCCCGCTCGATCGCCTCCCACGACGTCTCCAGCAGCAGGCGCTGCTGCGGGTCGACGGCCAGCGCCT
>NZ_JBSFHY010000080.1:0-17825 GCF_053597295.1 Streptomyces sp. NPDC001450
AGCCGTCGTTCAAGGAGGCCGCCGCACGGCTCGGCGAGGAACTGGCGGCCCAGCCCTCGCCCGCCGACGTCGTCCGCGACCTGGAACAGATCGTGAACCCCTGGTAGGACTCCGTTAAGTCTTCTCGTTCGGCCTGGCCAGGAGCATGTTGGACGTGTGGATGTGCGTCAAGTGGAGGACTTGCCGGCCGATTTGGCGGAGTTCGTGGCGGATGTGTTCGCCTCGGTACCGCGGCGGGACCAGAGAGGCAAAGCAGACTGCTATCTGCGCGGTTTGATACTGGACGGGCGTCGCAAGCCGATCCAGTCGATGGCTGGGCGGCCGCCGGACGGCAACGAGCAGAACCTGCAGCAGTTCGTGAACCAGTCGCCGTGGGATCCGTTACCGGTACGGCGCCGGATCGCCCGAGCGCATGACGACCCTGCTGGCGACTGACACCTGGGCCATCGACGATGTGCCGGTGCCCAAGGACGGCCGGATGCCGGTCGGGGGCGCGCGACAGTACTGCGGCGCTCTGGGCAAACGCGCGAACTGCCAGGTCGCGGTGAGCGTGCACGCGGTCAACGCCGCCGCATCGTGCCCGCTGCAATGGCGCCTGTTCCTGCCCGCCGAGTGGGCCGACGATGCCGAGCGGCGGGAGCGCACGCATGTGCCTGAGGACGTCGGGCACCGGGAGAAGTGCCTGCTCGCCCTGGACATCCTCGACGAACTCACCACCTGGGGCCTGACTCCGCCGGTGATCGTGGCGGACGCCGCTTACGGCGCCAACGCCCGATTCCGTACCGCACTTGAGCAACGCAACCTGCAGTACGTACTGTCCATCCGCTCCGACGTCACGGCCCGCCCCTTCGACGCGGTGCCCGTGGCGCCACCCCGCAAAGGCGTCAACGGCTGCCGGCCCCAGCCCCGATACCGCCAGCCTGCGCTGTCGGTGGCCGCCCTCGCGGTTGGCCTGGGACGCGACGCGTCCACCGAGGTGACGTGGCGGCAGGCGGAGTCCTACTAGCGACCCTGACGTGCCGTCGGCCGCGGCCCGCTCAAGGGCCCGGCCGCAACCAGGATCTCCGGGCCCAGCGAGCGGGCGCTGTCGCAGCCGAGCTGCGTCAGCGCCACATCCAACTCGGCGAGCAGACACCGCAGGACGTGCCGCACACCGGCCCGCCCGTCGAGTGTCAGCCCGTACAGATACGGCCTGCCGAGGAGCACGGCATCCGCGCCCAGGGCCAGCGCCTTGGCGACGTCGGTGCCGGTGCGGACACCGGAGTCCAGCAGCACGGTGCCGCCGTCGCCGACCGCGGCACGCACCGCGGGCAGACAGTCCAGGGAAGCCGCCGCGCCGTCCAGCTGACGCCCCCCGTGATTGGAGACAACCACGCCGTCCGCCCCGTTGGCCACCGCGAGGAGCGCGTCATCGGGACTCAGGACCCCCTTGACCAGAAGGGGAAGCCCGGTCCATTCGCGCAGCCGGCCCAGCCGCTCCCAGACCAGCGACGGGTTGCCGTTGACCCGCGCCCAGTGCCGGACGACCTCCTCGGGACCGCCATCCGGCGGTAGCGCCGCCCGGAACACGGGATCACTGGTGTAGTTGGCCAGACCTGTGCCGCGTACGAGCGGAAGGTACCCGTGATCGAGGTCCGCGGGCCGGTAGCCGACCGAGGGATTGTCGACGGTGAGGACCAGCGCCGTGTAGCCGCTCGCCTCGGCACGGCGGACCAGCGACGCGGCCAGTTCGTCGTCCGAGGGCCAGTACAGCTGGAACCAGCGGGGCCCCGGCCCGGCAGCCGCGGCCACCTCCTCCAGACTGTGCGAGGAGTAGGACGACAGCACGAACGGCAGCCCCGCGTCGGCCGCGCCCCGGACCGTGGCGATCTCACCCTCGGGGTGCACGCTGGTCTGCGCGGAGATCGGCGCCAACAGGACCGGTGCGGGCAGGGATTGACCGAGCAGGTCCACGGTCAGGTCGCGCCGCGTGCAGCCGCGCAGCATCCGAGGCAGCAGGCGCCACCGGTCGAAGGCGTCCCGGTTGGCGCGCCCCGTGGCCCCGGTTCCGGAGCCGCCGGCCACAAAGCCGAACACCTCGGGCGGGAGGACCGCGCGGGCCGCGTCCTCCAACGCCGTCAGATCGGTGGTGAGCTGGCCCTTACGGCCGTCGGGGCCCGCCAGATATATCTCGCGCACCAGGTCGGCGGCGCTCGTCGCATCGGCCTGGGCGGCGGTGCGGGTGTGCTCGGTCATGGCGTCGGGGCTCCGTTTCCGTTCTCGGTGGTGGTCCGTTCGTCCGACGGCGGCTGCTGACCGAGGACGTCGGCCAGCAGCCGGGGCGTCGGCCAGTCGAAGACGAAGGTGGCCGGAAGGCGCAGCCCCAAGGCGGCCATCAGCCGGTTACGCAGCTCCACCGCTCCCAGCGAGTCCATGCCGGCATGGTCGAAGGCCACGTCCGGGTCGATCGCGTCGGCGGAGGCGTGCCCGAGCACTCCGGCGACCTCGGCGAGGAGCCGGTCCAGCATCGTGTCCTCCCCGTCCGCTTCCGCCGCCGTCGACTCCCCGTCGCCGTGCGGCGGCGCGGCCGAAGACGGCCGCTCCCCGCCCGCCGGCTCCCCGGCGCCGTCGGGCAGGAGCGACTCCAGGAGGCGTGGGAGGGTGCCGCCGCGGTACTGCGCTGCCAGGGCGTCGCGATCCCAGCGTCCGGCCACGACCACCGGCTCACTGCCGTGCACCGCCGCGTCGAGGAAGCGCAGGCCCTGCTCGATGGGTATCAGCAGGACGCCGGCCCGGGCCATCCGGTCGATCTGGGCGTTCGTGAGGGTGCCGCCCATGCCCCCCGACACGTCCCACTGGCCCCACACGATGGCCACACCGGGCTCGCCGGCGGCGTGCCGCTGCTCCATCAGGCCTTCCAGGAACCCGTTCGCGGCGGCATAAGCGCCCTGCCCCGCCGAGTTGAGCGTGCCGGCCACCGAGGAGTAAACGACGAACGCGGACAGGTCCAGGCCGGCGGTCAGTTCGTGCAGATGGAACGCCACGTCGGCCTTGGGACGCAGCGACCGTTCGAGATCGTCGGCCGTCAAGTCGGTCAGCAGACCGCCTTCGAGGACACCCGCGGCATGCACCACACCGCCGATGCGGACATTGGAGCGGGCAAGCTTGTCGAGAGCCCCGGCCAGCGCCTCGCGGTCGGCGGCGTCACAGGCCACCGTACGGACCCGGGCGCCGAGATCCCGCAGGTCGGCGATGACGTGCTCCGCCTCCGGCCCGGGGGCGGAGCGCCCCATCAGGACCAGCTGCCGCACCCCGTGCCGCTCCACCAGGTGCCGGGCCGTGATCCGGCCCAGCCAGCCGAGACCACCGGTGATCAGCACCGCCCGCGAGGGATCCCAGGACCCCCCGGGGGCCAAGGCGGCGGCCCCGCTGCCGAGGGCCGGCCGGTACACGGTCCCGTCACGCAGCGCCAGCTGGCTCTCGCCGGTGGCCAGCGCGCCGGCGAACGCCTCGCGGGAAGAGGCGACCCCGTCCTCGTCGAGCAGGACGAACCGGCCCGGATGCTCGGCCTGCGCGGACCGGACCAGCCCCCACACGGCGCGGTGACCGGGCCGGATGCCGGGGTCCTGCTTGTCCTCCACGGCCACGGCACCGCTGGTGACCACCACCAGCCGCGAGGCGTCCCAGCGCTCGTCGCCCAGGAAGCGCTGGGCTGCGCCCAGCACCTCCAGCAGGCTCTCCCGGACAGCCTCCGAAGCCGAAGTCCCCGCCGGCCCGGAACCGCCGGGCGGGGCAGCCGACACGAAGGCGACGACGACCTCGGGGACCGCGGCGCCGTCGTCGACGGCGCGCAACAGCTCGTCGAAGTGGGCGTGGACACGGACCGCGGTTCCGTCCGGTTGTACGAGACGGGGCACCGCCCCGGTGCCCGGGCCCACCGCGGCCCAGGTGGCGCCCGGAAGCGGTGCGCCAGGGGCGAGTTCGGTCCAGACCGGGGCGAGCAGCGGCGAGTCGTCCGCCGCGGAACGGGCGGGAGACACGAGCGCGCGCAGCACGAGCTGGTCCGCACTCAGTACCGGGGCCCCCGTGTCGTCGGCGACGAGCAGCGAGCAGGAGCCGTCCGCAGCACGCCGCAGCCGGACCCGGAACGGGCCGTTGCTGGGCCCGTGGAGCGTCACGCCGCGCCAGGTGCGGGGCACGAGGACCCGGGGTTCGCCCCCGTCGGCGGCGGCCAGCGCGTGCAGGGCCGAGTCCAGGGCGGCGGGATGCAGCCGGAAGCCGTCACGGCTCCCCTTCGCCCGCGACCCCACCACCGCGTAGAGATCGTCGCCGTCGCGCCACAGCTCGCGCAGTCCGCGGAAGGCGTACCCGTAGACGTGACCGCCCTCCGCGAGCTGTGCGTACAGGTCGTCGACCGCCACCGGTGAGGCCCCGGCCGGCGGCCACGACGTCAGTCCCGCCACCTCCGCGGGGCTCGCGGAGGACAGCGTGCCGGTGGCGTGCCGGGTCCACGCGGCGCCTTGGGTGTCTGCCGCACGGGCGTAGAGCGCGAGCGAACGGCTGCCGGCCTCGTCGGGGGCACCGATGATCAGCTGGATGTCGGTGGGCCCGGCGACCGGCAGGTCGTGTTCCAGGCCGAGTTCAGCCACTTGGCGCGCACCGGCCGTCCGGGCGGCACTCAGCGCGAGTTCCGCGATGCCCGCGGCAGGCAGCACCGGGATGCCGTCGACGCAGTGGTCGGCCAGCCACGGCAGATCCTCGGCGTCGAGACGCCCCGTGAACACCAGCCCGCTTCCGTCCGCCGGTTCCAGCCCCTCATCGAGCACCGGATGCGACCGGCCGGTGGCATGGTCCGCGGCCGGCGCGCTCAGCCAGTAGCGCTGACGCTGGAAGGGGTAGGTGGGCAGCGGAATCCGGCGGCCGGTGGGGAAGGACTCTCCCGGGACCAGACGGGCGCCGTTCACGGCGAGCCTGGCGAGGGCGGTGCCGACGCTGCCGACCGGGTCCTGGCCACGGCGCAGCACAGGGGTCACGACGCCTGGCGAATCGGGGTCCTGGTTGCGGCGCGCGAGGGCGGCCAGCACCCCGTGCCCCAACTCGACGTATTCGGTGACACCACGGGATTCGAGGAAGCGCATGCCGTCGCGGAAGCGGACGGTGCCGCGCAGTTGGCGCACCCAGTAGTCCGGGTCCCTCAGCATCGCCCCGGTGGCGAGGCGGCCGGTGAGACCGGAGACGACCGGTATACGGGGTTCGTGGTAGGTCAGGCCGGCGGCCACGTCCCGGAATTCCTCCAGCACGCCGTCCATGTGCGGGGAGTGGAAGGCGTGGCTGACCTTCAGCTCGGCGGTGCGCCCCTTGGTCCGCCAGGCCTGCGCGAGCTCGGCTGCGGCCTCGGCGTCGCCCGAGACGACCACGCTCCGCGGCCCGTTGACGGCGGCGAGATCCAGCAGGCCGCTGTAGGGGGCGAGAGCCTGGCGGATCTCCTCCTCGCTCGCTTCGACGGCCACCATGCGGCCGCCCGCGGGGGCGCTCTGCATGAGGCGGCCCCGGTGGGCGACGAGGGTGCAGGCGTCCGCCAGGTCGAGGACACCCGCCACATGGGCGGCCGCGATCTCGCCGATGGAGTGGCCGAGCAGCAGATCGGGGACGGCCCCGTGGTGCTCGAGCAGCCGGAAGAGCGTGACTTCGAGGGCGAAGAGGGCGGGCTGGGTGTACGCGGTCTGGTCGAGCAGCGCGGATACGCGGGTGCCGGACTCGGCGAACAGGACGTCCTTGAGGGCGTGCTCCAGGTGAGCGTCGAACAGGGCACAGGCCTCGTCCAGGGCGCGGGCGAAGGCGGGGAAGCGGCCGTGCAGGTCGCGGCCGAGCCCCGGGTACTGGCTGCCCTGGCCGGGAAAGAGGTAGGCGGTCGTGCAGGCGGTCGTGGTGCTCGTACGGGAGATGACCTGGGGTGTCGCTTCCCCCTTGGCCAGCGCTCGGAGGCTGTGCAGGGCCTCGGTGCGCCCGGTGACGAGGACGGCGGCGCGGTGGGGGAGTGTGGTGGTGCGGGTGGTGGCCAGGGAGTGGCCGATGTCGGCGACGGCCAGGTCCTGATGGGCGGTGAGGTGGTCGTGCAGCTGGGCGGCCCGGTCCCGCAGGGCCTGTTCGGTCTGACCGGACAGCAGCCAGGGAAAGGAGCTGTCCGCGTCCGCGCCGCCGGGCGCGGCACAGGGAAGCGGCGGCTGTTCGAGGATGAGGTGGGCGTTGGTGCCGCTGAGCCCGAAGGAGGAGACGGCGGCTCGGCGCGGGCGGTCGCGGTCGGGCCATGGCTGGGCCTGTGTGAGAAGCGCGAGGCTTCCCTGTGACCAGTCGATACGGGGTGAGGGCTGGTCGGCGTGGAGGGTCTTGGGGAGGAGGCCGTGGCGCATGGCCAGGGTCATCTTGATGACGCCGGCGACTCCGGCCGCTGCCTGGGTGTGTCCGAAGTTGGATTTGACGGTTCCCAGGTGGAGGGGGTGTCGGGGGTCGCGATCGGCGCCGTAGGTGGCGAGGAGGGCATGGGCCTCGATGGGGTCGCCGAGGACGGTGCCGGTGCCGTGGGCGTCGATGGCGTCGACGGCGTCGGCAGTCAGGCCGGCGTCGGCGAGTGCAGCGCGGATGACGGCCTGCTGGGAGGGGCTGTTGGGGGCGGTGAGGCGACTGCCGGCGCCGTCGTGGTTGAGGGCCGAGCCCCGGATGACGGCAAGGACCGGGTGGTCGTGGCGGAGGGCGTCGCTCAGGCGCTCCAGGAGGACCATGCCGACGCCTTCGGACCAGGCCGTGCCGTCCGCGGTGGCGGCGAATGCCTTGCAGCGGCCGTCGGGGGCCAAGCTGTGCTGGCGGCTGAACTCGACGAAGGGCGCGGCGTTGGCCATGACGGTGACGCCGCCGGACAGGGCCAGGTCGCAGTCGCCGTTGCGCAGCGCCTGGGCTGCCAGGTGGATGGCGACCAGCGAGGAGGAGCACGCCGTGTCGACGCTGACGGCGGGACCCACGAGGCCCAGTGCGTGCGCGACACGGCCCGACAGCACACTCGGCAGCCTGCCGGTGATGGCGAACGCTTCCTTCTTGTGGGTCCCGTACTCGGCGTACATGACACCGCAGTAGGTGCCGGTGCGGGTCTCACGCAGCACGGTGGGATCGATGCCGGCGCGCTCGATCGCCTCCCAGCAGGTTTCCAGGACCAGCCGCTGCTGGGGGTCCATCCTGACCGCTTCGCGGGGGCTGATGCCGAACAGGGAGGGGTCGAACTCGGCGGCGTCGTAGAGGAATCCGCCCTCGCGTGTGCCGGCGGTGCCCGGGTGGTCGGGGTCGGGGTGGTAGAGACGGTCGAGATCCCAGCCGCGGTCGCGCGGGAACGGGCCGATGGTGTCGACGCCGTCGGCGACCACCTGCCACAGGCCCTCAGGAGAGGTCACACCTCCGGGAAAGCGGCAGGCCATCCCGACGATGGCGATCGGTTCGTGCCGCATGTCGCCCATCGGGTCCGGTCCGGGGATCGCGCGGGTGTCCGTGACTGACATGTCTTCCCTCAATCCGAGTCGACCAGCAGCCGTGCCAGGCCGCGTATGCCCAGGCCGTCCTTCCAGACGACCGGTTCCGGAACGTCAGCGAGCCGCAGCGCGGGAAAGCGCCGCGGGAGCCGTTCGAGGACGATGCGCAGCTGAAGCCTCGCCAGCGGCGCCCCCAGACAGCGGTGCACACCATGGCCGAACGTGAGAGGCGGGGAATCGTGCCCGGAGGCGAGGTTCATGGACGCCGGGTCGTCGAACACGCCGGCGTCGCGGTTGCCGTGGAGCAGGGCCACCACGATCCCCTCACCCTCCTGCACGGTGACATCGCCCAGCCGCACCGGTTCGGTAGCGATGCGCACGAAGGTCAGCGGAGTGGCAGGGGTCAGCCGGATCAGCTCCTCCGTCGCGTTCTTGACGTACTCGGGATGAGCGAGGAGCTCTTCATAGGCGCTGCGGTCACTCAGCAGCGCCAGCAGCGAAAGACCGATCTGGCCGGTGGTGGTCTCATAGCCCGCCATCAGCAGGGTGAGCCCCAGGGTGAGCAGCTCGTTCTCCGACAGCTCGCCCTCGTCCTGCGCGATGGTCAGGTCGCTGAGCAGGTCCTCGCGCGGATCGCGGCGCTTGCGGTCCATCAACTCCCGCATGTACTCGATGAGTTCGATGCGCCGCCGGGCCTTCTCGCGGGGGCTGGTGACCTCCAGGTCGAAGAGCACGTCCACCCACCCGCGGAAACGAGGGGTGTCCTCCTCGGGAATGCCGAGCATGGTGGTGAGCACGGACAGCGGCAGCGGCCGGGCGAGGTGCTCGATCAGGTCGGCGCCGTTCCCGATCCCGGCGATCACGTCCAGCCGACGATCCGTCAGGTCCGTCACGAAGTCGCTCATCCTGGCCATCCGGCCGGTGGAGAACGCGCCGCTGACCAGGCGCCGCAGCCGGGCGTGCCGATTGCCGTCCATGCTCATCATGGAATCCGCCGCAGGCTGGGCGTCATTGAACGCCGGGGCACCGGGCCGCAGCGCGGCGGCCCGGCTGAATCTCTTGTCCGTGAGGACCGACCGCCCCAGCGTGTAGCCGCGGACGAGCCAGAACGGATCGCCGGTGTTGCCGACCACACGCACGACATCCTCGGGACCGGGACGCAGGATGCCGGGAAGCGGCCCCAACTGGTCGATCGTGGTTTCGGTCATCGGGAAAACCCCCGTCACTGGCCGGCCGGCCGGAAGCCGCGGACTCGGCGCTCCACCTCGTGCAGCAGCTCGAACTTCCGGTTGAACGCGATGCGCACGTACTGTGCCCCGCGGACGGGATCGGCGAAGGAGGGGGCCGCGGGGACGACCACGACCCCGGTCGCGTCGAGAAGTTCGAGAGTGAAGGCACGGCCGTCCCCGCGACCCCCGGTGAGCGGGCCGATGTCCGCCAGCAGGAAGCACCCCCCTTCCGGGGGCGAGATCTTCATGCCCAGGCCCGTGAAGATCTCCAGGGCGAAGTCGCGGCGGCGGCCCATCTCCTGGGACGCCGCCTTCGTGTCCGCGGAATCGGCCGCGTGGCCGACGCCCAGCTGAAGCGGGCCCGGGGCGCCGTTGGTGGTGATCTCCTGCACGCGCCGCATAGCCGCGGTGCGCCTGGCGTCCGCCCGCAGGAAGCCGAGCCGCCACCCGCTGATCGCGTGGCTCTTGGAGAGCGAGCCGACCAGCACGCTGCGCTCCGCGAGGCCGGGGACCTGGGCGATGGAGAGGTGTTCCCGGCCGTCGAAGACGAAGCTGCTGTACACCTCGTCACAGATGACCGTCGCATCCCATCGCTCGGCCAACTCGGCGATCTGGCCCAGCTCTTGACGGGTCAGCACCCGGCCCGTCGGATTGCCGGGCGAGTTCAGCAGCACCACCCGGGTACGCGAGGTGAAGGCCGCCGCCAGCTCGTCAGGGTCGAACCGCCAGTCGGGCGCGTGCAGCGGGACGTGCCGGGGCACGCCGCCGGCGAAGGCGACCGTCGACCTGAACTGCTCGTAGCCGGGATCGAGCAGGACGACCTCGTCGCCGGGATCGATGAACGTGTGCAGGGCCAGAAAGAGCGCCTCGGTGCCTCCGACGGTGACGGTCAGCTCCGTCTCCGGGTCGCTCGGCACCGGGAGCGTGGCGGCGATACGCTCCCGCAGCCGCAGATCACCCGGAGGAAAGACGTACTGGTTCTTCCCCGCGCGCATCGCGTCGTTGGCCGCCCCGATGATGTCGACAGTGGTCTCGGGATATCCGGGAGTGCCGAGCGCCATATCGATTCCCTGGCGTTCACGCGCCATGAGGAATATTTCCCCCAGGCTGTTTCCCGGCAATTCCGCAACCCTCGTCGATATCCGCGGACCCTGGTCTGTGGGACGCGTCATGCCGCTCCTCCACCTGCCCTATTCATCTGCCCGTTCCGGGGAAGCCGGCCCATGAGCTCAGCGGTTTCCTGGTGCCGACTGCAGGCGCGTTGGCTGAACGACTGCTTTACCCGTTCACGGACCTCGGGGGGCTGCTCCTGACTGAGCTTGAACATGCCCTCGGCGCCTGTCACGGTGACGCGGAACGCCCCGACACCGGAAACGATACTGCGGAAGTAGTCGATCGATTCTGACTGATCCCATCCAGAACCGAAACGGCTTTCAAAGGTCTGCGCCGTGGCCCGCACGACGTCGAGCGTCTCCTCCAGCGAGGAGACCTTCTCTATCACACCGTGCACATGCACCGAAGTGAAGTTCCAGGTCGGTGCGGCCGGCGTCACGTCGTACACCGCAGGCGATACGTACCCGTGCGGACCGGTGAACACCAGAAGGACGGCATCGCCGGTCCGCAGCGCGTGCCAGTGGGGATTGGCCCGGTTCAAGTGCCCGAGCAGCACGGTACCATTCGGGCTGTCCGACCAATCGATCACCGTACCGTGATCCGGGATGATCGGGAGATGGGTGGCAAAGGGCCCATCGTCACCACCGTTGGTCACCGCCAGTGCCAACGGATTGTTGCGGACCAGCTCGCTCATCCAAGAACCGTCGGGTTCACGGTAGTGGCGGGGAACGAACATGCGGATATGTCACCCCTCGAAGTCGAGTAACCATGGCATCGAAATGATGTGATTCCTGTCCCGTCGGCAGGACAACCGGTGGGTGGACAGGACCTCTCGCATACGCCTCAACGCTATCCACCTTGACGCGCCGCAGGTCTTCAATGCAACGTGATTGTGCAAGCATGCGAGGTCGAAGTAAAACATGAAAGACCTGCGTGGAACAGCCCGTCACGGCGTAATTTCTTCAGAATCCCTATTGCGTGTGAGTGGGTGGGTGCCAGAGGGTTTGCCGAAAAAGGTCGCGGAGGTGGTGGAGCCACTCCCAGGTCGCACCGGGATCTGAGCAGTCACGTCGCAGCCACGCTAACGGAAGAAGTTTCCATGGGTGTCAATGCAGTCGAGATATACGACGTCGTGGGCGTTGGATTCGGGCCGTCCAACCTGGCGTTCGCCATTGCTCTGGAAGAGAACGGAGCCGACTCACCTGCGGGCCCGATCGCCTCCGCATTCTTCGAACGGCAATCCTCGTTCGGCTGGCATCGCAATATGCTGCTGCCTTCTACGACGATGCAGGTCTCTTTCCTGAAAGACCTGGCCACCCTCCGCAACCCGGTCTCGCGGTTCGGGTTCATATCCTTTCTCCACGCCTCCGGCCGGCTCGAACAATTCATCAACACCCAGACGTTCTTCCCGACCCGCGAGGAATTCCACCAGTACCTCGAATGGGCGCAGGCACTGTTCTCCGACCGCGTCTCCTACGGATCGGAAGTCGCCGGAATCGAATTGCCGCCGGATGCTGATTCCGGAACCCCCCAACACCTTCGGATCACAGTGCGTGACCGGGCCGGAGGGCAGAATAGGACCGTCGCCGCACGCAATGTCGTGATCTCCACAGGCCTCGTCCCCCAGGTGCCGGACGGCGTGGAATCCGACGAACGGGTCTGGCACAGCTCAGAATTCCTGGAGAGGTTCCGCCAAGTCCCCGCCGACAGTTTGAAAAAGGTGGCAGTCGTCGGCGCAGGGCAGAGCGGAGCCGAAATCGCCAGGTTCCTCTACGACAGCCTGCCCCAGGCTCAGATCTACGCGATCATCCCCTCCTACGGATACTCGATCGCGGACGACACCCCGTTCGCCAACCGGGTGTTCGACTCCTCGGCGGTCGACGACTACTACTTCGGCACGGAACGCGCCCGAGAATCCTTCTGGCGCTACCACAAGAACACGAACTATTCGGTAGCCGACGACGAAGTCATCCGGGACCTGTATCAGCGTATGTACATGGAGGAACTGCACGGAACCAAGCGCCTGCACATCCTCAACATGGCACGGGTCACGAATGTCAAACGTATGGGCAACGAATCACGCGTCTCCATGGAGCTGCTCCTCGACGGCGGATCCCAGGACCTCGATGTGGATGCGCTCGTCTTCGCCACCGGCTACGACTCCATGGACCCCAGCGGCGTACTCGGCGAACTGGACGGCTACTGCCTGCGCGACAGCGCCGGCAGATACCAGGTCGGCCGCGACTACCGGCTCGTGACCACCCCCGATGTGTCGTGCGGCATCTACCTCCAGGGCGGCACCGAACACACCCATGGACTGACGTCGTCCCTCCTGTCGAACATCGCCGTGCGCGGCGGCGAGATCGCGGACTCCATCCTGCAGCGACGGTCCGTCGACGGGCCGCCGACACCCGGACTGATCACCCCCGCCTGATGAGGACTGGCCATGGCCGCAGCACAAGGTCCCTTACGCGTCGGTGTACTCGGCTGCGCGGACATCGCCTGGCGCCGCACTCTGCCGGCGCTGGCCGCCTGCCCCGACATCGAACTCGCAGCCGTCGCCAGCCGCGACGAGGCCAAGGGCAGACGCTTCGCGGCGGCCTTCGGCGCCCCCCGGGTACAGAGCTACGAAGAACTGCTCGCCGCCCGTGACATCGACGCGGTCTACCTGCCACTACCGGCGATGATGCACGCGCACTGGGTCGCGAAGGCGCTCCGCGCGGGCAAGCACGTGCTCGCCGAAAAGCCGCTGACAGGAGACGCGAAAAGCACGGACGAACTGTTGGCGCTCGCCGACTCACAAGGCCTGGTGCTCCTGGAGAACATCGTTTTCCCGCACCACTCGCAGCACGCACGCATCCAGCACATGCTCGCCGACGGAACAGTCGGCGAACTGAAGGACTTCACAAGCGTGTTCACCATTCCGCCGCTGCCGGACGAGAACATGCGCTACGACCCGGATATCGGCGGCGGCGCCCTGCTGGACATGGGTGTCTATCCGATCCGCGCCGCGCTGTACTACCTTGGCTCCACTCTCGAAGTGCTTCACGCCGTGCTGCGGGTTCACGCCCGCACAGGCGCCGTCGTCTCCGGACGCGTCCTCGCGTGCACCCCCGCGGGAGTGACGGCCGACTTGGTCTTCGGAATGGAGCACTCCTATCGAACCGGCTGCGCATTCGCCGGCAGCAGCGGCCTGATGCTGCTCGACCGGGCATTCACGCCGCCGCCGACACTGCAACCGGTGCTGCGCATCGAGCGACAGGACCACCGCGAAGAGATCACGTTTCCGGCCGATGACCAGTTCGGCAATATCGTGCGGTACTTCGCGCATGCGGCTCTCACGGGATCGAACATGCACGACCAGTCAGAAATGAGCCGGCGTCAGGCTCGAATCATCGACGATGTGAAACGAGTCGCAGTACGGATCGAGGTCCCTTAGAAAGACCCCAGAACGACCTCAGAAAGACCCACCCCATGACCGCAGTTGCCGGTCGGAACACCTGATCGTGTCAGCCGTTTCCAACGGGCGCCCTGTCTAGTCGAAGAGGATGCAGAAGGTGACGACCTCGGAGCGCCCCGTGGGCACCCCGCACACCAAAGTCCTTCTGATCGGTGGCACCGGATTCCTCGGCCGGCATGTGCTCGACAGACTGTCCGCGGCGGAGATGGACGTCACCGTGGTCACCAGGCGACCGACCGCCGTGCCGGCGGAGCACGGGGTGGCCGAGCTGAACGACAGCACTCCGCGACGAGCCCAGTTCGCCTCGATGATCAACCGGTTCACCCCGGACGCCGTGCTCAACACCGCAGGTGAGATCTGGCGCAACGACACGTCCCTGCTCCAGGAAGCCAACGCCGAACTCCCGGAGCAACTGGCACTGGCGATGGCCGACCTCGGCAGCACCGCCCGGCTGGTGCACCTCGGCTCATCTCTGGAGTACGGACCACTGCCCCACCCGCACGCCACCGACGAGAACTGCCCGGAGGCACCGCGGTCGGAGTACGGGCGAACCAAACTGCGGGGCACCCGGAGGATCTTGGAGATCGCCCGCCAGGCGTCACTGGACGTCGTGGTCCTGCGCATCTTCAACGCCATCGGACCGAACATGTCACCTGCGAGCCTGCTCGGCCGGACCGTGCAGACACTCCACCGAGCACGGCAAGACGGACAGGTGGCACGGCTCTCCCTGTTCGACCTGAAACAGCACCGCGACTACGTCGACGCCCGTGATCTGGCGGAGGCGGTCCTCCGCGCGACCGTGTCGCGGCGGCTCGCAGGCGTCCCCGTGCTCAACCTCGGCACCGGACGCGCCGACAGCGCCTACGACCTGGTCCGCGAGCTCGCCCTGGCCAGCGGAGTGGAATTCGCGATCGACGTGCTCCCGGCGCCCGAGCGGGGCGGGCGAGCACTGGCCGCCGGCTGGCAGATCGCCGATCCGACGCTGGCTCGGCGTCACCTGAACTGGTCGGCTGCGCGAACGCTACCGGAGACCCTGCGCTGGATCTGGCGAACCGCCGGAGAGGGCCAGGCCCAACCCATTGCTGGCTGCCCCGCGGAAGGTGCGCGATGAACGACAACCTCAAGGACGAGATCCTCTCACTGGTCAACAAATACCATCACGCGGTCGGGGCCGAGACATCCACCTGGGTGCCCGGCGAGAACCGGGTGCTGGCCTCGGGAGCCGTTCTGACGGCGGCCGACCGGATGGCACTGGTCGAAGCGGCACTGGACCTGCGCATCGCATCCGGAAGCTATGCGATCCGGTTCGAGCGGGCACTGGCCGGCTACTTCGGACTGCGCAAGGCACATATGACCAACTCCGGCTCCTCGGCCAACCTGCTGGCGCTGTCGGCACTGACCGCACCGGAACTGGGCGAGCGTGCGCTGCGACGCGGCGACGAAGTGATCACGGTGGCGGCAGGGTTCCCGACCACCGTCAATCCGATCATCCAGAACGGACTGGTACCGGTCTTCGTCGACATCGACCTGAGCACCTACAACACCACCGCGGAAATGGTGGAGGCGGCGATCGGCCCCAAGACAAAGGCCATCATGATCGCGCACGCGCTGGGCAACCCCTTCGAGGCCGCCGAGATCCGGGAACTGGCCGACCGGCACGGGCTGTGGTTCGTGGAGGACAACTGCGACGCCGTCGGCTCCACCTATCGCGGCAGAAAAACGGGAACGTTCGGGCACCTCAGTACCGTCAGCTTCTACCCGGCGCACCATCTCACGATGGGCGAGGGCGGCTGTGTCCTGACGGGCAGCATGGAACTCGCGCGCCTTGTCGAGTCCTATCGGGACTGGGGACGGGACTGCTGGTGCGAACCGGGAGAGGACGATCGATGCAATAAGCGTTTCGGCTGGCAGCTCGGCACGCTTCCCTCCGGCTACGACCACAAATACATATTCTCCCACGTGGGGTACAACCTGAAGGCGACCGATCTTCAAGCGGCCCTGGGGTTGTCCCAGTTGGAGCGGCTGTCCGAGTTCTGTGACAGTCGACGCAAGAACTGGCTCCGCATGAGAGCGGGGCTCCACGATGTGCCGGGCCTCACATTGCCCGAACCTGCCCCGAACAGTGATCCGAGCTGGTTCGGATTCACGCTGACGGTTCAGGATTCAGCCCCGTACTCCCGTCGGGATCTCCAACTCCATTTGGAGTCGAAACGCATCAGCACCCGACTGCTGTTCAGCGGAAACCTCACCCGTCACCCCGCTTACGAGCACGTCGAGTATCGAGTGTTCGGCAGCTTGGCCAATAGCGACAAGGTCGCCAACGACACGCTATGGATAGGGATTTACCCCGGTGTGACCGAGGAAATGATCGACTACGTGATTCGCGAAATCTGGTCGTTCGCGAAAGGGGCGCCGAGCTGAATCCTGACCTGCCCACGAAAAGGTTGGAGAGGTAAGTACTCATGACCATCTCGGAGTGCCGTGTGTGCGGCAATCGGACCCTGCTCGATGTGCTGGATCTGGGAGACCAGGCACTGACCGGAGTGTTTCCTGGCAGTCGGACGGAAGTTGTGCCGACCGCCCCACTCGAACTGGTCAAGTGCTCGCCGGACGGATGCGGACTCGTCCAGCTCCGGCACACCGCCGACCTCAGCCTGATGTACGGCGATCAGTACGGTTACCGCTCAGGTATCCGCCCATTCATGATCAACCATCTCCGCGGCAAGGTGGACGAACTCACCAAGCTTGTCGACATCGGCCCCGACGACCTGGTCCTGGATATCGGAAGCAACGACGGAACCCTGCTGTCCGGGTACCCGGCGGACGGCAGGACCCTCGTGGGAGTGGATCCGACCGGCGAGAAATGGCGGGAGTTCTACCCCGAACACATTGACCTGATCCCAGACTTCTTCTCCCAGGAAGTCTTCGCCGCGCACTACGACTCCCGCCGGGCCAAGATCATCACATCGATCGCCATGTTCTACGACCTGCCCGACCCGCTCAGGTTCATGGAAGACGTGAAGGCGACGCTCGCCGACGACGGCGTGTGGATGCTGGAGATGAGCTACCTCCCGTCCATGCTGGAGACGACCGCCTACGACGTCATATGCCATGAGCATCTGGAGTACTACGCGCTCAGCCAGATCGACTGGATGGCCGAACGCGTCGGCCTCGAAGTCGTGAAAGCGGAGATCACCGAGGTCTACGGCGGCAGCCTCTGCGTCACACTCGCCCGGCAGGGCTCCGGACACCGGCGCGACGAGGCAGCGCTGAACCGCTTGCGCTCACAGGAGGCCGGACTGGGACTCGGCACCATGGCGCCCTTCGAGGCCTTCGGCAAGCGCGTTCGCGAACACCGCGACCACCTGCGGGACTTCCTCGACACCTCACGCAAGGACGGCAAGCTGACCCTGGGCTACGGCGCATCGACCAAGGGAAACGTGATCCTTCAGTACTGCGGTATCGGGGAGGACAGTCTGCCGTGCATCGGAGAGGTCAGCGAGGAGAAGGCCGGCCGATACACCCCCGGCACCCTGATCCCGATCGTCTCCGAGAAGGAGGCCCTCGCGCAGCGGCCTGACCAGCTGCTGGTACTTCCCTGGGTCTACCGAGACGGTTTCATCGAGCGGGAAGGCGAGTTCCTTTCCCGTGGCGGGAAGCTGGTCTTCCCATTGCCCTCGACACTCAGTTTCGTGTAACGGCGGGTGCCGGCCGGGTCGGTAACAAACGGCCTCGGTCGGGTGCCGACCACGCCCGACTGAGGCCGCGCCTCCAGGCGGAGAACTTCTGACACACCATTACTTTACGTTGCGTCAGATTCCCGAGACGAACAGTCAACTTTCCTTAACTGCAGGCTAGTTGCGCTGTCTAGTTGCTGGCTGCTGTAGTGGTGGCCGCGGAGCGGACGCCACTCCCGGATCAGCCACTTCCGGCTCGCGGAGCGAGCCGGAGAGCGCGAATTGCTCCGCAATTCGCGCTGCGGGCAACGGAGTTGCCCGCAGCGGACGGCGCAGCCGTCCGGTGTGCGAACCGATCCGGGAACGGGGGAGAGGGAGAACTCGAATCTTCCAAGGTTTTTCAGCGAAGGAAGCACCCAGCCCCTCTCAGGAGCTGTATGGCTGATCAGCTGCCTTTGATGAGGCATGGAACGCGCCCGCCCAGCAGGAAAGAGCCCCCTCCGCTTCGCCGCTAGCCAGCGGGATCCGGCCGCGGAGCGGCCGGATCTCTCAACTACCCCCTTAGTGCAGTCGAGCTGCACTGTACGGACCAGGCGAGTCGGGGAGGAGGCCCGATCGCGGAGCGAGCGGGACACCGCACCGACGAAACTCACCGAGATCCGCGGAGCGGATCTTCCGGTCCCGGAGGGACCGAGCCGCCTTCGCGGAGCGAAGGCTTCCGTCGCGTAGCGACGGCGCGTCGTTCCTGCGGAGCAGGAACCGTGTGCCGGTACTGCTCGTCGACGATCTGCACTGGGCGGACGAGGGAACGCTGGACTGGCTCGACCAGCTGGTGCGCCAGGTGACACATCGG
>NZ_JBSFHY010000081.1:0-16807 GCF_053597295.1 Streptomyces sp. NPDC001450
AGATGCAACGCCACCAGCGACGACGAACACGCCGTGTCCACCGTCACCGCAGGACCCTCGAAACCAAACGTGTACGCGATACGACCCGACGCCACGCTCAGGGTCGTGCCGGTGAGGACGTAACCGTCGGATTCCTCGACGGCATCGCGCAGACGGGCTCCATAGCCCTGTTCCACGAGTCCGGCGAAGACGCCGGTACGGCTGCCGCGCAGCGTCGCCGGGTCGATACCCGCACGCTCCAGGACCTCCCACGACGTCTCCAGCAGCAACCGCTGCTGCGGGTCCATCGCCAGCGCCTCACGCGGCGAGATACCGAACAGTCCGGCGTCGAACTCGGCGGCGTCGTAGAGGAAACCGCCCTCACGGACGTACACCCGGCCGGGGGTGCCGGGCTTCGGGTCGTACAGGTCGTCCAGGTCCCAGCCGCGGTCGGCCGGGAACCCGCCGATCGCGTCACGGCCCTCGCTGACCAGCCGCCACAGGTCCTCCGGCGAACCGACACCACCGGGGAACCGGCAGGCCATACCCACGATCACCACCGGATCGTCGCCCACGCTCGCCGGTACGTGCGGAGCGGACTCGGTGGCTGCGGCGCCGGAGAGCAGAGCGTCCAGGTGGCCGGCCACGGCCTCGGGGGTCGGATGGTCGAACAGCAGGGAGGCGGGCAGGCGCAGTCCGGTGGCGGCCCGGAGCCGGTTGCGGAGGTCGACGGAGGTCAGGGACTCGAAGCCGAGATCCTTGAAGGTGCGGCGGGGCTCGACCTGGTCCGCGGAGTCATGGCTGAGGATGTCCGCGGCGTGGCCACGGACCAGTTCCAACAGGGCGCCGTGACGCTCACGTGGGGAGAGCCCGGTCAGGCGGTCGTGCGGAGGCGAGGTCACCTCGGCGATGTCCTCGGCGTCGGCGACGAGCCCGTCCTCAGCGGCACCGGCTCCGTCCTCGGGGCCCGGAGTCTGCACGGAGACCACGGCCTCGCCGATGACGGCCGACGACGGGGCACCGCCCGCTACCGCATCGGGCAGCCAGTAGCGGCGGCGCTGGAAGGCGTACGTCGGCAGTTCGGTGCGCCGGGCGTGGTGCGCGGCGAAGACGGGAGACCAGTCGACGGGGAGGCCACGGGTGTGCAGGGCGGCGAGGGCCGCAAGGAACGCGGGCGCCTCGGGGCGGTCCTTGCGGACGGCGGGGATCACGAAGGCCTCGTCGTCGTGCAGACTCTCCTCGGCCAGTGCCGTCAGGGTGCCGTCCGGGCCGAGTTCCAGGAATCGGCGGACGCCCTGTTCCTCCAGCGTCCGGATGCCGTCGGCGAACCGTACGGGACGGCGGACGTGCTGCGTCCAGTAGTCGGGGGACGCCAGTTCCCCGGGCGTCGCGGGGCGGCCGGTGACGTCGGAGACGATCGGGAGCGTGGGCTGCCCGTAGGAGACGTCGGCGAGCACGGCGCGGAACTCGTCCAGCATGGGTTCCATCAGCGGCGAATGGAAGGCGTGGCTGACGCGCAAGGCCGTCACCTTCCGGTCGCGGGCCCTGAAGTGCCGGGCCACCTCGTCCACGGCCTCGGCGGTGCCCGACACCACCACGGCGCGCGGTCCGTTGACAGCGGCGATGCCGGCCCGGTCGTTCAGCAGGGGCAGCACCTCGTCCTCGGTCGCTTCTACGGCGACCATCGCCCCGCCGGTCGGCAGGGCCTGCATCAGCCGCCCCCGGGCGACGACGACACGGCAGGCGTCGGCCAGCGACCAGACCCCGGCCACATGGGCCGCCGCGATCTCGCCGACGGAGTGGCCGAACAGGACATCGGGGCGTACGCCGAAGGACTCGGCGAGGCGGAAGAGGGCGACTTCGAGGGCGAAGAGGGCCGGCTGCGCGTACTCCGTCCGCTTCAGGCGCTCGGCGGCGGCGTCCGCGGTCTCGTTCTCGCCGCCCTCGCCGTTCCTGCCGCCTTCTCCGCCCTCTCCGAAGGCCATCTCACGCAGGCTGAAAGGGAGTTCCGCGTCCACCGCGTCGAAGGCCTCGGCGAAGGCGGGGTACGTCTCGTACAGCTCACGGCCCATGCCGAGCCGTTGGGAGCCCTGGCCTGCGAAGAGGAAGGCGGTGAGGGCATGGGCGGCTGGTTCGACGACGCCGGTGACGACATCGCGCGACGTGGTGCCGTCGGCCAGGGCGGTCAGGCCGCGCAGCAGTTCTTCGCTGCGCGTGCCGAGTACGACGGCACGGTGCTCGAACCGGGTCCTGGTCTCGGCCAGGGAGCGGGCGACGTCCGCCGGGTCGGGAGCGGGGTCGGTCTCCAGGCGGGTGAGCAGTCGGCGGGCCTGGCCGCGCAGCGCCTTGCGGGTACGGGCGGAGAGGATCCACGGAAGCGGAACGCGGGCGGCACCGGAGGGAGCCGCGTCCGGCGTGGACCCGCCCGCCTCGCCGGACTCGTGACCAGGCCATTCCTCCAGCACCACATGGCAGTTGGTGCCGCCCATCCCGAAGGAGCTGACGCCCGCCCGTCGGGGCCCGTCCTGGTGCGGCCACGGCTGGGGCGCGGTCGCGACCCGCAGGTTGAGGTCGTCCAGGGGAATGGCGGGGTTCGGGTTCTCGAAGTTGAGGCTGGCGGGGATCCGTCCGTGGCTGAGGGACAGGACGGTCTTCAGGAGTCCGGCGATGCCGGCCGCGCCCTCCAGGTGGCCGATGTTGGTCTTCACGGAGCCGACGAGCAGGGGTGAGGCGTCGGTGCGGGCGCGGCCGACGACCGTGCCGAGGGCCGCGGCCTCGATGGGGTCGCCGAGCCGGGTGCCGGTGCCGTGGAGTTCGACGTACTGGACGTCG
Source organism: Streptomyces sp. NPDC001450 (assembly GCF_053597295.1). Classification (NCBI taxonomy): domain Bacteria; kingdom Bacillati; phylum Actinomycetota; class Actinomycetes; order Kitasatosporales; family Streptomycetaceae; genus Streptomyces; species Streptomyces sp. NPDC001450. Next base: position 2,812 of record NZ_JBSFHY010000081.1, read on the forward strand.
GCCGGGTTCACCTCGGCCTGGCGGTAGGCGAGGCGCAGGACTTCCTCCTGGGCCTCGCGCAGGGGTGCGGTCAGACCGTCGCCGCCACCGTCGTTGTTGGTGGCGCTGCCGCGGATGACGCAGTGGACGCGATCGCCGTCGGCGAGGGCGCGGGCCAGGGGCTTGAGGAGGACGAGGGCGCCGCCCTCCCCGCGTACGTAGCCGTTGGCGCGGGCGTCGAAGGTGTAGCAGTGGCCGTCCGGGGAGAGGGCGCCGAAACCGGCGGAGGCCAGGGCGCTGTCGGGGGCGAGGGTGAGGTTGACACCGCCGGCCAGGGCGAGTTCGGACTCGCCGCGCCGCAGGCTCTCGCAGGCCAGATGTACGGCGACCAGGGAGGAGGACTGGCCGGCGTCCACGGTGAGGCTGGGGCCGCGCAGGCCGAGGACGTAGGAGAGGCGGTTGGCGATGATGCCTCGGTTCAGGCCGCTGAGCGTGTGCCGGCCGACGGCCTCGGGTCCGAGGCGGCGGGCGAGGGAGGCGTAGTCGTCCCAGATGGCGCCGACGAAGACGCCGGTGCGGCTGCCGCGCAGCCGGGCGGGGACGACGGCCGCTTCCTCCAGGGCCTCCCAGCCGAGTTCGAGGACCAGGCGCTGCTGGGGGTCCATGGCCGCGGCCTCGCGCGGGGAGATGCCGAAGAAGCCGGGATCGAAGCGGTCCACGTGGTCGAGGTAACCGCCGCGGTGGACTGTTCCGGGAGCGGCCGGGGCTGGGTCGGCGAGGGAGTCCCGGCGGTCCTCGGGGGTGTCGGTGACGGCGCTTTCGCCCTCGGCCAGGAGGCGCCAGAAAGCGGCGGGGTCGGGTGCCTGGGGAAAGCGGCACGAAATTCCGACGACCGCTATCGCGTTCCCGGCCGTCGTCGCGTCTGCGTATCCCGACGGGATACGGACCGTGTCCCCCGGGGCGGTTTGCGGACGCCCGGGGGATTCCGTCCCTCGCAGGAATTCCCCGCCCCCAACGGATTCGGGTCCCCGAGGGGATTCCGACGCGTTTTCCCGTGCCTGTGCGTCTTCTGGCAACACGGCCACTGCCTCCGCCCTACGGATCCAGCACAATTTCTGGCCGCGCATTCCGGCCGGATCCGACTGCCGCGCGACCTGCGGGACAATCGATGGTTGCGATGCGATCGGTGATTGCGATGCGATCGGTGGGTGCGATGCGATCGCCGGTTCCGATGTTTTTCATACTGGCGGCTGCCTGTGGGTGAGTCCCGCAGGCAGCTCGTGATCTAGGGAGACTTCTACTAGTTCCACCCTGGTCAGCGGCCGTCGGCGGCCCTCAGCGCCTGCGGTGGGCGACCATCTCGAGGCCGCCGCGGGGCTGGAGGGTGAAGTCGCTCGTGACCCGGTTCGGTGGTTCGCCGACCGGCTCGAACTCCCAGTGCCGGCTGAGGGTGGCCAGCGCCATGACGCCTTCCATCTGGGCGAAGACGTTGCCGATGCACTGACGGGGTCCGGCGCCGAAGGGCAGGTACGCGAGTTTGGGGCGGCCGGGGGCCTTGGCGTGGCCGGTGAGCGGGTCGGACGGGTCGGGCTCCGGCAGGAACCGCTGGGGGGCGAACCGCTCCGGCTCGGGCCACCAGGTGGCGTCGCGGTGCAGGACGTACGGGCTGACCATGAGCACGCTGTTGCGCGGGATGTGATAGCCGTTGGCCGTGTAGTCCTCCAGGGCGCGGCGTACCAGCACCCAGGCCGGTGGGTACAGGCGCAGCGCCTCCGAGTAGACCGCGTCGGTGAACTGGAGGCGGGGCAGGTCCTCGACGGTGGGCAGCCGGTCCCCGAGGACCTCGTCGATCTCGGCGTGAAGCTTCTCACGGATCTCGGGGTGGGTGCCGAGGAGGTAGTACGCCCAGGTCAGCGATCCGGAGGAGGTTTCGTGCCCGGCCATCAGCAACGTGATGGCCTCGTCGCGCAGTTCCAGATCGGTGAGGTGTTCGCCGGTGTCCGCGTCGGTGACGGTGAGCAGCACGGACAGCAGGTCCTCACCGTCGCCGGGGCCCTTGCGCCGGTCTTCGATCATGCCGTAGACGATGTCGTCGACGGCTTTCAGTCCCTGCTTGAACTGGCGGTTGGCGCGCAGCGGCAGGCGCAGCAGGATCTTGCCGATCGGGCTCAGTTCCCAGCGCAGCGGACCGCCTTCGCGGGGGAAGGCGGTGCGGATACGGTCGGCGGCCTCGCTTTCGAGGGAGACGTCGAAGAGGGTACGGGTGACCATGCCGAGGGCGAGCTCGTACATGGACTCGTGGAAGTTGAACCGTTCGTCGTCGCCGAACCTGGCCGAGAAGTCGTCGGCGATGCCGGCGAACGCGGAGCCGTATCCGGAGATGCGCTGACGGTGGAAGACGGGCTGGATGAGCCGGCGCTGCCGGCGGTGGTAGGTGCCGACGCTGGTCACCAGGCCCTTGCCCAGGACGCGTTCGAGGGTGGAGCCCCAGTCGTCGGGGCCGGGGCCGGTCTTCTGGGCGTCCTTGTCGAAGCGCCGGCTGGAGGCGATGATGACGTCCTGCACCACGCCGAAATCGCTGATGAGGAAAGCGTCGGTCTTTCCCATCGGAACGCGGACCACGGGTCCGTGCTTGTCACGCAGGCCCGACAGATAGCGCGGGACGTTTCTGACGATCTCGCGCATCTCCTTCAGCCGCATGGGTCCAGGAGAGGGTATGGATTCGGTCGGCGCAGGCGACTCGGGAGTTGTTTGAACGTCGGTCACAGATGTCTCCTGGGTCGGCGGAGGGTGACAGGTCTCGGTGCGCCGAGACAGCTGTGCAGGGAATCGGTGCCTGCGGCCGCGGCGGGAAAAGGACGTGTGCACGGGGTGGACCTGGCGCCCGACGCTAGCACCGGGGGCCCGGGGGACGACGAACCGTCGTGGAGTTCTAGGGAATTCCAAAGTGTTGGCCCGATGTGGCCGGTTACCGGGAGCCGGGGGGCGGGGCCGCACGTACGCTTACGCGTGGCAGCCGCCCTGATGTCAAAGTGTTGACGGTTGGGCGACCGGGCAACCGTTGCGTACGGTCCCATCGGACGGAGAACGCATGACCAGCGGCGGCAGCACCCTGCCGGACCAGCCCTCCAACGGCTCCGTCGGCGGTGGCCGGGCGGCTCGTGACCCGGCCGACTCCGACTCCGGTCCGCCCCTGCTGCTGACCGTGCTGGTGGACCTCGGCGTCCCGATCGGCCTGTACTACGGACTGACGGCGGCCGGGGTGAGCGATCTGATCGCGTTGACGGCCGGGGCGGTCGTTCCCGCGGCCGCGACGCTGGTGCGGTTCGTCAGGACGCGGCGGATGGATGTGCTCGGCGTGTTCGTGACGACCATGCTGGTGCTGAGCATCGTCGTGTCGGTGGTCGGGGGCAGTCCGCGGCTGCTGCTGGTACGGGACGGCTGGCTGACGGCCGTCGCCGGGCTGGGCTTCCTCGTGTCCTTGCGCGGCAGGCGCCCGCTGGCGTTCGGTTTCTCGCGACGGCTGCTGGAGCGGCGTGCCGTGGGCGGCCGGGACTGGGACGAACTGTGGGCGGAGGTCCCGCGCTTCCGGCGGATCTGGCGGGTCACCACGGTGATCTGGGGCATCGGGCTGCTGGTGGACTCGGGGATCCGGACGCTGATGGCGTACACGCTGCCGGTGCATGTGGTGCCGGCGCTCAACGGCGCCCAGTACGGCGTCTTCACCCTGCTGATGCTGGTGATCGTCAACATCTACCACGCGCGCGCAGGCCTGTGGCCGATCCTGATGCCGGAGGTCGATGACCCGCTGCGCGGCGGCGGTTACCGCGACGGCTACGGCGCCTGAGCGCTCCGCTGGGGGTGCCGCGGCAGGCCGTCGACAGGCCGCGGCGCCATCGTGGCCGGTCGCGCAGTTCCCCGCGCCCCTTCGGGGCGCGGGTGCGGGGCTCCGGTGCGCCCGCCCGGTGTGGGTCTCATTCCTGAGGTGCGCCGACCGTCGTCGTCTGTTGCGGCCGGTCCGTCCAGGCCGCTCCGCTCTCCACCAGCGGGCGCAGTTGCTGGGCGGCGCGGGGCAGGTTGACGGCGACGGCGCCACGGGCCCGGCCGTCGACGGCGTGGACGGCGGTGAACTTCCGCTCGGCCGGGCTGCCTTCGAGGATCTGGTACCGGTCGGCGCCGCCGACCTCCCCGAACACCTGGATCTTCAGATCGTGCTGGTCGGTCCAGAAGTACGGCAGCGCCGCGAACGGCCGCGCTCCGGTGCCGGCGAGCAGGTTGCGGGCGACGGCGACGGCCTGTTCGGCGGCGTGCGTACGGTGTTCCAGTCGCCGTCGGCGACCTGTGCGCACGTCGGGCCCGCTCGCCACGTCACCGGCGGCCCACACTCCGGGCCCCGCCGCGCACAGCGCGTCGCAGACGACGCCGTCCTCGACCCGGACGCCGCTGCCGTGCAGCCATTCGGTGTTGGTGAGCGAACCGACCGCGACCAGCACCACGTCCGCGGGCAGCAGCGTCCCGTCGGCCAGCCGTACGCCGGTGACGGCGCCGCCCTTGCCTTCGGCCCCGGTCACCCGGCCCTGTCGGAAGCGCAGCCCGAGATCGCGGTGCACGGCGGCGACCAGTGCGGCCGCCTGCGGGCCGATCAGGTCGAGGAGCGGTACGGGCCCGGTACCGACCAGTGTGACGTCGGCGCCCAGACCCCGGGCGGCGACGGCCGCCTCGGTGCCGAGCAGACCGGCGCCGGCCACCACGAGACGCGGCCCGCAGGCCAGGGCCGTGCGCAGGGCGAGGGCGTCGTCGAGGGTGCGCAGGACGTGGACTCCGGTCAGTCCCTCGGTGCCGGGCAGCCGCCGGGGCCGTACGCCGGTGGCGACGACTACGGCGTCGGCGTGCAGCCGGGTGCCGTCGGCGAGTTCGACGGCACGGCCGGTGCGGTCCAGCCGGACGGCGGCGGTGCCCAGTCGCAGGTCGATACCGAGGCGGTCGTAGGCGTCGGGGCCGCGCAGCCGGATCCGGTCCGGCTCCCACCGGCCGGAGAGGAGCTGCTTGGACAGCGGCGGCCGGTCGTAGGGCGGATGGGATTCGGCGCCGACGAGGGTGAGCCGGCCCTCGTAGCCCTGGCGTCGCAGGGTCTCGGCGGTGGTGGCGCCGGCGGCGCCCGCGCCGACGACGACGATCTCGTTCGGACCGGTCAACGGGTCACCTCGGTGGTCTGCTTCAGCGGCTCCCACCAGTCCCGGTTCGCCCGGTACCAGGCGACGGTCTCGGCCAGGCCGGTGGCGAAGTCCTGCTGCGGCCGGTAGCCGAGCTCGTCGCGGATCTTGGTCCAGTCGACGCAGTAGCGGCGGTCGTGGCCCTTGCGGTCCGGGACGTACTCGATGCGGTCCGGCCCCGCCCCGCAGGCGTCGAGCAGCAGGTCGGTGAGTTCACGGTTGGTCAGTTCGGTGCCGCCGCCGATGTTGTAGACCTCTCCGGCCCGGCCGCGGGTACGGACGAGTTCGATGCCTTGCACGTGGTCGTCGATGTGCAACCAGTCGCGGACGTTGCCGCCGTCCCCGTACAGCGGGACCTCGCGGCCGTCGAGGAGGTTGGTGACGAACAGCGGGATGACCTTCTCCGGGTACTGGTGGTGGCCGTAGTTGTTGGAGCACCTGGTCACCCGCACGTCCAGGCCGTGGGTGCGGTGGTAGGCGAGGGCGAGCAGGTCGGAGGACGCCTTGGAGGCGGAGTAGGGGGAGTTGGGCCGCGGCGGGCACTCCTCCGTCCAGGCGCCGGTGTCGATGGAGCCGTACACCTCGTCCGTGGAGACGTGCACGAAGGTGCGGACACCGTGCCGCAGCGCCGCGTCCAGCAGTGTCTGGGTGCCCAGGACGTTGGTGCGGACGAACTCGGTGGAGTTGAGGATCGAGCGGTCCACGTGGGACTCGGCAGCGAAGTGCACCACCTCGTCGTGCTCCGCCATGAGGTCGTCGACGAGGTCCTGGTCGCAGATGTCGCCCTTGACGAAGGCGAACTCCGGATGGTCGCGCACCTGGTCGAGGTTGGCGGGGTTGCCGGCGTAGGTCAGCTGGTCCAGGACGGTGACGGTGACACCGGCCGGGCCGCCGGGACCGAGCAGGGTTCTGACGTGGTGGGAGCCGATGAAGCCGGCCCCACCGGTCACCAGGACGCGGGTGGTGGCCGGGACGGCGGGTGCGCGGTGCGGGTCGGTCATGACGAGATCTGCACCCGCCCGTGGTCCCCGATGACCAGCCGGTGGGCGGAGGGCACCCGGGGGCCGAGGGAGACGCGTACGTTGCGGCCGACGAGCGAGCCCTCCACCCGGCGGATGCTGTCGAAGACGGACTCGCGCAGGATGATCGAGAACTCGATCTCGCTGTTGCGGATGACGCAGTCCTCCGCGATGGACGTCGACGGGCCGATGTAGGAGTCCTCGACGACGGTGCCGGGGCCTATGATCGCGGGCCCCACTATGCGGGAGCCGCGGATGACGGCTCCGGCGTCGATGTGCACCCGGCCCACGATCTCACTGCGCTCGTCGACGTCCCCGTCGACCCGGTACTCCAGCAGGTCCAGCAGTCTGCGGTTGACGTCAAGGATGTCCGCGGCGTTCCCGGTGTCCTTCCAGTAGCCCGTGATCACCGTTGTGCGCACGTCCCGGTCCCGGTCCAGCATCCACTGGATGGCGTCGGTGATCTCCAGTTCACCGCGCGGGGAAGGGCCGATGGCGCGCACCGCCTGGTGGATCGCCGGGCTGAACAGGTACACGCCGACCAGTGCCAGGTCGCTGCGGGGCTGCTCGGGTTTCTCCTCCAGCCGCACCAGCCGCCCCAGGTCGTCGAGTTCGGCGACGCCGAAGGCGGACGGGTTGGGCACCCGGGTGAGCAGGAGCTGGGCGTCCGGGCGCTCCTTGCGGAACTCGTCGACGGAGTCGGTGATGCCACCGAAGACGAAGTTGTCCCCCAGGAACATCACGAAGTCGTCGTCGCCGAGGAAGTCGCGGGCGATGAGCACGGCGTGGGACAGCCCCAGCGGTGCCTCCTGCCGGAGGTAGGTGACGTCGAGACCGAAGTCGGAGCCGTCGCCGACGGCCTGCCGGATCTCGTTCTCGGTGTCGCCCACCACGATCGCGACGTCGGTGATCCCGGCGTCGGCGATCGCCTCCAGGCCGTAGAAGAGAATGGGCTTGTTGGCGACCGGCACCAACTGCTTGGCCGAGGTGTGCGTGATCGGCCGCAGCCGGGTCCCCGCACCTCCTGACAGCACGAGAGCCTTCACGGTTTCCATCCCGCCTAACTGGTGTCGTCGGTGAGGGAGCCGGCCGTCAGGACTGGATCTCGATGGCGCCGGAGGGGCAGATCAGTTCCGCCTCGTTCACGGCGGTGTGCAGATCCTGCGACGGCTCGGCCTGCAGCAGTTCCACGAGGCCGTCCTCACGGCTCTGGTCGAAGACGCCGGGAGCGGCCAGCACACACTGACCGGCTCCGACACAGCGCTCGCGGTCCACGTTGATCTTCATGGTCTCTTGTCCTGTTCCTGTGGTGATCTGGTGTGCAGCGGTCGGGGGGACCCGGTGACGGGCCTCGGTGTGGCCGATGGAACGGTCAGCTGACCTCCGCCAGTCGTTCCAGGGACGCCACCACGTCCTTCGGGGTCGGCATGGCCTCGCAGTCTGCGCGCAGCCGCCGGGCGGCGTCGGCGTACTCCGGCTGCCCGGTGAACTGCCGGATGTGGTCGCGGACCTTCTCTGCGGTGGCGTCCCGGTGGTGCAGGTAGACGCCGGCACCCGCGCGCTGGAGCGCCCGGCCGCGCAGTTCGTGGTCGGAGACCAGGGTGGAGAGCACCAGTTGGGGCACTCCGTGGGCCATGGCGGTGGCGAAGCTGCCGTATCCGCCGTGGTGGACGACGGCCGAGCAGCTCGGCAGCAGCGTGTTCAGGGCCACCGAGTCGACGGCCCGGGCGTTGCCGGGGATCGAGGTGAGCTTGTCCCGTTGTGCGGGCAGCAGCGCGGCCACGACCTCCACGTCCTCGTCGGCGAGGGCTTCGAGGATCTCCTGCACGGACACGTAGTCGCCGCCGTAGTCCTCGGTGTTGGAGGCTCCGAGGCTGACGCAGACCCGCGGCCGCTTGGGCGCCTCGCGCAGCCAGTCCCACACCACCGCACGGCCGTTGTACGGGACGTGCCGCATCGGCAGTTCGGGCGAGGCCGTCGGGATGGACAGGGACGCGGGCAGGGTGCTGATGGTGGCCTGGCCGTGCAGCATCTCCTCGTCGCAGGAGAAGCCGAAGGGCTCCGACCTCCCCGCCAGCCACTCCGCGAGCGGATCCACCCGCTCGGCCTCGGGCTGCTCCCGCATCAGCTCCAGATACGTCTGCCGGGTACGGCCCCATACGTCCGCGCACCACATCAGGCGCACGTGCGCGGCTCCGCCGATGCGGGCGGCGACGGCACCGGCGTACGCCAGCGGGTCCCGCACCACCACATCGGGCCGCCAGCTCTGCGCGAAGGCCGCCAGGTCCTCGATCATGGAGTCGTTGTAGACGGCGAACGCGTAGGGCACGCTCAGCTCGTAGCGCTCCTTCAGCTCCGTCCAGTCCACGTCGGGGCGTTCGCAGCGGCTCCAGTTCGCCGTCCGGTAGTCCTGCGACTCCCGGTAGGCGGCCATGTCCCGGTGGATGGCGTGGTCGCTGCCGACGGGGACGGCGGTGAGCCCGGCGCGGGTGATGGTCTCGGTCGCCATCGGCTGGCTCGCCACGCGGACGTCGTGGCCCGCCGCGGTGAGCGCCCATGCCAGCGGAGCCATCAGGTACACGTGGGACTTCTCGGACAGGGTGACGAACAGGACCCGCATCATGCTCCCTCGGTTCGGTGGGCCGGCCCCTGGCCGGTGGTGTGCGGCGGCAGCACCGTGTCGATCCAGGTGGTGAGGGCTCCCGCGGTGGTGACGGCGTGGGATTCCATCATCGTGAAGTGGTTTCCGGGGACGTCGACCACGCTGCCCGCGCCGTCCCAGGAGCTCTGCCAGTCCCCCGGCTCCAGCGGCCCGTCCTGGGCCACGCTCACCGGCGGCTCGCTGGGGCGCGCCAGCAGTACGGGCACGGACAGGTCGCCCGGATCCCACTCGCCGATCATTCGGATGTACCAGCTCATCGCGGACAGCCGGTCGGCGTCCATGTGCGCGAACATCGACTCCCGGTCGAACATCCCGCCCAGCATCTCGGCGGAGAAGCGGGTGAACGGCGAGTCCGCGCGCGGCATGTACGTGTCGAGCAGGGCCACGCCCAGGGGTGGCTGCCCGGACTTCTCCAGATGGCGGGCGGTGGCGAGCGCCAGGATGCCGCCGGAGGAGGATCCGGTGAGGACGAACGGCCTGCCGTCCGCGCACCGCAGCACCCACTCGGCCTGCGTCCTGGCCACCACGTCCAAGGACGCGGGCAGCGGCTCGCCGCGCCCGAATCCGGGCGTGGGCAGCGCCCATACGTCCCGCCTGCCGCGGAAGGCGGACGCGAACCGCGCGTACTGGTGCACTCCGGCGAGCGCCACGTAGGAGCTGAAGCAGATCAGCGTGGCGCCCTCGTCCCCCGCGGCCAGCCGCAGCCCGGCGGCCGGGCCGGTCAGGCCTGCCGGGGACTCGAAGACCGGTCGCAGTTCGGCGACCGCCTGGAGCAGGGCGAAGCCCTCGTCGATGCGGCCCTGTTCGCACGCGGTGCGGAACAGGGCGCCCACGGTGTCCTGCGGGCGGGCGGAGTGCTGCGCCGTCTGGTCGCCGGGCCGGTCCGTACCCGGGGCACCATGGGGGTCGCCGGAGGCCGCTCCGGCGAACCGTTCGGCCAGGTCGGCGGCGAGGGCCTGCGGGGTGTCGAGGTCGAAGACGAGTGTCGGGGGCAGCCGGAAGCCGGTCATGGAACCGAGCCGGTTGCGCAGCTCCACCGCGGTCAGCGAGTCGAAGCCGAGCTCCGCGAAGTGCCGGTCGGGCAGCACCTCGTCGGTCGAGTCGTGACCGAGCACGGCGGCGACCTGGTCCCGGACCGCGTCGAGCAGCACCGCGAGCCGTTCCGCGTCGGCGAGTCCCGCCAGCCGTACGGCCAGTGACCGCCCGCCGTCCGCCGGCGCGCCCGCGGACACCGTACGACGCGCCCCGGTACGTGCGGCACCCGACGCGGCGGCGCGGGCGACGGCGACCACGGCCGCGTCCGGCCGGGCGAGGGCCGCGTCGAAGAGTGCGAGGCCCGCCTCGGCGGTCAGCGGCAGCATGCCGCCCCGGGCCATGCGCTCCCGGTCGGCGGCGCCGAGCCCCGCGGTCATGCCGCTCTCGGCGGCCCACAGGCCCCAGGCGATCGACGTGGCGGGCAGGTCGTGGGCCCGGCGGTGCAGGGCGAGCCCGTCGAGGAAGGCGTTGGCCGCCGCGTAGGCGCCCTGGCCCGCCGCGCCGAAGGTACCCGCCGCCGAGGAGAACACGACGAACACCGACAGGTCCCGGTCCTCGGTCAACCGGTGCAGATGCCAGGCCGCGTCCGCCTTGGGACGTAGTGCGCCGTCGGTCCGGGCGTCGGTCAGCGTCGTCAGCGTCGCGTCGTCGACGACACCGGCGACATGCACGACACCGGCGAGCGGATGCTCCTCGGGGACACGGGCGAGCAGGTCCTCCAGCTGGGTCGGGTCGGCGACGTCGCAGGCCACGAGCGTCGCCTCGGCTCCGTGCGCGGCCAGCTCCGCGATCAGGGCCCCGGCCCCCGGCGCCTCCTCACCGCGCCGGGACGCCAGCAGCAGCCGGCGCGCCCCGTACGCGGTGACCAGATGGCGTGCCACGAGGGTGCCGAGGGCTCCGGTGGCGCCGGTGACGAGGACGGTGCGGTCGGGGTCGAAGGGTGCCGTCGGCGCGGATCCGCCCTCGGAGTCGGGGGCCTGGGCCGTCGATGTCTCTGCGGGCATCAGGTCGGGCACCAGCAGCGCTCCGTCGCGTACGGCGGACTGCGGGAGGGCGGCGGCAATCGCGGCCGGGACGGCGCGGAGGGCGCCGTCGTCACCGGACGCGGTGGCGCCGTCCAGGTCGAGGAGCTGCAACCGGTCGGGGTGTTCCAGCTGGGCGGACCTGACGAGTCCCCACAGTGCGGCGGCCGGGAGGTCGCTCACGTCCTCCGCCTCCGCGGTGGCGAGGGCACCGCGGGTGACCAGGACCAGTCGCGAACCGGAGAACCGTTCGTCGCCGACCCAGTGCCGGCCGAGGTCCACGGCCGAGGCCAGCAGCTCCCGGGTGGCCTCGGGGGCGGGTGCGCCGGAGGCCGTGCAGGTGGTGAGGACGACCTTGGGCGGGGCGGTTCCCGTGTCGACGGCCGCCGCGAGCGAGGCGAGGTCGGCGTAGCACTCCAGGTGCACCCCGGCCGCGTCCAGTGCCTCGGCGAGACCGCCGCCGCCCTGCCCCAGCAGCGCCCAGCGCACGGTTTCGGGGGCCGGGGCGGCGGGCTGCGGCTCGGCGCGCCGCCAGCGCTGCACCAGCAGGGGCGGCGGGGCGTCCACCGCACCGGCCTGCGGCGCTTCGGGGATCTGTCCGGCGGCGACCCTGCGCAGCACCAGGCTGTCGGCCGTGGCCACCGGCCGGCCGTCGGAGTCGGCGACGGACACCGTGTACTCGTCCGGGCGGCCGGTGGGCGCCAGATGGACGCGCAGCGCGCTCGCCCCGGTCGCGTAGAGGGAGACGCCGTTCCAGGCGAACGGCAGGGTGGCCGAGGCCCCATCGGCGCTCGCGCTGTCCAGGGCTTCGACGAGCAGGGTCTGCACGGCGGCGTCCAGCAGGGCGGGGTGCAGCCCGTAGCGGGCCGCCTCGACTCGATGGCCCTCCGGCAGCGCGACCTCAGCGAACAGGTCCCGGTCGCGTCGCCAGACGCGGCCGAGTCCCCGGAACGCGGGCCCGTAGGTGAACCCTGCGGCGGCGAACAGCTCGTACCAGTCGCCCTCGCCCTCCGCACCCGGTACGACCGGCACGGCACCCGGCGGCGGCCAGGCACCGGCGTCCTGCGGCACGGGTCCGGGCTCCTCGGCGAGCAGCCCCTGCGCATGGCGGGTCCACGACTGGCCGGCAGCGGCGTCGGCGGACCTCGAATGCACGCTGAACGGCCGCCGCCCTTCATCGTCCGGCCCGCCTATGGCGAGTTGAAGCTGTACGGCGCCGCGCTCGGGCAGCACCAGCGGGGTCTCCAGGGTCAGCTCGGCGACATGTCCGAGGCCGACCTGGTCACCGGCGTACACGGCCAGTTCGAGGTAAGCGGTGGCGGGCAGGATGGTCCGGCCCAGTACACGGTGGTCGGCGAGCCACGGATGGGCACGGGCGGACAGTCGCCCGCTGAGCACCAGTCCACCTGTGTCGGCGACCCGCACGGCCGCCGACAGCAGCGGGTGCCCTGCGCGCTCGAGCCCGGCCGCGGTCACATCACCGGGCCGATCGGAGGCGTCCAGCCAGTAGCGGCGCCGCTGGAAGGCGTAGGTCGGCAGCAACAGTGGTCGGGTATCGGGCAGTTGGGCCACCCATTCGACGCGAACCCCGTCGACGTGCAGCCGTGCCAGTGCCCCGACCAACGAGGGTGCCTCGGGGCGGTCCTTGCGGAGCGCGGGTACGAGCAGTGCCGCCTCGGGGTCGTCGAGGGCGCTCTGGGCGAGGGCGGTGAGGGTGCCGTCGGGGCCGAGTTCGAGGTAGCGGGTCACGTTCTGTGCGGCGAGGGTGCCCACGGCATCGGCGTAACGCACGGTCTGGCGCACGTGCCGTACCCAGTAGTCCGGGGACATGAGCTCGTCGGCGGTGAGGGCGGCACCGGTCACCGTGGAGACGAGAGGCAGCCTCGGACGCGCGTAGGACAGGCTCTCGGCGACCTTGCGGAAGTCCGCGAGCATGGGCTCCATCAGCGGGGAGTGGAAGGCGTGGCTGACGCGCAGGGCGGTCGTCTTGCGGCCCTGGGCACGGAAGTGCGCGGCCACCTCCTCCACGGCATCCGAGGCACCCGAAACGACCACCGCCTGCGGCCCGTTGACCGCCGCGATACCCACCTCATCGTTGAGCAGCGGCAGCACCTCGTCCTCAGCGGCCTGGAGCGCGACCATCGCACCGCCCCCGGGCAGCGCCTGCATCAACCGGCCACGCGCGGCGACCAGTCGGCACGCGTCCGCCAGGGACCACACCCCCGCCACATGCGCCGCCGCGATCTCACCGATCGAATGACCGGCCAGCACGTCCGGACGCACACCCCACGACTCCAGCAACCGGAACAACGCCACCTCAAGGGCGAAGAGGGCGGGCTGGGCGTACTCGGTCCGGTTCAGACGCTCCGCGTCCTCACCGAAGACCACCTCCCGCAGATCGAACGGGAGTTCCGCGTCCACCGCGTCGAAGGCCTCGGCGAAGACCGGATACGTCTCGTACAACTCCCGGCCCATATCGAGGCGTTGAGAACCCTGCCCGGCGAACAGGAACGCCGTGCACGCGTCTCGCCGGGCCGTGCCCGTGGCGGCGTTCACGGCCCCCTCACCGGAAGCGACCGCCTCAAGGCCGCGCAGCAACTCCGTACGGTCCGTGCCCCAGACCACGGCCCGGTGCTCGAACAACGACCGCGACCGCACCAGACAAGCACCGACCTCGGCGACACCCGGCGACTCGTCTGCGGTCACGAACTCCACGAGCCGCGCAGCCTGGTCCCGCAGCGCCGCGGCCGTACGGCCCGAGACCACCCACGGCACCAGGCCACCACCGCCGGCCGGCGCACTCACCGGCTCGGTCTCCTCTCGGACCGGCGCCTCCTCCAGCACCACATGCGCGTTCGTGCCGCTGATACCGAACGACGACACACCCGCCCGACGCACATGCCCTTCGGTCTGCGGCCAGTCGGCGTTGTCGGTGAGCAGGTCGACCGCGCCTGCGGACCAGTCCACGTGCGACGACGGCTCGTCCGCGTGCAAGGTGCGCGGCAGCACCCCGTACTGCAGAGCCAGCACCATCTTGATCACACCCGCCACACCCGCAGCGGCCTG
>NZ_JBSFHY010000082.1:0-16464 GCF_053597295.1 Streptomyces sp. NPDC001450
GAGGTGTCACGGGGTGGTCCCGAAACGCGTTTGTTCTGTAACGGTGCGGCCCCCGGTGCCGTGTGCTTCCTGTGCCTGGTCCAGGATGTCAGGAAGGTCGGTCCCTGGACCGACCGCACGACGACGTCATCCGTGTCCGTTCATCCGCGCACGGCGCTCATGATCAACGACGCGTGGATGGCCTCGGCCGCCATGGCACCCGCCGCGGCCGCCGCGGTGAACGACTGCTTCCACCGGGACGCCAGGTCCCCGGCCGCGTACAGGCCCGGGACGTCGGTGCACTGCATGTCGTCCACGCTCAGGTAGCCCGCGTCGTCGACGGTCAGTTTCAGCTCGTCGACCGCTCGGGCGACGACGGGCTGCTGCCGCTGCGCCGGCGTCCACACCAGCGTCTCCCGCTCCAGGACGCGGCCGTCGTCGAACTCGACGGCGTACAGCACCCCTTGACGGTGATGCAGGCGGTTGATCGTGCCCGTGACGACGTCACCGCCCATGCTCTGCGCGGCCGTGCGAGCGCTCTCGACACCCGGCATCGACGCGCGGCAGATGGCGACCGTGTCGGTGCTCCACGCACGGAACGCCACCGCGGAGAACGTGGCGAGTTCCGCGTTGTCCACCACGACGCCCCAGCGCCGGTCGGCGTTCTCCTCGCCGAGGCAGAACGGGCAGTGGATCACGCTCCGGCCCCAGCAGTCCGAGAACCCTTCCACCTGTGCCGGATGGATGTCGACGACACCGGTGGCGAGCAGGGCGGTCGGCGCCTCGATGATGTCGCCGTTGTCGAGACCGACATGGAAGCGGCCGCCGTCCGTGGTGCGCACGCTGTCGACGTCGGCCTCCAAGAGCTCCACGGTCGCGTACCGGGAGAGTTCCTTCCAGGCGCGCGAGCGGATCTCGGCGGGAGTGGCGCCGTCCAGCCCGACATGCCCGTGGACGCCTCCGGACGCGCTGTTCCGTGGCGCGCGGCGACTGTCCACGAGGATCACTCGCTGGCGGTACCTGGCCAGGGCGAGCGCCGCCGTGAGCCCGGCGGGGCCGGCCCCTACGATGACCGTTTCGGTGTCGGTGTTCGAGGACATGGGTCGGTACCTTCCGTCGGGAACTTGGCCGGGCCCCGTCCCGGTTTTGCCGGGACGGGGCCGCACAGGGCGAGGGGGCCGCTCAGCCGCCGACGTACTCCGCGAGGTGCTCGCCGGTGAGGGTCGAGCGGGCGGCGACCAGGTCGGCGGGGGTGCCCTCGAAGACGATCCGACCGCCGTCGTGGCCGGCACCGGGGCCGAGGTCGATGATCCAGTCGGCGTGCGCCATGACCGCCTGGTGGTGCTCGACGACGATGACCGACTTGCCGGAGTCGACCAACCGGTCGAGCAGGGCGAGGAGTTGCTCGACGTCGGCGAGGTGCAGGCCGCTGGTCGGCTCGTCGAGGATGTAGACGCTGCCCGTACCGGCCATGTTGGTGGCCAGCTTGAGGCGCTGCCGCTCGCCGCCGGACAGGGTGGTGAGCGGCTGGCCGAGGCTGAGGTAGCCCAGCCCGACGTCGCCCAGCCGGGTGAGGACGGAGTGCGCGGCCGGTGTGCGCGCCTCACCGGTGCGGAAGAACTCCTCGGCCTCGACCACCGGCATCGCGAACACCTCGCTGATGTCCCGGCCGCCGAGGCGGTACCTGAGCACCGACTCCTGGAACCGCTTGCCCTCGCACTCCTCGCAGGTGGTGGCGACGCCCGCCATGATCGCCAGGTCGGTGTAGATGACGCCGGCGCCCTTGCAGTTGGGGCAAGCGCCCTCGGAGTTGGGGCTGAACAGCGCGGGCTTGACGCCGTTGGCCTTGGCGAACGCCTTGCGGATCGGTTCGAGCATTCCGGTGAAGGTCGCCGGGTTGCTGCGCCGGGAGCCCTTGATGGGCGACTGGTCCACCGTCACCACGCCGTCCCGCCCGGCCACCGAGCCGTGGATCAGGGAACTCTTGCCGGAGCCCGCGACGCCGGTGAGCACGGTGAGCACGCCGAGCGGGATGTCCACGTCGACGTCCCGCAGGTTGTGGGTCGTCGCGCCGCGCACCTCCAGCACGCCGGACGGCTTGCGCACCGACGGCTTCACCGAGGCCCGGTCGTCCAGGTGCCGTCCGGTGATGGTGCCGCTGGTCCGCAGCGCCTCGACCGACCCCTCGAAGACCACCTGGCCGCCGCCCGTACCGGCCTTCGGACCGATGTCGACCACATGGTCGGCGATCAGGATCGTCTCCGGCTTGTGCTCCACGACCAGCACGGTGTTGCCCTTGTCGCGCAGCCGGAGCAGCAGGTCGTTCATGCGCTGGATGTCGTGCGGGTGCAGGCCGACCGTGGGTTCGTCGAAGACGTAGGTGACGTCGGTGAGCGCGGAGCCGAGGTGGCGGACCATCTTGACGCGCTGGGCCTCACCGCCCGAGAGCGTGCCCGACGCCCGGTCGAGCGAGAGGTAACCCAGCCCGATGGAGACGAACGAGCTGAGGGTCTCGTCGAGAACCTTCAGCAGCGTCGCGACCGACGGGTCGTCGATGGCGCGGATCCAGGCGGCCAGGTCGCTGATCTGCATCGCGCAGGCGTCGGCGATGCTGAGGCCGTCGATCTTCGAGGACCGGGTCAGCGCGCTGAGCCGGGTGCCGTCGCACTCGGGACAGACGGAGAACGTCACCGCCCGCTCCACGAAGGCACGGATGTGCGGCTGCAGCGACTCCTTGTCCTTGGTCAGGAACGACTTCCGGACGCGCGCGAGCAGGCCCTCGTAGGTGGTGTTGATCCCCTTCACCTTGACCTTGACCGGGTCCCGGTGCAGGAAGTCCTCCCGCTCCTGGTCGGTGTAGTCGCGGATCGGCTTGTGCGGGTCGAGGAAGCCCGACTCGGTGAACGACTGCACCACCCAGCCGTCGGGCTTCCAGCCGGGGACGGTGACCGCGCCGTCGGCGAGCGACCTGGAGTCGTCGTAGAGCTGGGTCGGATCGATGTCGGTGACGGAGCCCATGCCCTCGCAGCGCAGACACATGCCGCCGACGACGCTGAAGCCCTTCTCGATCTTCTTCCCGTTCACCACCAGCGTGCCCGACGCGTCGGCCGTGGCGACGTTGAAGGCGAACGCCTTCTGCGAGCCGATGTACGGCTTGGCGAGCCGGCTGAAGAGGATGCGCAGCAGCGCGCCCGCGTCGGTGGCGGTGCCGACCGTGGAGCGGGGGCTGGTGCCCATCGGCTGCTGGTCGACGATGATCGCGGTCGTCAGTCCGTCGAGGACGTCGACCTCGGGGCGCGCCAGCGTGGGCATGAAGCCCTGGATGAAGGCGCTGTAGGTCTCGTTGATCAGCCGCTGCGACTCCGCGGCGATCGTGTCGAACACCAGCGAGCTCTTGCCCGAGCCGGAGACACCGGTGAACACCGTCAGCCGGCGCTTGGGGATCTCGACGTCGACGTTCTTGAGGTTGTTCTCACGCGCACCGTGCACGCGGATCAGATCGTGGCTGTCGGCAGCGTGCAGCGCAGACGACTCTAAGTCCGTCCTCGTGCCGGCGGTCATGGCGTCCCTCCCATGGGTTGGCCACGGCACGCCGACGTCGTGCGGCCCAAATCGACCTGATTTTGACCTCGTTTGCCGGACACGTTGCGCGTCGGTACGAACGCCGGAATGCCGTTGTTGTTTGGAATGTGTCAACTGAGGTCATCGGATACCGCTACTGGGGACCGAAGCTACCACGCCGCCGTTACGCCATGTACGAGTTGTCCTGCACCCAGTGGAAACCGCGGTCGACGAGAGGGAATGTGGCGAGATTCAGCCGGTGCAGTCGTACCCGCAGCCGGTAGCCGTCGACTTCGCCGTCCAGGATCAGCTCGTCGTCGGCGGAACGCCGCAGCGCGAAAGCCGCGGTCCACTTCGGATCGGCCATCTTGAGCAGGCTCATCGAATGGCCGTCCATGTCGACCGCCGCGACATAGCCGCCGTCGAGGGAATCGTCCATGCGCTGGATGGTGACGGCGTCGGCGGAGTCGAAAACGACGCGACGCCATCGTTGTCCGTCGGTCGTCAGCGGGGGCTGTTGCTCACCGTCGACCGAGAATTCCTCCACGTTCCAGATGCCGTACAGTTCGGGCTTTTCCCGTCCGCCGCCGTACGTCTTCCACACCGACCAGTCGTTGCGCAGCTGTGCGCGCAGCAGCCACAGACCCGCGGCGACCTGCGCGGCCGCGGCGATCCGGTTCGCGCCGGGTGAGCGGAACAGTTCCTGCCGGGACGACGGGCGGACCGTCCGGTCGGACAGAAAGGCTTCGGCCAGGCGCGCCGACTCCGGTGCCAGCAACACCAGGCTCAGCAGGAGCAGATGGAACGAATGGATCTTCACCGGGACGTCGAAGGTCATGTTCAGGATGAACACCTGGGTCAGTTCCATCGCGCACAGCAGCGCACCCAGTGTCGCCGTCCGCGGCAGGATCAGCAGCAGTCCGCCGGCGATTTCCGCGCAGCCCAGCATGACTTGGTACGGCTTGGAGGAGCCCGTCTGCGCCCACAGCACGCTCATGGGGCTGAAATTGCCGAACGGCTCGACGAGTTTGGTCAGTGGCATGTGAAACTGCAACGGAATGGCCTTGGCGGCACCGTAGGAGAACATCTGCCCCGCGAGACAGAACCGGACCACCAACCTGAACCACGAGTCCAGCGTCTCGTAGTTCGTCCGGCGCCGGTCGAGCAAGGACCAGACCGGGGTGGCCGCGGCGGCGCCCATCAGCCAGCTGAACTGCCCCACCCACGCGTTCAGGTCGTCGCCGCCGTCGAAGCGCTCGCCCAATTCCTTGTCGAATACGTGCGAGGCCACCCACTTCCGCACCGGACGCATCGACCAGAGTTTCGCCCAGGCGTCGGCCGCCTCCTGCTTGTGCCCCAGCCCGCCACCCCGCAGGGTCAGGAAGATCTGCGGTGTCGTCAGGCAGTAGGACCCCGCGTAGACGAAGGCGAACCGGAAGGCGCCCCGGGCGACCCCACTCCACTGCGACGGGTTCGCCGGGGTGCCGGTCCGCAGGCTCGTACGCCTGGTCGCCCGGTTGGGCTGTGAGGGTGCCAGGAGCCGTAGCAGTCTGCCTGCGCGTGCTTTCATGATTCATCACCTTCACACGGGCCGGATGCGCGGTTCGGACATTCCCCGGTCGATGGATCCCAGGTCAGTTGCGGCGGAACCGGCCGAGCCAGGCGGGCAGTTCGAGGGGTTCCGACGCGGACGGGAGGATCCCGTGCATGGTGGTGTCGGTGACGGACTCGACGGTCCAGCCGTCGGCGAAGCCCCTGCGCAGGTCGTCGGCGGTCCGCTTCGGGCCGGGCGGCTCCGACGCCGGAATCCCCTCGATCACTTCGGCCAGCCGCGCCTGCATCTGCGCGGCCCCGCGGTCGCTGACCTCCAGCACGTGCACGAGCGCCCCCGGGCGGCAGACGCGGTGCAGCGCCGCCGCGTAGGTCCGCAGCCGGTCGGCGTCGAACGTGTGCGCGAGGCCGCAGTCGATGACGGTGTCGAAGCGTCCGTCGTAGCCCGCGAGTTCGAGGGCGTTGGCGACGGCGAAGGTGGCGTCGAGTCCACGCTCCTCGGCCTTGCGCCGCGCGATGGAGACCGCCTCGGACGACAGATCGAGTCCCGTCACCGCGTAGCCCTTGCCCGCCAGGTGGAGGATGTCCTCGCCGGTGCCGCAGCCCGCGTCGAGCACCGCACCGCCGATGAGTCCCGCTTCCTCCAGTGCCACGAAGGCCGGCTGCGGCGCCCCGATGTCCCAGGGCGGACGCTTGCCGAACGGGCTCTCGCCACGGTAGACGGCGTCGAAGACATGGGTCAGCGCGTCGATTCCGTCGGGCTGGGAAGCGGGTTCAGTCATGCGGCCATGATTGCGCCGTCCTCGGTTCCGCTTTCGATCTCTTGCCGACTTCTGTCAAAGCCCGGTGGGCCCCGCCCGACGGGCGCCCACCGGCCACCGTCATTCCCGGGGCCGTCGACGCCGCCGTGCGGCGAATGCCGTCCTGATCAGGTCGTTCCAGCCGGCTGCGGGCCGTACGTCCGGGTCTGGCCGGGTTTCTGGCCGACATCTTTCACGTCGGTTGATCCACCTCAGAGCGGCGACGACGATCAGGCACAGCGACTGGCCGCTGATCTGGATACCACATTTACAGGGGGGACTCTGGATGGGTTACACCGGCGTCACGGCGGTGCAGGAGGCCATGTGGCTCCAACAGGAGCTGGCCCCCGACCGGCCGAACAATGTGGTGACCCTGTGGGACGTCGACGGTGACCTGGACATCCCCCTGATCACCGAGGCACTGCGCGTGGCGGTGTCCGAGGCCGGGGCGCTGACACTGAACTTTCGCCGGGACGACGACGGCGGTCTGCGCGCGGTCGCCCGCGATCCGGGGCGGCCGGAGCCGTTCCACATCGACGTGAGCGGCGCCGGCGACCCCGGCGACGCGGCCCGAGCCGTGGTCGCCGAGCTGGTGAGCCGGCCGTTCGACCTGGGCGCGGACGCGGTCTTCCGGATCGGTTCGATCCGGCTCGGCGCCACCCGCCACCTCCTGGTTCTCGTCTTCCACCACATCGTCACCGACGCGTTCGGCGTCGTCACGCTGCTGTCCCAGCGGATCGCGGAGATCTACCGTGCGCTGCGCTCCGGTTCCGCCGTACCGGAGCTTCCCCTGAACGCGCGGGGAGACGCTCAGCAGAAGGATGCCGCGTACCGGGCATCCAAACGGTTCGCCGAGGCCGAGGAGTTCTGGCGGGACTACCTCGCCGACCAGCCGTCCGCGGCGCGGCTCCCCACCGGAGTCCGTCCCGCCGGCGACGGCCGGGCGGCCGGGCACTGGGACAGCCTCACCGAGCCGCTGGGCATGACCACCCGCACCGAGTGGATCCCGGCCGCCGAACTCGCCGCCTGGAGGCGCACGGCCGACGCGGTCGGGACGAGCCTGCCGGATCTGCTCGCGGCGGCGGCCACCGCGTTCCTGCAGCACCTGTGCGCCGTGCCGGAACCGCTGCACGAATTCACCGTCAACCACCGCGTCGGCGCCCTGCGACGGTCACTCGGCCTGCTCTCCAACCGGCTGCCGATCCGGGTCGAGGTGCCGCCCGCGGCGACACTCGTGGAACTGGCCGAGGCGCTCGGCCAGGAGCGGCGGCGCGTGCTGCGGCACGCGGGCCACGACGTGTCCCTGATCAAGCGGGCGGCGGGGCACGCAGGTTCGGTGCGCAGCCCGTTCGGCACCCTCGTCAACGTGATCCCCTTCGTCGAGGCGCTCGATCTCGCGGGCAGCGTGGCACGGTTCGCCGGCGGCACGTTCGGTGTGATCGACGAGGTGATGGTCTCGACCTACACCGACGGCGGCGCCGACAGCGACCTGTTCGTCCGGTTCGACGCCCCGCGGGCGCACTACGGGGACGAGGACGTCGCCGGTCTCGCCGACAGGTTCGTGACGTTCGTGCGGGCCGCTCTGGCCGACCCGCGCGCCCGGCTCGCAGAGGTCAGCGTGCTCAGCACCGACGAACACCACGCGCTCCTCACCGAGTACTCCGGCCCTGAGGTCACCCCGTCGGTCCTGACGCTGACGGAGCTGCTCGAGCGGCAGGCCGGCGCCACCCCCGACGCGATCGCGGTGACCTTCGAGGACACCTCCCTGACGTATCGGGAGCTGGCCGACCGGTCCGGTCGTCTGGCCCGTCTGCTCGTCGAGGGCGGCGCGGGGCCGGAACGGTTCGTCGCCGTCGCGATTCCCCGGTCACTGGAGCTGGTCGTCGCGCTGGTCGCCGTACTGAAGGCGGGCGCCGCCTACGTCCCGGTCGACCCCGACTACCCCACCGCCCGCGTGGAGTTCATGCTCGAAGACGCCAGGCCGACACTGCTCCTGTCGGTCAAGGGCACGGCGGACCGGCTGCCCCGGACCGACATCCCCCTGATCACGGTCGACGAGGCCCAGCTCACCGACGGACCCACCGCGCTCGCGCCGCACTCCGTCGAGCACCCGGCGTACATGATCTACACCTCGGGATCGACCGGCCGTCCCAAGGGCGCCGTCGTCACGCATGCCGCGATCGTCAACCGACTGCTGTGGATGCAGGACCGCTACCGGCTGGACGGCTCCGACCGGGTGCTGCAGAAGACCTCGGCCTCCTTCGACGTGTCGGTCTGGGAGTTCTTCTGGCCGCTGATCACCGGAGCCGGCCTCGTCGTGGCACGGCCCGACGGGCACCGCGACCCGACCTACCTCGCGGAGCTGATCCGGCGCGCCGGGGTCACGACGCTGCACTTCGTTCCGTCGATGCTCGCCGAGTTCGTCAACGACGAGGCTGCGGGCGCCTGCACCGGCCTGCGCCGCGTCATCTGCAGCGGCGAGGCACTGCCCGCCGAACTCGCCGCGCGCTTCCACGAGTTGCTGGGTGCGCCGCTGCACAACCTGTACGGGCCGACCGAGGCGGCCGTGGACGTCACGGCGTGGCGGTACCGGCCCGGAGCGAGCACCATACCGATCGGCACGCCGATCTGGAACACCGCGCTGTACGTGCTCGACAGCCGGCTCGGACTGGTCCCGCCCGGGGTGTACGGCGACCTGTACATCGCGGGCGCCGGCCTCGCCAGGGGCTACCACGACCGCTCGGCCCTGACCGCGGAACGCTTCGTCGCCTGCCCGTTCGGCCCGCCCGGGCGGCGCATGTACCGGACGGGCGACCTGGCGCGCTGGAACGAGAACGGTGAGCTGGAGTTCGCCGGACGCGCCGATCACCAGGTGAAGATCCGCGGCTTCCGGGTCGAGCCCGCGGAGATCGAGGCGACGCTGGCCGCGCACCCCGGAGTGGCGCAGGCCGCCGTCCTCGCCCGGCGCGGCCGCGGCGCCGACGGGGCCGCCCAGCTCGTCGCCTACATCGTGCCGACCACCTCCGGGGGCATCGGCGGGTCCGGCGTGGACTGGGACCTCCATGCTGGGCTGGACATCGCCGAGCTGCGGGGCTTCGTCGCGGCCCGGCTGCCCGCCCACCTGGTACCCGCAGCGTTCGTCGCGCTCGACCGGCTGCCGCTGACCGCGAACGGCAAACTGGACCGGGCGTCGCTGCCCGAGCCGGAGTTCACCGGCCAGGCTCACCGGCCGGCCCGCACCAGCGAGGAGCACGTCCTGGCGGCGGCGTTCGGCGAGGTGCTCGGGCTCAGCCGGATCGGGGTGGACGACGACTTCTTCACGCTCGGCGGCGACAGCATCCGGGCCATCCAGGTGGTGGCCCGCGCCCGGGCGGCCGGCCTCGCGCTCAGCCCGCGCACCGTGTTCGAGTGCCGTACCGTCGCCGCGCTGGCCGCGGCCGCCACCCGGGACACCGCCCCGACGGCACTCGCCGAACTCGACGGCGGCGGCATCGGCCTGCTGCCGCTGCCGCCGATGGCACGGCTGGTCGCCGAGCGCGGACCCGGCCTCGACCGGCTCGCGCAGTGGCTGGTGCTGGAGGTACCGGCCGAGACGGACCGCGACAACCTCACCGCCACGGTGCGCGCCGTCCTCGACCGGCACGACGTACTGCGTGCCCAACTGGTCGACGACGGTCTGCTGGTGCACCCGCCCGGCTCGGTCGACGCGGCCCGGCTCGTCAGACGGGTCGAGTGCCCGGGGGACTGGAGCGGGGACCCGTGGCAGGCGCTGCTGCGCACCGAGGCGGCCGCCGCGACACGCGACATCAAGGCATCGGACGGCAGGATGCTCCGGCTGGTGTGGTTCGAGCCGGGCACCGGCGGCCCCGGACGGCTGCTGGTCGCGGCGCACCACCTGGTCGTCGACGGGATGTCCTGGCGGGTGCTGCTCCCCGATCTGGCCGAGGCGTGGCGGCAGGCCCGCACCGGCGAGGCGCCGGTGCTGCCTGCGGTGGGGACGTCGATGCGGCGCTGGCTGCACGCGCTGGCCGACGAGGCGACCCGGCCCGGGCGGGCGGCGGAGGCGGAGCTGTGGCGCGACATGCTCGCCGCCCCCGCGGCCGCCGTCGGATCCCGGCCGTTCGACCCGAAGGCCGACGTCACCGCGGCGACGGAAACCCTTCGTGTCCAGCTCCCGGGCGACCTCACCGAGGCCGTGCTGACGTCGGTGCCGGCGGCGTATCGCAGCGGCGTCGACGACGTCCTGCTCACCGCCCTCGTCCTGGCGCTGGCCCGGCACCGGCGGGGCGTGACCGACGGCGCCACCGTCGTACGCCTGGAGGGCCACGGCCGGCAGGAGGAGCTGGCCCCGGGCGCGGACCTGTCCCGCACGGTCGGCTGGTTCACCACCGTCCACCCGGTCCGGTTCGACCTCGCCGGCATCGACGTCGACGAGGCGATCGCCGGGGGAGCGGCCGCCGACGACGCCCTCAAGCGGGTGAAGGAGCAGCGGCGCGCGCTGCCCGACCACGGCATCGGCTACACCCTGCTGCGCTACCTCAACGACGAGACCGCGGCGCTGCTGCGCCCGTACCCGGCGGACGAGATCGGATTCAACTTCCTCGGCCACTTCTCCTTCGACGGCCCAGAACCGGCACGCGGCCCCGGATGGAAGCCCGCCCCGGAATGCCCCGAACTCGTCGCGGCACCCGACCCCGACATGCCGGCGCTCAGCGCACTCGAACTCAACTCCCTGGTGACCGACACAGGGGACGGCGCCCGGCTCACCGCCCTGTTCACCTTCGCCACCGGCGTGCTGCCCGCCGACGAGGTCCGCGACCTCGCCGACACCTGGTGCGCCGCCCTGCGAGGCCTGCACACCCTGGTCACGACGGGCGCGACCGGCCTGACCCCGTCCGATGTGGCGCCGGTGCACGTCGACCAGGTCGAACTGGACACCTGGCAGAGCCGGTTCGGCCGGGTGAGCGACGTGTGGCCGCTCACCCCGCTGCAGGACGGCCTGCTGTTCCACACGATGCTCGCGGACACGGCCTCCGAGGCCTACCAGACGCAGTTCGTGTTCCGGCTCAGCGGCCCGGTGGACGCGCCGCGCCTGCGGGCCGCGGGCCAGGCCCTGCTGGGGCGGCACCCGAACCTGAGGGCCGCGTTCCTGTCGAGCGCGGCCGGCGAGTCCGTGCAGATCGTGGTGGACGACGTCCCCCTGCCCTGGCGGCAGGTGGACCTCACCGGCGAGCCCGAGGCCGAGGCGCGGCTCGAGGAGATCCTCGCCGAGGAGCGGGACACCCGCTTCCGCCCCGACAGCCCGCCGCTGCTCCGGCTCACCCTCGTCACGCTGGGACCGGAACGGGCCGAGCTGGCGCTCACCGCCCACCACGTCCTGCTCGACGGCTGGTCGGTACCGCTGATCGAGCGGGAACTGATGGACCTGTACGCGACCGGCGGCCACGACGCCCACCCGCCCCGCGCCCACGGCTACCGGGACTTCCTGCGGTGGCTGTCGCGGCAGGACGCGGCACGGTCGGCCCAGGCGTGGGCCACGGAGCTGGCAGGCGTGGCGGAGCCGACCCTCCTGGCGCCCACGGCACGCCCGGCCGGCGGCGGCAGCGGGCAGGTCGACGCGGCACTGACCGGCGAGGACGCCACCAGGCTGGCGCGTCGAGCCGCCGAGTGGGGCGTCACCCCCAACACCCTGGTGCAGGGCGCGTGGGCCGTCGTACTCGCCGAGCTGACGGGTCGCGAGGACGTGCTGTTCGGCACCACCGTCGCCGGCCGGCCGTCCGAACTGCCGGGCGTGGACGCGATGATCGGCCTGTTCATCAACACGGTGCCGGTGCGGGTGCGGTGCACGCCGGCCGACCGCCTCCCGCAGCTGCTGGGGCGGCTGCAGGACGCCCAGGCGAGGCTGCTGGACCACCACCACCTCGGGCTCGCCGACATCCAGCGGTCGACCGGGCTGAGCGCGCTGTTCGACACGCTCGTGGTCTTCGAGTCGTTCCCCGTCGACCGCGTCGGCCTCTCCGCGGCGGCCGCGTCCGCGGACCTGGCGGTGACCGGCATCCGCCCGTACGCCCCACCGCACTACCCGCTGACCGTCATCGCGGCGGCCGACCCGCTGCTGCGCCTCTCCTTCCAGTACCGGCGCGACGCCTTCGCGCAGGCCGAGGTGGAGGTGATCGCCGGCCGGCTGGTGCGGGTGCTGCGGCAGTTCGCCGCCGACCCGGAGACCACCGTCGGCGCGATCGACGTGATCTCCGACGCGGAGCGCGAGCAGGTGCTGCACGGCTGGAACGACACCGCGGCCCCGCTGCCCGAGCGGACCGTTCCCGAGCTGATCGCCGAGCAGGCGGCCGCGACACCGGACGCGGTGGCCGTCGAGTTCGACGGTCACCGGCTGACCTACCGGGAGTTGGACGAGCGCGCCAACCGGATGGCGCACTGGCTGATCGAGCAGGGCGTGGGGCCGGAGTCGCGCGTGGTGGTGCTGCTGCCCCGCTCGCTCGACCTGGTCGCGGCACTGCTCGCGGTGTGGAAGGCCGGCGGTGCCTATGTGCCGGTGGACCCGGAGTATCCGGCCGCGCGGGTGCGGTCCGTGGTCGAGGACAGCGCACCGGTGCTGGTGCTGGACCCGCGACGGCTGGCCGAGGCGGACCTGTCCGCCCACCCCGCCCACGACCCGGGGACCGCGGTCGGCTTCCACCACAGCGCCTACGTCATCTACACGTCCGGCTCCACCGGAAAGCCCAAGGGCGTGGTCATCGAGCACGGCGCCCTGAGCAACCTGCTCACCGGCATGCGGGACCGTTTCTCGCTGTCGCCGGACGACCGGCTGCTGGCCGTCGCCACCGTCGCCTTCGACATCGCCGCGCTGGAACTGTTCCTGCCCCTGCTGACCGGTGCCCGGGTGGTGCCGGCCGGCAAGGACACCATCACCCAGCCCTCGGCGCTGCTCGACCTCGTCCAGCGGGCGGGCATCACCCTCATGCAGGCCACCCCCGCCCTCTGGCAGGTGCTGGTCACCCACGCCCCGGCCTGCCTGACCGGGCTGCGCGTGATCACCAGCGGCGAGGCCCTGCCCACAGCACTGGCCCACACCCTGTGCGAGCACGCCGCCGAGGTCACCAACCTCTACGGCCCCACCGAGGCCACCATCTACTCCACGGCCGCCTGCCTCGACCCCGGCACCGCCGGCATGCCTCCCTCCATCGGCGGCCCCGTCACCAACGCGCAGATCCTCATCCTCGACCGCACGCTCCACCCCGTGCCGCCCGGTGTGACGGGTGATCTGTGGATCGCCGGGCACGGCCTGGCCCGCGGCTACCACGGCCGGCCGGGAATGACCGCGGAGCGGTTCGTGGCCAATCCCTTCGGTCCGCCGGGCACGCGGATGTACCGCAGCGGGGATCTGGCCCGCTGGACCGGCACGGGTGAGGTCGAGTACCTCGGGCGCTCCGACCACCAGATCAAGCTGCGCGGGTTCCGCATCGAGCCCGCCGAGATCGAGCGCACCCTGACCGGTCATCCGGCCGTCCGCCAGGCGACCGTCATCCTCCGCGAGGACAACCCGGACGACCGGCAACTGGTGGCGTACCTGGTGCCCGAGCCGGGCTGCGCCGTGCCACCCGCGGAGCAGCTGCGGACGCTGGTGGGGGAGCGGTTGCCCCAGTACATGGTTCCGGCCGCGTTCGTCGTGCTGGCGGAGCTGCCGCTGACACCGAACGGGAAGCTGGACCGCCCGGCGCTGCCGCGGCCCGAGTTCGACGGGGACGAGTACCAGGCTCCGCGCACCCCGCGGGAGACGGTGCTGTGCGGGCTGTTCGCCGAGGTGCTGGGGTTGGAGCGGGTCGGCATCGACGACGACTTCTTCGCCCTGGGCGGACACTCGTTGCTGGCCACCCGTCTGGTGGCCCGGGTGCGCGCCGAGCTGGGCGTGGAAATCCCGATCCGGATCCTGTTCACCGCCCCCACCGTTGCCGAGCTGACCGGCCGTTGGAACGAGATGTCTGCCTCTTCCCGAAAGCCGCTGCGCAGGATGAGCGAAAGGTAGAAGCACCATGATTCCCCTCTCTTACGCGCAGCGGCGGATGTGGTTCATCAACCGTTTCGAGGGCCCTTCCTCGACCTACAACATCCCGCTGCTCCTGCGCTTCCACGGCACGCTCGACACGACCGCGTTACGCGCCGCCTTCCATGACGTGATGGTCCGGCACGAGGTCCTGCGGACGGTGTTCGACGACCTGGACGGCCAGCCGTTCCAGCGCGTCCTCGAC
Source organism: Streptomyces sp. NPDC001450 (assembly GCF_053597295.1). NCBI lineage: Bacteria > Bacillati > Actinomycetota > Actinomycetes > Kitasatosporales > Streptomycetaceae > Streptomyces > Streptomyces sp. NPDC001450. Next base: position 14,159 of record NZ_JBSFHY010000082.1, read on the forward strand.
CCCGCCGAGATCGAACTGCCCTGGCAGGACTGGGGCCGGGTCGCGCCCGACCGGGTGCCGGGCGTCGTGTCGTCGGTGGCCGGCAGCTGGTTCGACCTGGCGGTCGACGTACCCCTGCGGGGATCCGTCGTCCAGTGCGGCGAACAGGAATTCGTGCTGGTGCTGGTGATTCACCACATCGCCGGAGACGGCGGATCGCTGGCACCCCTGGCCCGGGACATCTCGGCGGCATACCGGGCCCGCGCGGCCGGGAGCGCCCCGGAATGGACCGAGCTGCCCGTGCAGTATTCCGACTACGCGTTGTGGCAGCAGGAACTGCTCGGGGACGAATCCGATCCGCAGAGCGTCCTGTCGGTCCAGGCGGCCCACTGGCGCGAGGAGTTGGCGGGGGTCTCGCGACCGCTGTCGCTGCCCCTGGACCGACCCCGCCCCGAGGTGGCGAGTTTCCGTGGCGGATCCGTTGAACTCGGGCTCCCGAGCGAGGTGCGGGCACGGGTCGAGGAGCTGGCGCGGGCGCGTGGCGTGACGGTGTCGATGGTGTTCCAGGCCGCGCTCGTGATGTTGCTGCACCGGCTCGGCGGCGACGAGGACATCACCGTCGGTGCCCCGATCGCGGGCCGCACCGACGAGGCGCTCGACGACCTGATCGGATTCTTCGTCAACACCTGGGCGCTGCGGGTCCAGGTCAGCGCGGACCGGTCGTTCGACCGGGTGCTGGAACAGGTCCGGCAGAAGGCGCTCGCGGCGTACGACAACCAGGACGTGCCGTTCGAGCGCCTGGTGGAGCTCCTGCGACCGGAGCGGTCGACCGCCCATCACCCGCTGTTCCAGGTCGTCCTCGCGTGGCAGAACAACGCGCGGCCGGAGCTGGACCTGCCGGGCGTGACGGTGTCCATGGAGCCCGTTCCGACGGGCTCGGCGAAGTTCGACCTGTTCTTCAACCTCGCGCCGGACGAGTCCGACGGGTCGGTCGTGGGGGAGATCGAGTACGCCACCGACCTCTTCGACCGCTCGACGGTCGAGGGATTCGCGGCGGGGTTCGTACGGGTGGTGGAGCAGGTCGTGGCCGACCCGCGGGCCACCGTCGGCGCGCTCGGCATACCGGCCGACGCGCAGCCGGAGCACGGCACCACGGCCGCACCGCGCGAGGCCGCGGGCCGGCCGCTGGACGCGGACGAGCGCCACAAGATCCTCGTGGAGTGGAACGACACGGCCCGGGACTTCCCCTGTCCGGGCCCGGTTCACCTGCTCTTCGAGGAGCAGGCCCGGCTACGGCCGGACGCGATCGCGCTGCGCTGGGCCGGCGGGACCATGACCTACGGCGAGCTGAACCAGCGGGCGAACCGTATCGCCTGGGACCTCAAGGAGCGCGGCGTCGGCCCGCAGACCGTCGTCGGGGTCGGCATCCGCCGCGGCCCGGTCATGATCGCCGCGGTGTTCGGCGTGCTCAAGGCCGGCGGCGCCTACCTGCCCCTGGAACCGTCGTTGCCGGCCGAGCGCGTCGCCGGCATGCTCGCCGACACCGGAGCGACCACGGTGGTGTCCACCTCCGACACCGAACGCTGGACGGTCCCGGACGGCGTCCAGGTCATCGAGGTGGACGAGGCCCGCGCGGCGCAGGCCGCACTCCCCGATCCGGAACCGGTCGCCGGGCCGGACAACACCGCGTACGTCGTCTTCACCTCCGGCAGCACCGGAAAGCCCAAGGGTGTCGAGGTCACCCATCGCCCCGTGCACAACCTGCTCAACTGGTGTTACCGCACCTTCGACTTCGGCCCCGACGACGTCGGGCTGTGCGTGACTTCGCTCGGCTTCGACCTCTCCGTCTTCGACATCTTCGGTCTCCTGGGCTGCGGTGGTGGGCTGTACGTCGCCGACGAAGCCGAGCAGCGCGATCCCCAGCTCCTGCTCGACCTGCTGCTCACCGAGCCGATCACCTTCTGGGACTCGGTGCCCACCACCCTCAACCAGGTGGCCTCCCTGCTTTCCGGGAACGCCGGGTACCAGGGAACCGACGACCTCCGCCTGGTGTTCCTCTCCGGTGACTACACGCCGTTGTCGTTGCCGGACGAGGTCCGCGGGGTGTTCGGGAACGCGGAGATCATCAGTCTTGGTGGGGCGACCGAGGCGACGGTGTGGTCGAACTACTTCCGGGTCCGTGAGATCGACCCGGACTGGCGCAGCATTCCTTACGGCCGTCCCATCGACAATGCGCGCTATTACGTGCTCGACGGGGACATGGAGCCGTGTCCGGTGGGGGTCGAGGGTGATCTGTACATCGGCGGCGACTGCCTCTGTGTCGGCTA
>NZ_JBSFHY010000083.1:0-15111 GCF_053597295.1 Streptomyces sp. NPDC001450
ACCGGATCATCGACGAACTCGACACCGAGCACCGCGCCCGCCGCCTGCTCGAGGGTCCCGGACCGTCCTCGAGATCGACGGGCGGCCGGCTGCCGGGCCGCTCGGCGCGGGTGTCACCCCTGGACGAGGGTGACGTCCTGCTCCTGGACCGCGTGGAAGGCCGGCAGCGGTGCGATGCCCGAAGGCCGCAGCTCCATGACGGTGGCCTCCACCTGGGCCGGGCCGGTCCCGAGGGAGCCGGCCGAGACCTTGCCGGAGTTCTGCCAGGGGTGCTCCGCGCCGTCGCACCGGGCGTCGCTGCCGCCGATGCCGTGCTTGAGCCGGCTGTCGCCCTGGCTGACCGAGGAACTGACGAAGACCGGTCCGGTGTTGCCGGTGCAGCGGTAGGTGCCGAAGAGGGTGACGGTGCCGTCGGCGGCGATCCGGCCGGTGGGGGCGACGGTGACGGTGTCGCCCGCCTCGGCGGTGGCCGGGCCGACGGCCGCGCACAGCAGCGCGGCGGCACCGAGGGCGGCGGCAAGGGTGGGGCGTACGGGCATGGGATACCTCCCGGTTCCGTGGGGTGGGGGCTTCCACTGGTACCGGGCGGCCGTGCCACCGGGCGTGATCGTCACCCCATCGGTGGCGCGTCATGGAAACCGTCCGGGAGTTGTCCGCATCATCACACTCTGCGGAGGCTGACCGGAGACGCGGTTCTGAGTGCGCCGCGAGAGCCGAGCGCACGCTGCCTCACTGACGTTTACGTCGACCTTGGCGCTCTGACTCGCTACGGCAGCACCGCGAACCCGTCCAGCTCCACCAGCGCCTGCTCGTCCCACAGCCGTACGACCTCCACGACCGCCATCGCCGGATAGTGCCGGCCGGCCAACTGCTGCCAGATGCGGCCCAGTTGGCGGGCGTGGGTACGGTAGGCGGCGACGTCGGTGGCGTAGACGGTGACGCGGGCGAGGTCGGCGGGGGTGCCGCCGGCCGCGTCGAGGGCGGTGAGGAGGTTGGTGAGCGCCTTCTCGAACTGCTCGGGGAGCGTGCCGCCGGTGACCTTGCCGTCGGTGTCGAGGGCGGTCTGGCCGGCCAGGAACACCACGCGGGAGCCGGCCGCGACGACGGCGTGGGAGAAGCCCGTGGGCGGGGACAGCTCGGGCGGGTTGATGCGCTCGGTCGTCACGGGCGGTCCTCTCGGATGGCGGTGGCGTACAACTCCTTGGCGATGATGCCCCGTTGGACCTCGCTCGCGCCCTCGTAGATCCGCGGGGCGCGCACCTCGCGGTAAAGATGCTCGAGCAGATGGCCCCGCTCCAGCGCCCGGGCTCCGTGCAGTTGGACGGCGGCGTCGACGACGTACTGCGCGGTCTCGGTGGCCAGCAGCTTCGCCATCGCGGCCCGCTTGGGCACGTCCGGGGCGCTCTCGTCGTACGCCGTCGCGGCCGCGTACACCATCAGGCGGGCCGCGTCCGTGCGCAGGGCCATCTCGGCGACCTGGTGGGCGACGGACTGCAGGTCCATCAGCTTGCCGCCGAAGGCGTCCCGTCGGGCGGTATGGGCGAGCGTCGCGTCGAGCGCGGCCTGGGCCATGCCGACGGCGAAGGCGCCGACGCTCGGCCGGAACAGGTTGAGCGTGCCCATCGCGACCCGGAAACCGCGGTCGACCTCCCCGAGCACGTCGTCCTCGGTCACGGGGACGGCGTCGAAGTCGAGACTGCCGATGGGGTGCGGGGAGAGCATCTCCAGGGCGGCGCCGGTGAGGCCGGGCCGGTCGGCGGGGACGAGGAAGGCGGTCACGCCACGGGCGCCGGCGTCGGAGGTGGTCCGCGCGAAGACGGTGTAGAAGTCGGCCTCGGGGGCGTTGGAGATCCAGCACTTCCGCCCGGTGAGCCGCCAAGCGGAACCGCCGTCCGGCTCGGCCGCCAGAGCGAGGGCCGCCGCGTCCGACCCCGCCCCCGGCTCGCTGAGCGCGAACGCGGCCACCGCGGTGCCGTCGGTCACGGGGGGCAGCCAGCGCTCCCGTTGGGCCGGGGTGCCGTGGGCGTGGACGGGGTGGGCACCCAGGCCCTGCAGAGCGAGGGCGGTCTCGGCCTCCGTGCAGGCGTAGGCCAGGGACTCCCGCATCAGGCAGAGGTCGAGGGCGCCGGAGGCGAAGAGCCGGGCCAGCAGGCCCAGCCGGCCGAGTTCCGCGACCAGTGGCCGGTCGACCCGGCCCGGCTCGGCCTTATCGGCGAGCGGGCGCAGCCGTTCGGCGGCCAGGGTGCGCAGCTCGGCACACCAGGCGGCTTGTTCCGGTCCGAGTGAGAATGCAGGCATCGCCGGTCCCCTCTCCCGTGCTGTCACCCGACCGTATCGCGCTCCATTGACTGTCGTCACCAACACGATACGCTCCATGTGCTGGGGCCTGTCTGACCATTCCCGTCGGCAGGCGGGAATGGTCAGACAGGCCCCAGGGCCACCACGAGCCCACCAGGCAAGGGGGCGCCATGCATCTCTCGGCCCACGTCGACACCTTCGCCCGCGACCACCTCCCGCCGCCGGACGAGTGGCCCGACCTGTGTTTCGAGCTGCCGGAGCTGAACTACCCCGAACGGCTGAACTGCGCCGTCGAGCTGCTCGAACACGCCGATCCCGCCCGCCCGGTCTTCCACACCCCGGCCGGCCCCAGCTGGACCTACGGCGACCTGCGCGCCCGCGCCGACCGCATCGCCCACGTCCTCACCGGCGAGCTCGGCGTCGTACCCGGCAACCGGGTCCTGTTGCGCGGCCCCACCACCCCGTGGCTGGCCGCCTGCTGGCTGGCCGTGCTGAAGGCGGGCGCGGTCGCGGTCACCGTGCTGGCCCAGCAGCGCGCGCACGAGCTGGCCACGGTGTGCGAGATCGCCCGGGTCCGGCACGCGCTGTGCGACGTCCGGGCCCTGGACGACCTGGCGAAGGCCGAGGTACCGGGCCTGCGCATCACCACGTACGGCGGTGACGCGGCCGACGACCTGCTGCACCGCCCGGTGCCCGGCACCCCCTACCCGGCGGTCGACACCGCCTCCGACGACGTGGCCCTGATCGCGTTCACCTCGGGCACCACGGGTCGCCCGAAAGGGTGCATGCACTTCCACCGGGATGTGCTGGCCATAGCCGACACCTTCTCCAGACATGTGCTGTGCCCGCATGAGGACGACGTCTTCACCGGCAGTCCCCCGCTCGGCTTCACCTTCGGCCTGGGCGGACTGGTGATCTTCCCGATGCGGGCCGGCGCCAGCTCCCTGCTCCTCGAACAGGCCGGCCCCCGCCAGCTGCTGCCCGCGATCGCCGAGCACCGGGTCTCGGTCCTGTTCACCGCGCCGACCGCCTACCGGGCGATGCTCGACGACCTGGCCGGGTACGACATCTCGTCCCTGCGGCGCTGTGTGTCGGCCGGCGAGAACCTGCCCGCGGCCACCTGGCGGGCCTGGCGGGAGCGCACCGGGCTGCGCATCATCAACGGCATCGGCGCCACCGAACTGCTGCACATCTTCGTCTCCGCGGCCGACGAGCGGATCAGACCCGGCACGACGGGCGTCCCGGTGCCGGGCTGGCAGGCGCGCGTGCAGGACGCCGACGGCGACCCGGTGCCCGACGGCGAGCCGGGCCTGCTCGCGGTCCGCGGCCCGGTCGGCTGCCGCTACCTCTCCGACCCACGGCAGCGCGAGTACGTACGCGGCGGCTGGAACATCACCGGCGACACCTACGTCCGCGAGAGCGACGGCTACTTCCGCTACGTGGCCCGCGCCGACGACATGATCATCTCCGCGGGATACAACATCGCCGGACCGGAGGTGGAGGACGCGCTGCTGCGCCACCCGGACGTGGTCGAGACGGCGGTCGTCGGCCGCCCCGACGAGGCGCGTGGCCAGGTGGCGGTCGCCTACACGGTGCTGCGGGACGGGGTACCGCCTGACCCGCAATCCCTCCGCACCTTCCTCAAGTCCGAACTGGCGCCCTACAAATGCCCGCGCGAGTTCGTCTTCCTCGACGCCCTGCCCCGTACGGCCACCGGCAAGCTGCAGCGGTTCCGGCTGCGTACCGGAGGTGACCAGCAGTGATGCCGACGACTTAAAATGATCAACGTGTCCGAGCAGCACGCCCCCAGGTCCCTCATCGTCACGCTCTACGGCGCGTACGGCCGCTTCATGCCGGGCCCCCTGCCCGTCGCCGAGCTGATCCGGCTCCTGGCCGCGGTCGGGGTGGACGCCCCCTCCGTGCGCTCCTCGGTGTCCCGGCTCAAGCGCCGGGGTCTGCTGGTGCCGGCCCGCACGGAGAGCGGTGCGGCCGGTTACGGGCTCTCCCCCGAGGCGCGCCAGTTGCTGGAGGACGGCGACCGCCGCATCTACGCGACGGCGCCCCCCGAGGACGAGGGCTGGGTGCTGGCGGTCTTCTCCGTCCCCGAGTCGGAGCGGCAGAAGCGGCACGTCCTGCGCTCCCGGCTGGCCGGCCTGGGCTTCGGCACGGCGGCCCCCGGGGTGTGGATCGCCCCGGCCCGCCTGTACGAGGAGACGCGGCACACCCTGCGCCGGCTCCGCCTCGACCCGTACGTCGACTTCTTCCGCGGCGAGCACCTCGGGTTCGCCCCCACCCCCGAGGCTGTCACCCGCTGGTGGGACCTCACGGCGATCGCCAAGGAACACGAGCGCTTCCTGGACGCCCACGCCCCCGTCCTGCGCGCCTGGGAGCACCGCACGGCCACCCCGCCCGAGGAGGCCTACCGCGACTACCTCCTGGCCCTCGACTCCTGGCGCCACCTCCCCTACACCGACCCCGGCCTCCCCACCCACCTCCTCCCCACCGACTGGCCGGGCGTCCGCTCGGCGGAGGTGTTCCGGGGGTTGCACGAGCGGCTGCGGGACGCGGGGGCGGGGTTCGTGGGGGCGGGGTGAGCGGCCGGTGGCTCAGAACCGCCGATGACCGGCGCGGCACTGCGGGTGCCCGAGCCGTCCGGACGGCGCTGCTCGAAAGAACCTGGGCAGCCGCCGGTGACAGGCCGGTTCAGGAACCGTGCGAATCGCGTGGAAGGCGTGTGACCGTACTGAGCGACAGGCGCGGCTTCGGGGCGTCCGTGCGGCCGGTCTGGGGGCGGCGGCTGCCCGCCCGGTAGGGCGCGGGCCAGGCGACGCCGGGGCCCTCGTAGCCCTGCTCGACGGCCGCGTGCAGGGTCCAGTGCGGGTCGTACAGGTGCGGCCGGGCCAGCGCGCACAGGTCCGTACGCCCGGCCAGGATCAGGGAGTTCACGTCGTCCCAGGAGGAGATCGCGCCGACCGCGATCACCGGGACGCCGACCTCGTGCCGGATGCGGTCGGCGAACGGCGTCTGGTACGACCGCCCGTACTCCGGCCGCTCCTCGGCCACCACCTGTCCCGTCGACACGTCGATCGCGTCGGCGCCGTGCGCGGCGAAGGCCCGGGCGATCCCGACCGCGTCCTCGGCGGTGGTGCCGCCCTCGGCCCAGTCCGTGGCCGAGATGCGCACGGTCAGGGGCTTCTCCTGCGGCCACACCGCGCGTACGGCGTCGAACACCTCCAGCGGGAACCTCAGCCGCTTCTCCAGCGAGCCGCCGTAGGCGTCGGTGCGCCGGTTGGTGAGCGGGGAGAGGAAGCCGGAGAGCAGGTAACCGTGGGCGCAGTGCAGTTCGAGCAGGTCGAAGCCGGATCGGGCGGCCCGCCAGGCGGATGCGGCGAACTGCTCGCGGATGTCGGTGAGCTGGGCCCGGGAGAGTTCGCGCGGGGTCTGGCTGCCCGGCTTGTACGGCAGCGGGGAGGCGGCCGTCAGCGGCCAGTTGCCGTCGGGCAGCGGCTCGTCCATGCCCTCCCACATCAGCTTCGTCGAGCCCTTGCGGCCGGAGTGCCCGAGCTGCACACCGATCGCCGTACCCGGTGCCTGGGCGTGCACGAAGTCGGTGATCCGCTTCCAGGCCTCCGCCTGGCGGCCGGTGTAGAGGCCGGTGCAGCCGGGGGTGATCCGGCCCTCCTCGCTGACGCACACCATCTCGGTCATCACCAGCCCGGCCCCGCCGAGGGCACGCGCGCCGAGGTGGACCAGGTGGAAGTCGCCGGGGACGCCGTCGGCCGCGGAGTACATGTCCATCGGGGACACGACGACCCGGTTGCGCAGGGTCAGGCCGCGCAGCCGGAACGGGGTGAACATCGGGGGTGTGCCGGACGGGCAGCCGAACTCGCGCTCGACCGCCTCGGTGAAGCGGGCGTCGCGCAGCCGCAGGTTGTCGTGGGTGACGCGGCGGCTGCGGGTGAGGAGGTTGAAGGCGAACTGGCCGGGCGGCTGGTCGAGGTACAGCCGCAGGTTCTCGAACCACTCCAGGCTCGCCCGGGCGGCCCGCTGGGTGGAGGCGACGACGGTCCTGCGCTCCTCCTCGTAGGCCGCGAGCGCCCGTGGCACGTCGGGCTGTTCCTCCAGGCAGGCCGCCAGGGCCAGCGCGTCCTCCACGGCGAGCTTGGTGCCGGAGCCGATGGAGAAGTGAGCGGTGTGGGCCGCGTCGCCGAGGAGGACGACGTTGCCGTGCGACCAGCGCTCGTTGACGACCGTACGGAAGGTGGTCCAGGCGGAGTTGTTGGAGCGCAGCGGCCTGCCGCCGAGCGCGTCGGCGAAGATCTTGGCGCAGCGCTCGATGGACTCCTGCGGGGTGACTTCGTCGAATCCCGCCGCCCGCCAGACCTCCTCGCGCATCTCGACGATCACGGTGGAGGCGTCGGCCGCGTAGGGGTAGCCGTGCAGTTGCATCACGCCGTGTTCGGTCTCGGCGATCTCGAAGCGGAAGGCGTCGAAGGGGAAGTCCGCGGCGAGCCAGATGTAGCGGCAGTGGTGTTCGGTCACCTGGGGGCGGAACACGCGGGCGTAGGTCTGGCGGGTGGTGCTGTGGACTCCGTCGGCTGCGACGAGCAGGTCGTGGGTCGCCGAGAGGTGGTCGGGGTCGGGGGCCTCGGTACGGAAGCGGATGTCCACGCCGAGGGTGTGGCAGCGGTCGTGGAGGATTTCGAGGAGGCGTTTCCTGCCGAGTGCCGCGAAGCCGTGGCCTCCGGAGGTTCGGCGGGTGCCTCGGTGGACGATGTCGATGTCGTCCCAGCGGGTGAAGTTGCTTTGCAGGGCCGTGTAGACCACTGGGTCGGCGTGTTCGATGCCGCCCAGGGTCTCGTCGGACAGGACCACTCCGAAGCCGAAGGTTTCGTCGGGGGCGTTGCGTTCCCAGACGGTGATTTTCCGGGTCGGGTCGAGTCGTTTCAGGAGCGCTGCCGCGTACAGGCCGCCTGGGCCTCCGCCGATGATTGCGATGCGTTGGGGGTGGTTCGTCGTCATGGGCGGCTGCGGGTGCGTTGTGGCTTGTCGCGCGGTTCCCCGCGCCCCTTTGTTCCTCACGTCGGCTGGCATGGTTACCGTCCTCGCCACTTCGGCGGGCGCTTTTCCGTGAACGCCGCGTGGAATTCCGCGTAGTCCTCGCCGTTCATCAGGAGGGCCTGGGTCGAGGCGTCCAGTTCGATCGATGCCGCCAAGGGCATGTCCAGCTCGGCCGTGAGCAGGGCCTTCGTCTGGGCGTACGCCAGGGCGGGGCCGTCGGCCAGGCGGCGGGCCAGGGTGAGGGCCGCCTCGTCCGCGCCGCCCTCCTCTGCCAGTTCGCTGATCAGGCCGATGCGCTCCGCCTCGGGGGCGCGCACGGGCTCGCCCAGCATCAGGAGGCGGGTGGCGTGGCCGAGGCCGACGACGCGGGGCAGGAGGTAGGCCGCGCCCATGTCGCCGCCGGAGAGGCCGACGCGGGTGAAGAGGAAGGCGAAGCGGGCCGAGGGGTCCGCGATGCGGAAGTCGCAGGCGAGGGCCAGGACCGCGCCCGCGCCCGCGGCCACGCCGTGTACGGCGGCGATCACCGGGAACGGGCATTCACGGATCGCCCGCACCACCTGCCCGGTCATCCGGTTGAAGTCGAGCAGCTGGGCGGTGTCCATGGAGAGGGTGGCGCCGATGATCTCGTCCACGTCGCCGCCGGAGCAGAAGCCGCGCCCCTCGCCGGCCAGGACGAGGGCGCGGACCGAACGCTCCCGGCTCAGCTCGGCGAGCAGATCACGCAGGTCGGCGTAGGCGCCGAAGGTGAGGGCGTTGAGTTTGTCGGGGCGGGCGAGGGTGACGGTGGCGACCCCGTCGGCGAGCTGGACCCGCAGATGCTCCCAGTCGGAGGTGCGGGCGGCGGAGCCGGTGAAAGGACTCATGACGTGCGGCCTCCTAGGGGGGCGGTGCCTCACGCAGCGCTACCCGACGAAGTTAACACGTCTTTGTGACTGTCGTCATGAGGGCGCGACAGCGTGAGCCCGGGATGACCGGGTCCCGTCACGCGCGTCACTGATCGTCCACAGCGTCGTAACAGTGGGCGCAGCCGGGCGAGGCAGGGCGTTCAGCCGGGTAAGCCGCCCGGTACCGGGGCCGAAGGTCCCGAGCGGTGCCCGACGACGGTCTCTGTGGCCGGGCCCGTACCATTCCTACGGTTGAAAGCAGGACAGCCTGCTCCATGAACGGACTCGCCTTGTACGAACGCCCCACCGAACCGGCCTCCTGGCGCATCGCGCTGCCGCACACCGCAGCGGCGGTGCCCGTGGCGCGTGCCCTGGTCCGAACGGCCCTCGCCGAGGTGGAGCACGCAGCTGATCCCGACACCGCCGAACTGCTCACGGCCGAACTGGTCGCCAACGCGGTGGAGCACACCGACGGGCGTGGCCCGATCGAGCTGGTGGTCGAGCTGCTGCCGAGCGGCTGCCAGGTCGAGGTGCACGACCCGGACCCGGCGCCGCCGGGCCATCTCACGCGTCCGGTGATCGAGGAGCCCGACCCCTGGCAGGAGGGAGGGCGCGGTCTGCTGCTGATCCGCGCCCTGAGTTCGTCCTGCGGTCACCGCCCGACCCCGTCGGGCAAGGCGGTGTGGTTCAGACTGCCTGTAGTTCCGGGTCAGCGGCGTCCGGCGTGACCTCGGCGGCCGGCTGGGCCAGCGTGGAGTGCCGGCGGCCGTAGGCGACGTAGACGAGCAGTCCGACCGCGAGGAACACCGCGAACTGGATCCAGGTCCGCCAGCCCGTCTCGTACATCAGGTACAGGCAGAAGGCGACGCCGAGCAGCGGGCCGACGGGGTAGAGCGGCACCCGGAAGCTGCGGGCGAGGCCCGGCTCGCGGCGGCGCAGGGCGATCACGGCGATGTTGACGACGGCCATGATGGCGAGCGTGCCGATGGTGCACAGGTTCATCACCGCGTCGAGCGAGGCGAAGGCGGCCGGGACCGCGAAGACGACCGCGACGATGAGCGTTCCGGCCACGGGGGTGGAGGTCCGCGGCGACACCTTCTCGAAGACGCGCGGGATCAGGCCGTCCCGGGACATCGACATCAGGATGCGGGTCTGGCCGTACATCACGGCGAGGACGACGGAGGCGATGGCGACGACCGCGCCGAAGGCGACGACCCCGCCACCGACGGTGGAGCCGGTGACCTCGTTGACGACGTAGGACAGCGCGGCGGGGCGGCCGGCGACCTGGTCGCCGCCGATGGCGCCGATCGCGGCGACCGCGACCGCGCAGTAGAGGAGGGTGACCAGGCCCATGCAGACCAGGATCGCGACCGGGATGTCCCGGCGGGGGTTCTTCGCCTCCTCGCCGGCCGTGGTGATCGCGTCGAAGCCGATGTAGGAGAAGAAGGCGGCGGTGGTGCCCGCGCCGATGCCGCCGAGGCCGGCCGGGGAGAACGGGGTGAGGTTGCCGTCCTTGAAGGCGCTGTAGCCGACGGCGCAGAAGGCCAGGAGGATGACGAGCTTCACGGCCGCCATGGCGGCGGTGGCCCGGGCGCTCTCGCGCACCCCGCGCACCAGGAGCACGGAGGCCATCGCGATGACGATCACGGCGGGGAGGTTCACGATGCCGCCGTCGCCCGGACCGGCCGACAGGGCGGCGGGCAGCTGCCAGCCGGTGAGGCTGTGCAGCAGTTCGTTGACGTACTGGCTCCAGCCGACGGCGACCGCCGAGATGGAGATGCCGTACTCCAGCAGCAGGCACCAGCCGACCAGGAAGGCGGTGGACTCGCCGAGGCCCGCGTAGGCGAAGGAGTACGAGGATCCGGAGACCGGGATCGCGCCGCCCAGCTCGGCGAAGGAGAGGGCCGTGAAGACGCAGGTGATCGCGGCGAGGACGAAGGAGACGACCACGGCGGGGCCGGCCTGGGCCACGGAGTCGGAGAGGCCGACGAAGATGCCGGTGCCGACGATGGCGCCGACGCCGAAGCAGATGAGCTGGAAGAGGCCCATCGTGCGCTTGAGGCCGTGGCCTTCGCGGTCGGCGCCGGATTCGGCTATGAGCGCGCCGGGGGACTTGATGCGGGGAGCGGGCATGCGGGTGGTGCTCGTTTCTGGTGGTGCGGGCGCGATCACCGGTCGATCGCTGCGGCGGCCGCGGCAGGGGTGGCGCCGGGCCGCCGGTCAGGATAAGGCCTGGTGACGGGGGTCAGGAAACGCTGTGTGACGCACCCGCCAGGGTGGCCACGAGGACCGCCTTGATCGTGTGCATCCGGTTCTCCGCCTCGTCGAAGACGACGGAGTGCTCGGATTCGAACACCTCGTCGGTGACCTCCAGCTCGGTCAGTCCGTGCCGCTCGTGGATCTCGCGGCCGACGGCGGTGCCGAGGTCGTGGAAGGCCGGCAGGCAGTGCAGGAACTTCACCTGGTCGTTGCCGGTGGCGCGGAGCACGTCCATGGTCACGGCGTACGGGCCGAGCAGTGCGATGCGCTCGTCCCACACCTCCTTGGGCTCACCCATCGACACCCAGACGTCGGTGGCGATGAAGTCGGTGCCGCGTACGCCGTCCTTCACGTCGTCGGTGAGGGTGATCCGGGCGCCGGAGGCGGTGGCGAGCTGCCGGGCCACCTCGATGATCGTCTCGTCCGGCCACAGCAGCCTGGGGGCGACGACACGGACGTCCATGCCGAGCAGGGCGCCGGTGACCAGGTAGGAGTTGCCCATGTTGTACCGGGCGTCGCCGAGGTAGGCGAAGGCGATCTCGGCCAGGGGCTTGTCGCTGTGCTCGGTCATGGTGAGCACGTCGGCGAGCATCTGGGTGGGGTGCCACTCGTCGGTGAGGCCGTTGTAGACGGGGACCCCGGCATACGTGGCCAGCTCCTCGATCACGCCCTGACCGTGTCCGCGGTACTCGATGGCGTCGAACATCCGGCCGAGGACGCGGGCGGTGTCCTTCACGGACTCCTTGTGCCCGATCTGCGAGCCGGACGGGTCGAGGTAGGTGGTGTGGGCACCCTGGTCGGCGGCGGCGACCTCGAACGCGCAGCGGGTGCGCGTCGAGGTCTTCTCGAAGATCAGTGCGATGTTCTTGCCGCGCAGGTACTGCGTCTCGGCCCCGGCCTTCTTGGCGGCCTTCAGCTCGGCGGCCAGCTCGACCAGGCCGCGGAACTCCTCCTCGGTGAAGTCCAGTTCCTTGAGGAAGTGGCGGCCGGCGAGGGCGGTCGGGACTGTCGCCATGAGGGCGCTCCAGGGATACGGGTGCACGGGACTTTGGAATTCTATACGATGCTCAGCATTTATATACAGTCCGCTTGATCACACCGGCTCGGTCACACCGCCTCGCGCTCGACGGGACAGCTCATACAGCGCGGGCCGCCCCTGCCCCGCCCCAGCTCGCTGCCCGGGATCTCGATCACCTCGATGCCCTGCTTGCGCAGGTGGGTGTTGGTGGTGACGTTGCGTTCGTAGGCGACGACGACACCGGGCTCGACGGCGAGCACGTTGCAGCCGTCGTCCCACTGCTCACGCTCGGCCGCGTGGACGTCCTGGGTGGCGGTCAGGACACGGATCTCGCTGAGCCCGAGGGCGGCGGCGATCGCGCGGTGCATGTGCTCCGGCGGATGGTCGGTGACCTTCAGCTCCTTGTCGGCGGCGCCCGGCTCGATGGTGTACGAGCGGAGCATGCCGAGGCCCGCGTACTGGGTGAACACATCGCCGTCGACCATGGTCATCACGGTGTCGAGGTGCATCAGGGCGCGCTTCTTGGGCATGTCGAGCGCGACGATCGTCTGCGCGGACCCCGCGGCGAACAGCTTGTGCGCGAGCATCTCGACGGCCTGCGGGGTGGTGCGCTCGCTCATACCGATGAGGACCGCGCCGTTGCCGATCACCAGGACGTCGCCGCCCTCGATGGTGGACGGGTAGTCGGCCTGCCCCTCGGACCAGATGTGGAACATCTCGTCGCGGAAGAGCGGGTGGTGCCGGTAGATCGCCTCGAAGTGCACGGTCTCGCGCTGCCGCGCCGGCCAGCGCATGGCGTTGATGGAGACGCCGTCGTAGATCCAGGCGGAGGTGTCGCGGGTGAAGAGGTGGTTGGGCAGGGGTCTGAGCAGGAAGTCGTCGAGGTCCATGACGTGGAACCGCACGGAGGTCGGCTCCTCGTGCGCCGCCAGGAACTCCCGCTTGGTCATCCCGCCGACGAGGGCCTCGGTCAGCTCGCGCGCGGGCAGGGCCTCGAAGGCGGATCGGAGGTGATCGGTGGCCAGCGGACCGTACTCCTTCTCGTCGAAGACCCGGTCCAGGACGAGCGCCCGCGCGGCCGGCAGCTCCAGCGCCTCCGCGAGCAGGTCACCGAAGAGATGGACGGCGACCCCGCGGTCGCGCAGGACGTCGGCGAACCCGTCGTGCTCGGCGCGCGCCCGGCGCACCCACAGCACGTCGTCGAACAGCAGGGCGTCCTTGTTACTGGGGGTGAGCCTTTTGAGCTCGAGGTCGGGCCGGTGCAGGATCACGCGGCGCAGCCGCCCGGCCTCGGAGTCGACGTGGTATGCCATGCCACCATCCTGGCCATTGCCGCCCGCCTTCACGCCCTTCTTGGCCGTTTCCGCCCCTTCCTGTTTTCGTCCCCTTGACGAGAAGCGGAACCCGTGATTATCGTCTCCATGACGAAAAGCGAGGGGATTCACCCGAGGGGGACTCATGGCCGACATCACCCGGCGCCTGGGCCTGCGCCATCTGCGCGGCGCGCCCACGGCGCACATCCGGCACCACCGCTCCGGCACGCTGGTCCACGACGGTCCCGGGCTCAGCTTCTGGTTCCGCCCGCTGACCGCCGCCCTGTCCGAGGTGCCGGTGGACGACCGGGAACTGGCGATGACCTTCCACGCCCGCACCTCCGACTTCCAGGACGTGGCGGTACAGGCGACGGTGACCTACCGGATCGCCGACCCGGCCGTGGCCGCCGCCCGCCTGGACTTCTCGATCGACCCCGACACCGGCGCCTGGCGCGGCACCCCGCTGGAGCAACTGGGCACCCTGCTCACCGAGACGGCCCAGCAGCACGCGCTGGACGTCCTCGCCCGTACGCCGCTCTCGGCGGCGCTGGTCGACGGCGTCGCCGCGGTGCGCGAGCGGGTAGCCGCGGGCCTCGGCGCCGAGCCGCGGCTGCCCGCCACCGGCATCGAGGTGGTGGCCGTACGCGTGATGGCGCTGCGGCCGGAACCGGAGGTGGAGCGGGCGCTGCGCACCCCGGCCCGGGAACAGATCCAGCAGGAGGCCGACCGGGCGACCTACGAGCGGCGGGCCGTCGCGGTCGAGCGGGAGCGGACCATCGCCGAGAACGAACTGGCCAGCCGGATCGAACTCGCCCGCCGCGAGGAGCAGTTGGTCGAGCAGCGGGGCACCAACGCGCGCCGCGAGGCCGAGGAGCAGGCGGCCGCGGACGCGGTGCGCGCCCGGGCGGAGGCGGCGCGGTCGGTGAAGCTGGCGGAGGCGGAGGCCGCCCGGTCGGTGAAGCTCGCGGAGGCCGAGGCGGCCCGCAGCATGAAGCTCACCGAGGCGGAGGCGGCGCGGGTCCTGCGGCTCGCCGAGGCCGAGGCCGCGCGGGCCGAGCGGGTCGCCCGCGCGGAGGCCGAGGGCGCGCGCGAGGTCGGCGAGGCGCGGGCACAGGCCCAGGCGGCCTGGCTGCGGGTGCACGCGGAGGCCGGGATCGACGGGGCGACGACCCTGCAGGCGCTCACCGCGACCCGGCTGGCCGAGAACCTGCCGCGCATCGACAGCGTCACCGTCTCCCCGGACGTGCTGACCGGACTGCTCGCGAAGCTGGGCGGCGGCCCGTCCGAGGCGGCACGGTGAGCCTCGCGCCACGGGCCGTGCTGGTCCATCGCACCACGGAGTACGAGGAGTTGGTGGCCCGGCACGGCACGCACGGCCAGGCCGCCTTCTTCCTCGCCTCCCGGGGCCGGGACATCGAGGAGGTGGCCGAACGCCACCGCCGGGCCCGCGGCGCCCTGGCCGAGGTGACCTCGGCCGTGCCGCTGACCTGGCGTCAGGCACAGGTGGAGCGGGCCGACCTGGACCGGTTCCTGTTCGCGCCGGAGGACGTGGTCGTGGTCGTCGGCCAGGACGGGCTGGTGGCCAACGTCGCCAAGTACCTGACGGGCCAGCCGGTGATCGGCATCGACACCGACCCGGGCCGCAACCCCGGGGTGCTGGTACGACACCGTCCGCAGGACGCGGCGAAGCTCCTGTCGGCGGCGCGGACCACGGTGGACGAACTCACCATGGTCGAGGCCGTCGCCGACGACACCCAGCGGCTGGTGGCGCTCAACGAGATCTATCTCGGCACACCGGGCCACCAGACCGCCCGCTACCGCCTGGGCCTCGACGACGACGGGGGTGCCGTCGAGGCCCAGGCCTCCTCCGGGGTGCTGGTCGGGACCGGCACCGGCGCGACCGGCTGGCTGCGCTCGGTGTGGCAGGAGCGGGGCAGCCGGCTCCCGTTGCCCTCCCCCACCGAGGACCGGCTGGTGTGGTTCGTCCGGGAGGCCTGGCCGTCGCCCGCCACCGGTACTGCCCTGGTGGCGGGCGATCTCGCGGCCTCGGCGTCCCTGACGGTCACCGTGGAGTCCGACCGGCTCATCGCCTTCGGCGACGGCATCGAGACCGACGCGCTCCAGCTGACCTGGGGGCAGACGGTCCGGGTCGGGGTGTGCGGGCAGCGGCTGCGGCTGGCGGGCTAGTGCCCCGGCAGGCAACGTTTGCCCGTCAAGGAGCGGCGTCCGGTGCGTGCTCTCGGCGTGCCGGCCGGAAGCCCTCGTACTGGACGTACTT
>NZ_JBSFHY010000084.1:0-14582 GCF_053597295.1 Streptomyces sp. NPDC001450
CGTTCCCACTCGGCATCTGTCAGATCACCCCGCCCCATGTCCACATCAACGACCCGGACATCGAGTAGTCACGTGATCGGCCGGACAACTCCTAGGGCGGCATCGCGGATCGTTTGATCCTCGTCTGTGAGGAAGGGTTGGATGGCGTCATAAAGGGTCGGTCGAAGGGCACGGAACGCTTCAATGTCAGCGTCGTGCCCGTCAGGTGACTCTTCGTTGGCGTCCCAAGCGGTGCTGCCGAGCCAGTTCAGGAGACCGACGCGAAGGAGAAATCGCGGTTCCTCACCGAAGTCAGCGGCCTCCCATGGCCTCTGGTCAGTGACTTCGACGAGAGTCCGCGGATCCCCGAGAATCGCCGCCACGAACGATGCCGCCGGGGCCGTGGCGCTGTAGAAGGTGTTCGAATGCGTGACGGCTTGTTGCAGGTCACGGAGAGCAGCGCCCTGCTTGCCCGCGGAGGTGTCGAGGAGTTGTCGCAAGATCACAGGCGTCGCTGGCGCAACGTTCGGGCAGCAGTGCTCGACCGAGCTCCAGTCTGTCCGCAGCAGCAGCTCTTCCGGATCAACGGAACGGCCTTGCTGACTCTTCATGCTCATCGAGCGAGTGTGACAGCTGGCCAGTGCGTCACTGCACTCAGGTTCGGACGGCCTGATCGCGGCCTCGGTACTGGTGGGCTCGCGTATTCAACTGTCGCCGGTTCCCCGAGGAGCCCAGCCCGCTGGTGACCTTCCGTGATCCCCTGGGGCGTATCGGCTCCATGTTCCGCCGGTCTCGTTGCGGAGCCTGGTGGTGGTCTTGTCGTGGTAGCCGAGAGCGTCCGCGACGACGGGGGCTGGCAGTTCGACTCTACGCACAGCCCGTCACCCGCGTCACCACACTCACCACCGACGACGTCCTGACAGACGGCGATGAGACGCTGATCCGCCTCGGCGACCCGCCGATCCCTGTCCCCGAGCCCTTCGCCGCACTGCTACCCGACTACCTCGGAGCACGACCCAACCAGAACACCGCAGCGAATCCCGCCAGTTTTTGGCTCTTCCCCGGCCGCTGCGCGGGCCGACCAATGAACCCCGCAACGATCAGCGACGGACTACGCAAAGCCGGCGTCCCCGGGCTCGGCGGACGCATCGCCGCCCTGCGCCAGCTCGTCCACCAGGCCCCAGCCCCCGTTGTCGCCGGGATGCTCGGCTACCACGACACCACCACGACCCGCACCGCCGCCGAAACTGGCACTCCCTGGAGCCGATACGCCCCCGGCGACCACAGTCGGTAACAACTATCTGCGGGCTGTACCAGTCTCGGCCCCCAACGCCCCTGTCACACCACGGCGTCCCACAACTGGGTGGCCCTGTAGTCACACGCCCATTGCTGCGCCCGGGCGCCATCCGCGAGGCTGGAGTCCGCGATCTCCAGGCAGCGCAGCGTCTCCTCGTTGTAGATCACCAACGCGTCGCCCTTGAGCTCCACGTACCAGCGCATCACCGGCAGGTTCTCGCATGCCCACTGCTGCGCCCGTGCGCCGTCCTCGTAGCTGCCGTCCGCGATCTCCAGGCACTTGCCGCTGTTGACGTTGACGATGCGAAAGGTGTTGCCGCCCCCCTGCCGCTCGATCCGCCACCGCATCGTCGTCGAGCCCCCGTCGCACAACCACTGTTGGGCGCGGGCTCCGTTGGCGTGACTGCTGTCGGCGATCTCCAGGCACTTCCCGCTGCTGCGGTTCACGAGTAGCATCCCGTCGATCAGCGCCTCAGCCGGTGCTAGCGCCGGGGACGCCCCGGCGGGCACGGCCATCGACGGAACCACCGACAACCCCAACGCCACCGCCGCCGCGAGCCAAGCCTTGCGCATGTCGAATTCCTTCCCCACCCTCCGGCCACGGCCGGGATCTGTTGACGGACCCCCGATCTATAGCGCGCACGAACGGACCGGGTCACGGCCGAGCCGGGCCGATTCACCAGTACGGCGGCACGACTTCACCACATCTGGTCGGTCAGGCCACCGCCCGTCAGCAAGCCCAGTGAACGCGGTCGGCAAGTTGACGGTCAGGTCTTTGGTGATGACGCCCACCCGCACGAGAAGCCGCACTGACCTCTGCCCTCGAACTCCTCGACAGCGGCGCCGACCAGACCCATCGCGCCGAGAGGGCGTTGTCGGCGCCGTCCAGCAAGCGGCCGAGGCCGGATCGCCCTGGAGCCGATACGCCCCCGGAGCTCACGCGAACCGGAGACCAGACGTTCCAGCACGGTCACCCCGGGCAGCACCACCTTCTTGTCGGCCAGGCGCTTGGTGGCCAGGTCGAACAGCAGGGTCGGGCGCTCGGAGCCGATCCACGCCCGCTGGTACAGCCAGCGGACCAGCGCGAACCACTGGTCGAACTCGAACTTCGTGTACCCATACCCCTCGCGTATCTGCTCCTGGTGGTCCCAGCGGGCCTCTTTCCTGCCGTAGCCGGCGAACTCCGCCGGGTTCAGGCCCAGCTGCTCTGCGACGTAGTCGACCACGACACCGGGCACCTGTTCTGGGTTGTCCAGGAACGTCCCCAGATACCGGACGGTCCCGAGCTGGACCGCCCAGCCGATACGGTTCCGCGTGCCCTTGGCCGCCATCGCCCGGCGCCGGGCGGTCTGGTCGAGCAGAGAAGAACCGGTGAGCTGTCCCTCGTCCGGGTCCTCCGCGAACCGGCCGAAGCGCCGTCGTTGGTCCTCGCTCAGGAAGTTGGTGGGCACCGCGCGCTCCTTGATCGTTAACCTCCCTCGCGCGCGACGGTCTCAGCCTCTCCAACCGTTTGTTCGGCGATCTTCTATTCCGGCCCGGGTCATCACCGCATCTGGTAGGCGGACCGCCAGCTGCGGATACCGGGACCGCCTCTGGATGCGTCTGCTGCCTCGTTGGCCCTGTTCTCGTATAGCTACGGCGAAGTGGCAGGGAGCTCTCTGTAGTTAGAGCGGCACTCGGTCAGGGTGAGCGAGGCGGGATCCGGAATGCTGCGGACGCGGAGCGTGTCCTGGGACGCGGGCGGGGTGTTGGTCTGCGAGGACCGCCCACTCCTCATCCGTACGGCCGGGCACGGCCCGTCCGTCGGACTCCCACCGCGCGGCGAGCGCGGTGAAGAGAGGAGCAGGTTGAACTCGCGAAAGGCGGTGTCCAAGACCGCGTCGGGGGTGACCTGCTGGCCCTCGGGTGTACGGCGGATGGCGAGCTGGGCGGCGCAGCGGGCCATGATGGCCTCGCGCTCGGCGTCGTATCGATGGTTACCACGTCACGTGGAGCTGCGCAGGTCGGCGCAGGATCAGGCTGGTGGGGCGAGGTGCCGGCGTCGTGGCGGTGAGGGTGAGGCCGGGCAGTACGTGGGTCAGGGCCGTCAGGGCGTGGTGGGCGACGAGGCGCGTGTACTGGGCGCCCGGGCAGTAGTGGATCCCCGAGCCGAAGGTGAGCGTGGGAGGTGTGCCGGTGCGCTGGTGGTCGAAGGTGCGGGAGGCGTGGGTCTGGTGCGTCTCGTCGTGTCCGGCCGAGTGCATGAGCAGGAGCAGGCGGGCGCCTTGGGGGAGGCTGGTGTCCGCGAGGGTGACGGGGCGGGTGGTGGTGCGGAGCCATCCGATCAGGGGCGGGTCCAGGCGGAGGGTCTCCTCGATGGCTGCCGGGGCTTCGTGGGGGTGGTGGACGAGCCGGCGGTAGCCGTCGCCGGACAGGAGGTGGTGCAGGGCGGTGGTGATGAGCAGGGCGAGGGTCTCGGCGTTGGTGGTGAGGACCTCCATGAGGGTGGAGGCGATCTCGGCGTCGGTCAGGGGCGCGCCGTCCCGGTCGCGGTAGGCGATCCAGGCGCTCGTGAGGTCCTCCTCGGGCTGCTCGCGCCGCTGGGCGACCAGGCGCGTGCACAGGTTCCACAGGTCCACGACTGCCTGGCTGCAGCGCTGCTGGGCGGAGGGGGGTTGGAAGGACCACAGCAGGTCGGCCATGCCACGGGAGCCGTTGAGGACGCACTGCTCTTGTGCGAGGTCGATGCCGATGAGGTCGCTCATGATGCGCGAGGTCAGCCCGGTCGCGTAGTGGGCGGTGAGCTCTGCGGTGCGCTCGCGCCGGGCGGCGAGTGCGTCCGCTGCTTCGAGTGCCCGTTTTTCGACGGTGGCGTGCCAGGGGGCGAGCTGGCTTGCGCTGGTGGGCCAGACGGCGGTGAGGGCGTCGCGGTAGCGGGTGTGCAGGGGAGGGTCGGTGGAGGCGGCGACGGGGACGTCTTTGACGCCCGTGTAGATGCGGGCGGCTTCGGGGTCGGTGGGCTGGATGGGGTCGTAGCTGTGGGCGGGTGTGAAGGCACTGTGCCGGTCGCGCAGCACCTCGTCGATGTCCCGGTGTCGTGCGACGACCCACAGGTCGAGTTCGGGATCGTGGTAGATGGGGTGGTCGCTGCGCAGGTGCGCGTAGGCGTGGTGGTAGTCGCCGGCGCCGTGGTGGGCGATGGCGCCGGGGACGCGGGCAGGGCATTTGGAGTGGGGGACGGGTGGTGTCGTGGTCACGGGTTCCTCGGCTGAGGGGCGGGCTCGGGCGCGGGGTGTCAGCTGTGGCCTTCGTCGTGCAGCAGGCAGGCGAGGTAGCCGGTCTTTTCGGTGAGGAAGGTGAGCGTGTCGGCCAGAGCGGTGTCCATGGCGTCGGCGTAGGGGGCGCCGAACCGCTGCGCGACCAGGGCGCGATTGTCCTGGTAGATGCGTCCGTAGGAGTCGCAGGTCGGGCTGATGTGTTCGCTCAGGTCGTGGGCCTGGGCGAGACGGAGGCCGGCAGTGCGGATCTGCTCGAGGACCTGGTCGTGGGTGGGCAGGGGGCAGAAGGCGAAGGCGTCGCGGCACATGGCCAGCTCGGTGGGAGTTGCCGGCACGCGCTGCGTGTAGAAGGTCACCAGGAGCGGGGCGCCGGGCCGGGCCGCGCGGGCGAGCTCGCGCAGCCCTCTGACGGGGTCGTCGAGGTGGGGGAAGCAGTCCAGGGACCACGCGGCGTCGAATGCGGAGTCCTCGTAGGGGAGGTCCATGGCGTCGCCGTGGCCGAAGCGGACCTGATCGGCCATTCCCGAGGCGGCGGAGCGGCGTGTCGCTTCGGCGATCTGGGCGTGGCTGATGCTGCATCCGGTGACGCGGACGCCTCGCTCGCGGGCCGCGTAGAGGGCGGGGCTGCCGTGGCCGCAGCCGACGTCCAGCAGGTGCCGGCCCGGTTCGAGAGCGAGCAGGTCGCAGAAGAAGTCCGTCATACGGTCTTGTGCCCGGGTGGCGAGCCGCCGTGCGGGAAGCGGCTCCTGGAGGTCGCCGGGGTTGAACAGGCCGTAGTGGAAGCTGTCGCCGCTGATCAGCCTGCACAGCTCGTCGGAGGCCTCGTACCAGGCGGCGACCTCCGCGGAGGTCAGCGGCGTGACGGAGGAGGTGGTGGTCATGCGGTGGGCTCCTGCGGGGCGGTACGGGGGCGGGGACGGGCGGTGAGCATGACGGCGTCGTCGTTGAACCGGTCGGTTCCGCCGGCGAAGTGCTCGCGCAAGGGAGGCAGCAGCGCCTCGCGCAGCCGGTCGAGGCGAGGGTGTCCGGTGTTCCAGAACGCGGCCAGTACGTTCGCGGCGGCCTGGGCCTTGGCCTCGGCGCCTTCCTCAGGAAACACCACGTCGACGCGGGCGCGGGTGAAGGCGATGTCGTCGAAACCCCGCTCGGCCAGGACACGGGCCGCCAGACTGAGCAGGTAGCCCTGGTGGTCGAGAGGCTCACCGAGGAGGGGGGCGCAGGTCCGGTTCCACAGGTCGATCAGCTCGTTGTCCGGGGCGCCCTGGACCAGGACCACCTTCGCGTCGCGGTGCGTACGGTCCACCATGCGGGCCATCTCGGCAACAGCGGCCCCGGGGTCGTCGGTGTAGTGCAGCACCCAGGTCGCCACGACGGCATCGAACCTCCCGGCGGTGAAGGGGAGCTGCTCGGCCCGGCCCGGAAGAACCCGGACGCCGGAGGCTGCGAGCGGCCGCATGCTCTCCTCGCGCGCGGAGTGCGGCTCGACGGTGGTCACCGAGCCGAGGCGGGCGGCGATCTCCTTGACGACGGCACCGGTTCCGCCCCCGACGTCCAGCACACGCGTGTTGGCCGCGAGCGCGTCCACTACCAGCGCGACGTCCTGCCGCTCGAAGCGGGCCTCCATGCCGAGCCAGCCCTGCTCGCTCAGCTCGTGCGGTCCCCGGTAGGCGGCGGGAAGGGGGTAGGGGCCGGCCAGGGCGTGCGCAGGGGTGGCCGGCCCTGCGGGCTTGCGGGCGTGGATGAAGAGGTGCTCCTCGGCCCCCATGCCGGGGAAGTCGGGGTGGAACACGCTCAGCTGCTCGTGCTCGATCTCGAGACCGGCCTCCCGCAGCAGCCGTCCGTACGTTTCGGCGGGGTAGCTGGTGCAGCGGATGGTCTGGCCCATCCACTGGATCTCCTCGTCCTCGGCGTCGAAGGGGACGGTCGCGAAGACGAACAGGCCGCCGGGCGCCAGCCAGTCGGCGATGCGCGCGAGCGTGGCCTTCAGGTCCGCCCGCGGCATCTGCAGGAGCGGGAAGAAGGCGGTGACGGCGTCCCACTGCCCGGGTGCGTCGGGCAGCAAGCGGACGTCCGCCCGTTCGAAGCGGGCGTCGGGGACCTGTGTGCGGGCCAGGTCGACCATAGTCGCGGACACGTCGTAGCCGGTCACCCGGTGTCCGGCCGCCGCGAGCCGGTCGGCCGTGGGACGGCCGGTGCCGGAACCGATGTCCATCACCCTCGCCCGTTCGGGCAGCCGCGCCACCAGCCAGTCGAGGGACGCCAGTTGTTCGGGAAGGTGTGCGTACGTCTCCTCGTACACCTTCCCGAGGATGTCGAACGGCCGCGCGGCCCGTTCGGACGATTCGTCACCCTGCGGGGGGAACATCACGGCGTGCGTCGTCACAGTGGAGGCTCTCATTCCGGAGCTGGTGATCAAGCGAGCGGGCATGACACTACACTCCGGAGTCGATCCTGTACCAAACGTAGTGAGCCGAGGTGCGCTCCAGCGGCGTTCCGGCGCACTCGTCCATGCATCCGAGCGGAGAACCTCTCGTGACCACCACGGCGGAAAGCCCCCACGCTGCCTATTTCGCCTTCCGCGACCGGCTCCTGGGAGACCTGCGCACCACGGTCCTGGCCGGCGAGCAGCTGTGCGAGGCGGGCCGGCTCATCTACGGCCGCCCCGAAGGGCTCTCGCTCTACGGCATCCCCGCCCCGCGCATGGAGGCCGCGGGCATCCGGCTCCTGGGCCGCACGGCCATCGAGTGCTGCGTCGACGACTACGCGATCGCCGTGGCCGAAGCCCTGGCCGACCTGCACAGCTCCCGCCCCCACGACGCCGGAGCACCACTGCTCGTGGACCTGTTCTGCGGTTCGGGCAACTTCAGCCACCACCTCGGTACGCGGCTCGGCCTCACCGTCCACGCCGCCGAAAGCGACCCCGACGTCCATGACGCCGCCCGCCACAACCTCGAATGCGTAGGGGCCGACACCCGTCTCCACCTCGGCGACTACGGCGACCTTCTCGGCAAACTCCCAGCCCAAAGCGACCGGGACACTTACTTCGTCGAGCCCCCCTGGGGCCCAGCCTTCACCCCCGCCGGCCTCGACCTCACCCGCACCGCGCCCCCGGTGCCGCGCATCCTCGACGACATCATGCGCGCACGCGAGGGCCGCCCCTGCCTGGTCGCCATCAAGACCAACGACCAGATCGCGCACGACTCCCTGGCCCGCTCCTTCGCCGGAGCCGAGCATCTGCGCAGCATCACCCCGCCCCCGGCGCTGCCCCACGGCGCCAACATGCACTTCCACCTCTACCGTCTCGGTCCGGGCCCCCACGCCCGCAGCTGAGCACCCCGTCCACCCCCGCCCCAACCGATCAAGGAGCACCGCCATGAACCAGACCGTGACCAGCCGCTACGACCGCACCTTCGACCTCCTCGACGCCAACGCCAACGGAGTACTGGAGGAGAAGGACTTCACCATGATCGCGGAAAGGATCGTGGAGGCCACCGGAGTCGCCGGATCGGCCAAGGCGGAGGCGCTGCTGAAGGAATGGCGCCGCTGCTGGACCGTCCTGCGCCAGCACGCGGACACCAACTCCGACGGCGTCATCAGCCGCGAGGAATTCCACCAGGCGATGACCGGAGCCTACGGCGACCGGGCCGGACTCCAGGAGCGGCTCACCCCGGGGCTGGCAGCCGAATTCGCCGCCATGGACAGCGACGACGACGGCATCGCCACCATCGAGCAGTTCGAGGCCTTCCTCCTCGCCTTTGGCCTGGACCCCGCCCAGGCACGCGCCGCCCGCACCCTCCTCGACACCGACGGCGACGGCCGCATCACCCGCGAGGAGTACCTGAAGGGCTGGACCGACTTCCTCCTCGGCACCGAATCCGACACCCCCGTCGACGCTCTCCTGGGCACCTCGGCCTGACCCCTGCCTCCCAGCCCACCCGGCACGGCAGTGGCATTCCCGGCAAGCCCGAAAGACACCCGGCATTCAACCGCGGGCCGTCCGGCTGGCCAGCGATGCCACGAAAGGGTGCGACCGAGATACAGCCAGAGGAGCAATGAGATGATCACGGCCTCCTTCCGGTCGCCCCTGCGTCGGTGATGGTCACGCGTGCACCCGGTCGGTCGTGGAGGCCGGCGTGACCAGCACGGCCAGAAGGAGTCCGAGGGTGTCGGTGAGCAGGTGGCGCTTGCACCCATTGATCTTCTTCCCGGCGTCGTATCCCCGTGAAGCGAGGGTGACCGTGGCGTCCGCCTTCACCGACTGCGAGTCCACGACCGCCGCACTCGGCTCCGGACTGCGGCCCTCAGCCCGGCGGACGGCCTCGCGCAGCCGTTCATGCAGCTCGGCCACCAGCCCCGCATCCCGCCAGCGGGCGAAGAAGGCATACACGCGTGGCCGGGGCGGGAAGTCGGACGGCATCGCCCGCCACTTGATGCCGTTGTCGACGAGGTAGCGCACGGCATCGATCATCTGCCGGTGGCAGTAGCCCTCCGGACGGCCGCCCCGGCCCGCCAGCCACCCCGGCACCGGCAGCAGATCCCGCACCGACGCCCACTCGGCATCGCTCATGTCCGAGCCGTACCGGGGCCGACGCTCCGGCCGGTCATCCGCGTTCCCGAACCTATGGGCGAGACAGTCACACCCACGAGCGGCCGGACTGGACCCGGCAACCGCGACCGCGCGACACTTCGACAACAGGGCCTCTTGCTTCTCGCTGGACTCGACAACCGCGAGCTACCAAGAGGCCCTTCCTTCATGCCCCGACGACGGCCAACTCACCCGATCCAGGACCTCGTTCGAACCAGATCGAGCACACTAACGGATAGAGAACGGCCAGTCAGGCCGTGTTTTAGAAGTGGGTCATGTGCCTTGCCTCGCGCCGTGATGATCTCGGTGTGGGGCGAGGTGATCTTTCTGATGAGCAGTGGACGGTGCTGGAGCCGTTGCTGCCGGTGGTGGTGCTGGGCAGGCGGCCGACTGGCCGACGGAGGCTGATCGACGGGATCCGGTGGCGGGTACGGACCGGTGCTCCATGGAGGGATCTTCCGCAGGAATACGGGCCTTGGCAGACCGTCTACGGACTCTTCCGCCGCTGGCAGCGCGACGGCACCTGGCCGCTGTTGCTGACCAGACTCCAGTCCCAGGCGGACGCCGCCGGGCTCATCACCTGGGAGGTCAACGTCGACTCCCCGATCTGCCGGGCCCATCAACACGCCGCAGGCGCCCGCCGCAACGGCCAAGCCCAGAAAGAACCGCCGGGCGGAACCCTCACCGAACCCGACGACCATGCCCTCGGACGGTCCCGCGGTGGCTTCACTACGAAGGTCCACTTGGCCTGCGAGCAAGGCCAGCGTCCGCTGTCTGTGCTGGTCACCGCAGGGCAGCGGGGTGACAGCCCCCAGTTCACCGCCGTCCTGGAAGACATCCGCGTTCCCCGCATTGGCCCAGGCCGCCCTCGTGTCCGTCCACTGCGGGTGCGGGGCGACAGGGCCTACTCCTCCCGAGCCAACCGGGCCTACCTACGCAAACGCGGGATCCCCTGCACCATCCCGGAGCCGGCCAACCAGTCCGGCCACCGCAAGCGACGAGGGAAGGCCGGCGGACGGCCTCCGGCCTTCGACCGCGAGGACTACAAATGCCGTCACGCAGTGGAGTGCGGGATCAACCGTCTCAAGCACAACCGGGCGGTGGCCACCCGGATCGACAAGCTCGCGGTCCGCTTCGAGGCTACCGTCCTGGTCGCCGCGATCACTGAATGGCTGTGACCTGCTGAAGATGCCCCCACCCATGCCATGCTGACCGCAACCAGGTTGAGCAGGGCGAGGGGAGAGGCCGCCGATGGGGGCTCGTTACTACGGCGCCGACAGCGAGAACGGTGACCGGGTCGACGACCCGTCCGAGGACGCGCTGTTCATGCTGATCAGCGATCTCAACGACTCCGACAACACCTTCGTCGTCATCCAGCCCGACGAGGACGACCCGGTCTGGTTCGCCTCGGTGGCCGTCCTGGACGAGGGCGGCTACGAAATCGTCCGGCGCGACAGCACCCGCAACGAGCACGAGGTCACCTCGGCGACCAGCATCAACGACATCGCCCACGACCTCACCATCTGGACGGCCGCCCGCACCTTCCCCGGACGGCCAACCAACCAGGTCACCAACTTCTAAAACAGGGCCTAGAAACGTTGCTGGCGAGGTGGCCATCGGATTGCGGCCTCGCCTGGTGCGCCGGACATGGCCCCAGTCCCTCTCCTTCGGATTTTGCCGGGCGCGCGACGCCGGCCATCCCTCCCCCGCCCCTCGGGGGACCGGGGGATCCGCGCGCTGATACGACAAGAGCCGAAAGAGAAGCCTTAGATGGACCGACCCTCGGCCCAGGCGTCGGAGGGACGGACTTGTACAACCGGCCTTCGACACCGCACTGTTGGCCTGCATTCGTCCATACGGTCAGGAGTCCCAGCTTGTCCTCCCACACCCCCGCCCCCGCGCCCGCCCACGTCGTCGACCCCGCCGGCGGCTGCCCGCACGCCCTGAACGCCGACCTGCGGGCCCGGGGGCCCGTTGCGGACGTCGTCCTGCCCGGCGGGGTGCCCGCAGCGGTCGTCCTGGGACACGACGCGCTCAAGGAGTTCCTCTCCCACCCCGACGTGGCGAAGGACGCCCGCCACTGCCCGGCCCTGAACGACGGCACGATCCCCGCGGACTGGCCGCTACGGGTCTTCGCCAACGCCCAGGGCATGCACACCGCCGACGGCGCCGACCACCGCCGGCTGCGCTCCCTCGTCGGCAACGCCTTCACCGCCCGCCAGGTGGAGAGGCTGCGACCGCGCATCGAGGAGCTGACAGCCGGCCTCCTCGACGACCTCGGCCGAGCCGCCGCCGAGGACCCGGACGGCATCGCTGACCTGCGCACCCACTTCGCGCTCCCGCTCCCGATGAGCGTCATCTGCGAGCTGCTCGGCGTGGACCCCGAGCACCGCGGTCGGCTGCACGACCTCACCTACACGGTGATCATCGCCACCGACACCACCCCTGCGGAGGTGATGGCCGCCGTACGCGAGCTCGTCGAGCTGCTCGGCACGATCGCGGCCGCCCGCCGGGCCGCCCCCGGCGACGACCTGACCAGCGCCCTGATAGCCGCCCGCGAGGACGGCGGCGACCGGCTCAGCGAGGCCGAACTCATCGGCACGATGCGCCTGATGCTGGTCGCCGGCCACGAGACCACCCTCAACCTGATCAGCAATGCCGTACGGGCACTGTGCACCCACCGCGACCAGCTGGCGCTGGTTCTGGACGGCAAGGCCGCCTGGTCGGACGTGGTGGACGAGACCCTGCGCTGGGACGGCCCGGTCAGCTGGTTCCCCTTCCGTTACCCCACCCGCGACCTGGCCCTCGGCGGCACCGTAATCCCGCAGGGCACCCCGGTCCTCGCCGGCTACACCGCCGCCGGGCGCGACGAGGCCTTCCACGGCCCGGACGCCGACCGCTTCGACGTCACCCGGCCCGGCGCGGCCCGGCACCTCTCCTTCGGCCAGGGCGTGCACTACTGCGTGGGCGCCCCGCTCGCCCGCCTCGAGGCCACGATCGCCCTGGAACGGCTTTTCACCCGCTTCCCGGACCTCGACCTCGCCGTTCCCGAGGCCGAACTGCCCCGCCAGCGCAGCTTCATCGGCAACAGCGTCGAAGCACTCCCGGTCTACCCCGTGCGCCCGGTCCGACTCTCAGACACGTCTTCCCGCTGACCCCTGCCGGCCCGCGGCGGGCGGGGACAGTTGTGCGCTCAGCCAACCCAGCGCGTAGGGGTACATCCAGCACCAGGCCCGGAAGTTGTGATCGCCGGCGGGGCAGATGAGGGTTTTGACGCGGACCCCGCTGCCTCGCCGCGGCCGGGACGAACGCCTCTGGCAGATGCTCCCTCACCCAGGTGCCGTCCTACCGCCCGGGTCGGGCGAAGCGGATGACAAGGGCCTTGACTCCCCGGAGGGGGCGTGCGGTGGTGGCGCCCGGCGGAGGATGGGTGCTACTTCAGGCCGATTGCAGCGCAGTCCGCCTCGTACTTGGGGGTACAGATGTCCTTGACGGAGTAGACGCCGTCCGCGATCACTGTGTCCTTGATGCTGTCCCTAGTGAGTGCGACCACCGGCACGAGCATCGCGGGGATCTTCTTCTTGGTCGGGCTGTCGACCGTGTCGCGGGTCAGCGCGTCGAACCGGATGTCGCGGCCCTGGACCTTGTCCACCGCCATCTCCGCGGCATGGGTGGCCTCGTCCAGGAACGACTTGTACACCGTCATGTACTGCTCGCCCGAGACGACCCGTTGCACCGCGTCCAAGTTCGCGTCCTGCCCGGTCACCGGCGGAATCTTGGTGGCGCCCGCCTCCTTCAGCGCGTCGATGACGGCGCCCGCCATGCCGTCGTTGGCCGAGTAGACGGCGGCGATGTTGTTGAGGCCGATGGCCTGGATCGCCTTCTTCATGTTCGCCTTGGCGACTGCCGGCGACCATTTGTCGGTGTCGTACTCCTTGGCGATATGGACCTTGTCCTGGAGTTCGCTCAGGGCGCCCTCCTTGAACTTGGCCGTGTTCGGGTCCGCGGGGTCGCCGTTCATCATGACGATCTTGCTGGTTGCCGCCTTGCTGCCGAGCGCCTCGATGATGGCGCGGCCCTGGACCTCGCCGACGAGTTCGTTGTCGTGCGAGACGTACGCGTCGATCGGGCCCTGCGCGAGCCGGTCGTAGGCGATGACCGGTACGCCGGCGTCCTTCGCCTTCTGGACATCCGGCGCGATGGCCTTGGCGTCCAGCGCGTCCACCAGAACGATGTCCACCTTCTCGTCCACCATCTGCCGGAACTGCCGACTCTGCGTGGCCGGGCTCGCCTCGGCGTTTGCGTAGACGACCTTGCCCTTGCCGTGTGTGAGGGAGGCGACCCCTTTCTTGATGATGGGGTAATCGAACTTCTCGAAGCGCGCCGTGTCCTTGTCGGGCAGGAGCAGCCCCACCGTGATGTCGTCGCCCTTCTTCGGGGATGCGGAGCCGCCGCTCCCTCCGATGTCGTCGAAGGCGCCGCACGCGGTGAGCGTGAGAGCCGACGCGGAGGCGGTCAGGGCTATCGCGAAATGACGCACAGGGGTCCTGTAGGTGGTACGAGCGCTCACGTCAGGTGCCTTCCGAATGAGGGAGCATCATGGCAACCCAGTGACGGAAGCAAACGCGGAAACAACAAGAAACGTCAAGACGTAAGGACAACAAGACGGTTACGGCCCGCCGTTCACAACGCCCCTCGAAGACTGGCGGAACATCAATTCCTGCAGGTCAGAACGTATGCTGCTGGAAGCCATCAGGAACAGGCACTGAGGTGAACACCCAGTCCTCTCCGAGAACCTTCACGAGGTGGCGCAGGGTCCGCAGGTTGCCCCGCGCTTCCTGCACTGCCACGAAGTCGAAGCGGCGGATCATGGCGGCGACGATGTGCACGTCGGTGAAGTTCCGCTTCGGCGGTGACCAGACACGGCGGGGCCCATTGCCAGTGGTGGGCGTCAAGATGCCGATCTTGACAGCTTCCGCAGCACTGGTCGTGGTTGCCACCGCCTACACGCAGGCGGTCGAGGAAGCCGTCGGTGCGGCGGCCGCCTACTACGCAGCCGGCACCTCACCGCTGGACGACGACGCCTACGAGCTGCTCGTACGCGGGATCGCCGCGTGGGAGACCGAGCACCCGGACCAGGTGCTGCCTGACTCCCCCACCGGGAAGGTCGCCGGCGGCGCGGTCGAGGGCAATGTACCGCTGGCTGCCCGAGACACCGGCCGAACCGGTCACCCACTGCCCAGTTCGAGCATTGCCAACGAGGTGCGCATGGCTGCCGGCGGAGGGTTGTTCGCCAATCGCCGCAACGCGGCCGCCAGCACGCTTCGAGTCGTGGAGCGCGCCTACACGGCCCCGATGACGTTCCACGGCTAGGCAGTTTCGTTTGGATCATCTGCTCGTTGGTCTGGATGTGCCGTTGACTGACGCGCAGTGGGCGCGGATCGAGCCGTTGCTGCCGGACCGGA
>NZ_JBSFHY010000085.1:0-13271 GCF_053597295.1 Streptomyces sp. NPDC001450
AAACGCTCGGCTGGGAAACCCCAGCCGAGCGCCTCGCTAAGCTCCTGGCCACAGCCAGTTGATCACTGTGTTGCAACGACCCCTGGAATTCGCCGATGGTCCGGGGGCCCCGGCCGTCTGACCAGTTGGCCGGAAGTAACTGGCCGGCCCGGACAACTGCAGGAGGCACGGCGCGGCCTGGACCGCCGTGGGGCGGGGCACGGGGCGTCGCCGTGGACTTCGCACAGTACGGCTGGTTCACGCAGGGCACTGAAGGCTCGGCCACCGTTGCAGACGGCGGCGAGGTCCTGTGACTAGGACTGCCGGGCGGTCTCGGAGCGGGTGCGCTCGTACTCGGCGGAGTCCAGAATCTCCCAGACCGCCTGGCCGATGGCAAGGACGCCGCGGGCCGGCAGGGTCGCGGCACCGATACGCACGCAGTCCGGCAGATGAGCGGGGCGGCCGAGGTCGACACCGTCGAACACGGCTCGCGAGGTTTCGACAAAGTAGATCCGCTGCGGCATGAGCATTCCGGTATGGCCACTCGGCATGACGCCGGAGAAGCGCATGTCGCCCATTCCCAGCGCGCGGGCCAGTCGCTGCCGTGCCCGAAGCCAGAACGGAGTGCGCCAGGTGGAGAGCGGCAACGCCGCGCTGACACCGTTCAGAAGGTCCAGGAGCCGGGTCGAGGTGGCAGTCAGGGTCCAGTCCAGTGAGGGGGAGTCCATCGTCACCCGCAGGGAGGCCGGTCCCGTCCAGGTCACCTGTATGTGCGCGTGTCCCGTGCGGTCGCATGCGGCCCCGTAGTACCTGGGGCACGCGGTGTCCAGCCGTGTCCCGTCGACGTCGATCGACCAGTTGCCGTCTGGATCGCGGTGCCACAGCGTGCGGTACGGACCGAAGTCGTTCTCCGGGAAGACGCGCAGCGCGAGGACGTGACCGGAGTCGAAAGGCAACCCGAACACGCCCCAGCCCTTGACGTACTCATGTCCCGGCCAGGGGGCTCGGCCCCGTACCGTCGGCAGGTTCGACAACCTGGTGGCCAAATCGAGCATCTCGATCACCCCGGAGGGTCTCCGTGTGCCTCGGTGCCCCCGACACCAGCGTAGGGTCGACCGAGGTGCGGGCGCCATGTAGCGGTAATGGCGTCGGCCACCCGCTCGGGCTCGTCGACCTGGACGAAGCGGCCGGCGTCGTCGAGCAGACGCTGTTCGCTGTTCGCTGTTCGGGAACAGTCGGCGAACTGCCCCCGGCGGTGTCCGGACCCGCCACCCCGACACTGCCCAGAGGGCCTGGTGTGCGAGGTGCACCAAGCCCTCTGTCATGCGTGCAGCAGCGGGGCGGACAGCCGGCCGCCGCCCACCGAGGGCGTCGCCCGCGGGTGATGGTGTCCGGTCAGTGGTGGTCGCCGCAGCCGGGGAGCCGGAACGAGGCGAGACGGGTGCGCCAGTTACCGTGGCCCGCCGTCTGCTGGTACTGGTTGGTGTACCAGAACGTGCAGTCGTCCGACGGGTCGATCGCCGTGGAGGTGTAGTCCCCCCAGCGGTTGCTCCCGGTCTGGGAGGCCGCTCCGTTGCGCACGGTGGTCTCGTGGAACGTCAGGCGGTTCCGCGGATCGTCCGCCAGGCGTGCGGTGACGCGGATCGAGGGGTGGTCCACGGCGGACGACTGCGAGTAGCCCAGGGCAATGTCACCGTCCCTGTCCTGGGCGACGGAGCCCATCCACCGATAGGTGGCGTCCGGAGCGTAGGTGCTCTGCTGGTGGACGACCGGCACGCCATTGCGCAGCCGCAGCTCGTACCAGCGCGTACCCACGCCGCCGTTGGCGTCGACCGCGTGGTTGAACACCAGGGACTGACGCCCGTTGCCCAAGTTGCGGTAGGCGAGCCGGTACATGGGCCAGTAGGAGATCGAGTCCAGTTTCTGGGCGGTGTCGGCCTGCGGGACGCACCGCTCCGGATCGGTGTTCTCGCAGGCGCGGGTGTAGGGGGCCACGGACAGGGTGCCCGGGCCGGTGACGGTGGTGTTGGCCTGGTTCGCCCAGTCGACGTGGAACCGCCAGTACTGCAGCGTGTCGTCGGTGGCGCCCAGGGTGACCAGTGTGTTGGGCGTACCCCGCGGGGGAGCGTTCCTGCCGTCGAGGTCGGAGGGGAGCAGGAAGCCGGCGAAGTTGCTGTGGGACGGCGTCGGAACGTTGTAGCACTGCTGGTCGGCGGAGGCGCCGCGGAGCATCCTCTGCCGGTCCCAGGCGCATACCTCCGCGACACCCAGGTCGGCGTTGTTGATGCCTACGTAGTAGGCGTCCGGCCATACCCCGACCTTCGGGTAGTCGGGCAGGTGCTGGTACGCGAAGTCGTAGCGGTGGTAGGAGCCGGTGGCGTCCTCGCCACTGGAGACGGCCACGCACAGGCGGAACGAGGTCTGCGACTGGTTGAAAGCGAGCTGGCTGATGATCCAGCGTCGGGCCAGGGTGTCCCAGCGGACCACGGCATCGCCGGAGTTGGTGGTCTGGCACAGTCCGCCGAATCCGCTCCACAGGGTGTTTGTCGGCAGCGGTCCGAGCACGGTGGCACCCGTCTTGGAGTACACCGCCAGCCGGGTGTTGACCGCCTCCACGATCTGGCGGGAGCCGACCGAGGAGTTGGGGTCCGGGGGCGTCGGGCCCTGCCCCGGAATGCCCTCGAAGTTGTTGCGCAGCGGGATTCGAGGCCGGGTGCCCTGGCGGTTCTGTACCACCGGATCGAGTGCGAGGCCCGGGGGCTGGGTGCGGGGCGGCCGGAGTTTGGGCCTGGGCCGTGCCGTGTACGGTGCGGCCGGCTGATTCTGGGACGCCTCCCACAACGAACGAAGCGTCGGTGAGGTGTCGTGGTGCACCGCGGGGCCGGAGTCGGGGGACCGGGTCGCCGGAGCCGACCGGGACGTGGCGCCGGCAGCGGGTGTGGCGGACCACGCCGGGAAGACTGCCAGAGCCGGGCCCAGCGCGGCCACGGCGATGAACGAACGCAGGCTACGGAAGACCTGCACGAAGCCTCCAGAGAAGTTGCTGAGCCAGCCGTTGGGCACGCCGGGTCACGACGAGGGCCAGATGGCTCCGGCCTGCCGTGACCGGCTGTCGCGACTCCCCGTGCGGTCGGTGCACGCAGCGGGTCACGTGTCGGGGACCGCGCCTTCGTGGAACGGGCAGCCCATCTGGTCTTTTGGAGCCCCAGTTACGCACCTCCCCCACAGGAGGCCCCGCGATCGACGAGGAGTTGACCGTCGAGGCACGTCACGGGGACCGCTCCAGGCAGCGCACCAGCCGCCGGAATCCGTGTGCGGGTGCGCGTACCACTTGGCCAGGCATGACGAGCAGGGCCGCCGCCACGTGGCCACATGCCGCAGGCAGCGGCCCGGCCTCCGTCACCCCCGCCCTTGGCGGGCTGCCATGGCGCGGGCACCGGGTGTGCCTGTCGCGTTCACCGGCTCTTCGTGGAGATGCCACGGGTGGCTTCGAGGAGGGGCAGCCGGTGGACACCGTCTGCGGGCTGCTTGTCGGAGGGCGGTCCCTGCGGCTGGACCGACATGACGACGACCACCTGGTAGTCGCCGGGTTTCTTGTCCACGTCGGACCATGTGGTGCCGGGGCAGAGACTGTCGACCGTCAGGGTCTTGACGTAGGGGCGCCGGCCGACGGGGTACAGGAGGGCCGACGTGTTGACCGGACCGGTGTCGGCGGCGGGCTTCTGGCGGCCGGCGATGACGCCGTGCTTGAGCAGGAGGGCCGTGGGCGGGACATCTACGATCGGCAGGCTGAGTGCCGCTGTCCGGTCGTGGGAGGTGATCTTGTAGGTGGTCCGCAGCGTGGAGCCTTGACGCCGCAGGGACGTGATGGTCAGCGGCAGGGATTCATCAGGGCCGCTGACGCGGACCGGAGGTGCGATGGTGCTGCCGCAGGGCAGGGAGCGGTCCTGTTGCCGCAGCGGCGGGGAGGTGGTGGTCGGGGCGGGGTGGGCCGGATCACCGGTCGCCGCATCGGAATTTCCCCCGCATCCGGCGAGGGCGAGCAGCAGGACGGGGACGGCGGGCAGCAGGGTGCGGCGCATGAGTTCCTCCATGAGATGTCGAGAGGCCGTTCATTCGGACAGCGGGGCACGGGCGACGATCAATGAATCAGGGGCCCGGGTACCGGAGGGCACGTCTGCTGGGCGGCGAGGACGACGGCCACTTCGTAGCCGCCTCGGATGCCGGTCGGACGGATCCTGGCCACGACCCGACCGTCCTTCAGGACCGCACGTCGGGATGTGCACGGTCACGGCTCCCCTGCTGGTACTCGCCGGGATCCTCGCGCCGCAGGCGTAGTGAGGGAGTCCCGGAGCTGCGCCACTGGTCGCGGGCCAGCGCGTCGCTCAGATGACGCTTGACCGTCCCCTCACCGCAGCCGAGCCGCGCCGCGACGCCCGCAGTGGACATGTCCTCGTGGTAACGGAGCACCACGCAGGCCCGCTGCCTCGGCGACAGTCCGCGTAGCGGTTGGGCATCGTGCGACGTACGTATGCCTCCGCCTCCCCCAGTCCCCACGCAGGAAGCCGTACCGGTTCAGCTCCGCGCCGGGCTCCCGCGCGGGCTCGGACTGCAGCCTCGATGATTCGGCCACCTTCCCTCCGATCCCCACACCCGGTATCACGAACAACTCCCCCGTCCGGTTGGGGCCTTGCCTCGACAGACAACGTCGGACGGCAGGAGCACCACGCACGCCCGCTGCCTCGGCGAGCGGCCACAATCAACTCACGGGCCCGCCAGGGGTGTTGAACGCGAGAGGCGCTGAGCGGGCGTCGGTGCCGGAGGGCACCGGGTAGTGCGGGGCCTCGGACGCCTCGAGGGGGCGGGGGTGATGCAGGGCGTACGCGATCGAGCCGACGGCCGGCAGGGACAGGAGCCAGGCGCAGGCGCGCAGCGGGCGGAAGCCGTAGCCGACGGTGGCGTCCTGGACGTAGCCCCACAGGCGTCCGTACCAGGCCCGGGTGCCCGCAGGCGGCGCTGCTTGGCGAGTTGGACGAGGCGGGCGGCGTGGTCGTCGCCGGCGCGGCGGTAGGCGGCGGTCAACTGTTCGTAGGCGTCGGGGACGTAGCCTTCGCCGTCGCGCTCCAGCATGGGCAGGCGGCGTTCGGCGGGCTCGTGCGGGGTGAGGGTAGACGAGGCCGCTGAGGAACACATCGGCCGGCACCCGCCTCCGCGTCCAGGACCAGGACCTCGATCTGGGCCCGGCGCAGATTCAGCGCGCCTTGCATGGGCGGACTCTGGCGTCACGCCCTGACAGTGTCAACTCCCTTGAGAATCATCCCTCCTGAGCCTCGCCTGCACGTAGTACAGCCACGGCCGTACATCGCCGTGCCCCGTCACCTCGAAGCCTGCGTCCGTGATGAGGGCGTCCAGCAGGTCCACCCTGTTGTGGGCCATGGCGTGGCCCGCTCCGCCGTGTACGAGGTGCCGGCCGAGCCTGGTCTTCGGGGGCCGGAACTCCACGACCAGCAGGCGGCCGTCCGGGCGCAGGACGCGGTGCATCTCGCGCAGTGCGGCGGGGCGGAGTTCCTCCGGCAGGTGGTGCAGCATCAGGCTGGTGACGACCGTGTCGAAGGAGGCGTCCGGCAGGCCGAGGGACTCGGCGATGCCTTCCCGGTAGGTGCAGGGGGCGCTGCCGGGGCGCCGCTTCCTGCCGCGGGCGTAGGCGAGGACCGGCGGTGACGGGTCCACGCCGGTCACGGTGCCGTCCGGGCCGACGCGGGCGGCCATGTGCCGGGTCAGGTAGCCGGTGCCGCAGCCCACGTCCAGGACGCGGTCGCCGCTCTCGGCGCCGCTGAGTTCGGCGAGGCGGGTGAAGGCGCGGTTGCGGCGGCCCGCGAAGCAGAGGGCGCCGAAGAGTTCGTACGCGCGAGGGGTTCCGATGGTCACGCCGGGCGTGTCCGCGTGCGATGTGCCCTGCATGAGGTGTCCGAGGGGCATGGGCCCTCCTCCATAACTTAGTCGACACTAAGTACGCTGCTAACTTAGCCGCAACTAAGGAAGGCGGCAAGGGCGGCATACGATGGCCCTCGTGACCGAACCCCGCCCCCGAACGCGTACCCGACTGCCCGCGGCGGAGCGCCGCGCGTCGATCCTCGCCGCGGCCACGGAGGTCTTCTCCGAGACCGGCTACCAGCGCGGCAAGGTCTCCGACATCGCCCGACGCGTCGGCGTCACCGAGCCGGTCGTCTTCCAGAACTTCGGCTCCAAGTCAGCGCTGTACCGGGCGGCCCTCGACCACGCCACCGAAGCGGTCTCCGCGCTCCTGCACCGGGCCACCGACGCCGGCCGTCCGGTCCCCGAGGTGCTGGCGACGTTCCTCGACCCGAGTCACATGGACCGCTTCCACCAGCCCGGCTCGCACGGCTTCCTCTTCGCCGACGCCACCGCGCTGGCCCACGACCCCGACCTCGGCGACGCGCTGCGCCGGGTGCACCAGCACCTCGCCGACGCGCTCGCCGAACTGCTCCGCCGGGGCCAGGAGGCCGGGGACGTCCGAGCCGACCTCGACCCGCACACCGCCGCCTGGTGGCTCGTCTCCCTCCTGGCCGGCCGCTCCTTCCGCGCCGCCGTCGTCCCGGACCGGGAGGCGGTGGAGACAGAGCTGACCCGCATGGCGCTGGGCGCGCTGCTTCCGGAGGCGGGCGGGGAGCGGGGCGGCACACCGGGGGGCATGTGACCCGCTGCGGGGACCAGACGGTCGGGGGACAGTGGGAAGAGGAAGCCTCCCCGGGAGGTGAGCACAGTGTGGTACTGGCATGGCGGTGGCTGGGCCTGGATGGCCTTCATGCCCATCGTGTGGATCGTGCTGCTCGGCCTCGTCGTGTGGGCGGTGGTCCGGCTCACGCAGCACTCCACGGGGCGCGACAGCGGGCAGAGCCCGGGGCGGCAGCCGCGGGATACACCCGAGGAGATCCTCGACCGGCGCTTCGCCTCCGGTGAGATCGACGCGGACACCTATACCGAGGCCCGCGAACGCCTCGCCGCCCACAGGCCGAAGCCCCCGTGAGTGCGGCGAGGCGGTGGGCGTGCGTCAGTGGCCGCTGATCGTGAGTTCGTAGTCGCCGATCAGGTCGCCGAGGAGGGTTCCGGCGGTGAGGTCGCCGGAGACGTGGCCGGCCATGTAGAGGCGGGAGTAGAGGACCTCGTCCTGCATCCACCGGTAGTCCTCGGCGCGGTGCGGGGAGAGGGCGCTGAGGAAGGTGACGGCCGCGGCGGCGCGGGTGGCGTGGCGGGAGGGGTAGGAGTACGGGCCCTTGGCTCCGGGTTCGATGTGCTTCTCGGGGCGGAGGGTCGGGTCCAGGACGAAGGGGGCCGGCTGCTTGTCACGGGCGGCGAGCTGGTCGCTGACGGTCTTGGCCAGCTTGAGGGCCGCCTTGAGTTCGGCCTTCTCCGCCGTGCCCTGCTGGGCCGGGATCAGCTCGCGCTGGTCGTGGAGGTAGAGCTTCCAGACGTCCTTCTTGCCGTTGAGCTCCAGCCAGGTGGCCGCCTTCTTCCCGGCGGCCGTGCGCGTCTTGGCGAGGGCCTGGACCTGGTGGAGTTCGGCGGTGCGGTCCTTCGCCGTGGGCGGTGCGGGGATCTGCCGGGCGGCCCAGGCGGCGAACGCCTTGTCGTCACGGGTGGTGCCGTGCGCCTTCTTCCACTGGGCGAAGAGGGTGTCGGCCTTCGCGCGCTGGGCGTCGGCCTGCTGGCCGATCGGGGTGATCTCGGCGTCCGTGAAGAGGGTC
The DNA here is from genome assembly GCF_053597295.1 of Streptomyces sp. NPDC001450. Taxonomy (NCBI): domain Bacteria; kingdom Bacillati; phylum Actinomycetota; class Actinomycetes; order Kitasatosporales; family Streptomycetaceae; genus Streptomyces; species Streptomyces sp. NPDC001450. Next base: position 7,746 of record NZ_JBSFHY010000085.1, read on the forward strand.
GGCGGCGGGTTCTGCCTGATGCGGTCGGTCGCCGAGAGCTTCTGCTTCGTCGAGGACGCCGTGGGGAGCAGCTGCGGTCGCAGCAGGCCGAAAGCGGCGGCCGACACGGCGAGCAGGGCGATGACCGCGTACTGCCATTTGATGCGCAGGGCCTTCATGCGGCGGGGGTCCTTTCGAGGAGCGGTGCGGGAGGGGCCTCGGCGGTGAAGTGCGCGCGGGCGAGACGGCGTACGTCGTTGTCGGGCAGGCCGGGCGTGAGCAGCGACTGGCCGACGATGTACTTGCTCAGGGAGACGGGCCGCGCGCCGAGGCCCAGCAGAAGGCGGTCGGCGGGGGCGGGGCGGGTGCCGCCCTTGGTCTCGACGAGGACGTGTCCCGGGTCGAGGGCAGCGGTGCGGTCCCCGTGGTGGCAGGTGAGGCTGCCGTCGAGGGTGACGCGCGTTCCGTGTTCCAGGTCGGCGAGGGCCGCGCGGACGTAGCGGATCTCCGCGGCCGGGGACAGTGCCGCGGCGGTGACGGGGACGGCCGCCCGGCGCAGTACGTCGTCGATGAACTCGGCCGCCGAGCCGTCCAGTCGGCCGTATGCGTGGGTGGGGGCCTTGAGGGCGTGTTTGACCGTGGCGCCCCGCCCGTCCTTCGTCTTCACCTCCACCCGGCACAGCCCGTCCTCCGCGTACAGGCGGGTGCGGACCTTCCAGCGCCGGCGGCGTCGCTGGACATGGGCCCGCCAGGCGCCGAGCCGCTCGGTGTCGAAGTAGGTGCTGCGGTAGCTCGTCGTCCGGCGGCCGGCCAGGTCGAGGACGTGATGGCTGTCGCCGAGCCGCTCGACGAGGAGGCGTGCCCGGTCGAGGGGGACCAGGTACTTGCGGTCGGTGCGGTGCTGGAGCGCGGCTGCCGCGTCGACCTCGGCGAGCGTGGCGCCGCGCAGGGCGGACAGGCCGAGGTCGGCGGCGATCGGGGAGGAGGCAGGGGTCATGAGACGGTCACCTGCTCGCGCGGCCCGGTGTCCTCGACGGTGGCGGACTCGCCCGGTACGGCGGGGTAGCGGGCGGAGACCCGGGTGGTCTCGCGGACGTAGTCCACCTCGTCGACGACCACCGACAGCGGTGCCCGGCCGAAGCGGAACGCTACGTCGGCGGCGATCGCGGAGGGGTCGTCGTAGACGCGGTCCAGGGTCAGTTTCACCGTGCGGGTCGGCGGCTCGTAGGCGCGCGGATCGTCCACCAGCAGCACCGCCACCAGCACCACCACGTCCACCGCGATGACGAGCCAGGTGTCGCGCTGCGGCAGTCCGGTGCACAGGGCTGTCACCAGGGCCACGAAGGTGTAGGCGACGTCGCGCAGGGTGAAGGCGGCGCTGCGCAGGCGGACCAGGGAGAGGATGCCGAACAGGCCGAAGCCGACCCCGGCCGGGAACTTGCCCGCGCTGATCGCGCTCATCGCCGCGAACAGACCCACGTTCAGCGCGACCAGGACCAGCGGCATCGCCGGCGCGCTGGGGCGGCGCCGATAGAGCCAGCCGACCAGGATCAGCAGGGCGATGATGTCGAGGCCGCCGCGCGTGGTGAGGTCGGTGGGGGCGATGTGGTGGGTGATGCCCCTGGCGGCGAGCACCAGTGCGTCCATGGCTGTCCCTTTCCGTCCCGGCACGTCGGACGGCGGACCGGTCGCGGTCCGCGGAGCACCGCGACGTGAAGGACGGTAGGGATGTCACATGAACAGACCATGAAGCCTTCCGAGCGGCCGGATCCGGGGCGCGGGCGGTTAGCCTGGCCGGCATGCACTACCTGGTCGTCGACGACGAGACCCGCCTCACCGACCTCGTCGTCCGCTACCTCACCGAGTCCGGACACACCGTCGAAGGCCGTTACGACGGCCCGTCCGGCCTGGCCGCCGCCCGCGACCCCCGGCTGGACGGGATCGTCCTGGACGTGATGCTGCCGGGCATGGACGGGGTGGAGGTGTGCCGGACGCTGCGCGGCGAGGGCATCGACGTGCCCGTGATCCTGCTCACCGCGCGCGGCGCGATCAGCGAACGGGTGGCCGGGCTGGACGCCGGCGCCGACGACTACGTGGTCAAGCCGTTCGCCATGGAGGAACTGCTGGCCCGGCTGCGCGCGATATCCCGGCGCCGCCCCGAGCACTCCGGGCGCCTGCAGATCGGCGACCTCGTCCTCGACCCGGAGCAGCAGCGGGCCTGGCGGGCGGACACCGAGCTGGATCTGTCCCGGCGCGAGTTCGCCGTACTGCGGGTCCTGATGGAGAACGCCGGGCGGGTGGTGTCCCGCCTGCGGCTGCTGGACGAGGTCTGGGACGGCGAGACCGACCTGCGCAGCAACGCAATAGACGTCCATGTCTCCAAGGTGCGCGCCAAGGTCGACCGCGCGTTCGGCCGTACGACGATCACGACCCTGCGGGGTCGCGGCTACCGCCTGGAGACCGCCCGGTGAAACCGCAGGGCAGGCTGCACGCATGGTTCGGGCGGCTGCCCGTCGTCACGCGTCTCGTGCTGGCCGTCGCGGTCACCATGTCCCTCGTCCTGACCGGTGCGGCCGGGCTGGTCTACTGGCGGGTGCAGACCGCCCTCGACCGGCAGCTGCACGACGACCTTGCGGCCTACCAGCGCAGCCTCGACCGGTCCGTGCGCGCGGGCACCGCGCTGCCGCCGGGCCCCAGCGGCAGCCTCCACCAGGTCCTCGACCCTCGCGGCCGGGTCCTCGACGCCGGCGCCGGTGCGGGCCATCGGGCTCTGCTCACTCCCGCCGAACTCGACTCGGTGGCGCACGGGCACGCGGTACGGCGTGACATCGGGTCCCTGCTGCCGATCACTCCGGACACGCTGCGTCTGCAGGCCAAGCGCGTCAGGGCCGGAGGGGAAACGCGCGTCGTCGTGGCCGCCGTCCGGCGCGGCCACCGCGACGAGGCCCTGCGCGAACTCCTCGCCCAACTCGGCTTCGCCTCCGGACTGACCCTGATCGCCGCCTCGTACGTCGGCTACCGCACCGCCCGCGCCGCCCTGCGTCCCGTCGAGCGCTACCGCAACGCGGCGGCCACCCTCGCCGACGGCGCCCAGAACCTGCGCCTGGACGTGCCCGCCGACCGCGACGACGAGATCACCCGCCTCGGGCACACCCTCAACCGCATGCTCGACCGGCTGGAGGCGTCCGCCGTCCGCGAGCGCCGGTTCGTCGCGGACGCCAGCCATGAGCTGCGCACCCCGCTGTCCCTGCTGAGGGCCGAGGTCGACGTCGCACTGCACCGGCCCCGCCCGGCCGAGGAACTCACCGAGACCCTGCGCTCCGTGGACGCCGAGGTCCAGCGCCTGATCGATCTCTCCAACGCCCTGCTGGACCTGGAGGAACTCGGCGGCACCGACCACGTCACCCGGGCACCCGTACGCCTCACCGAGCTGGTCGGGACCGCCGTGGCCCCGCATCTGCGCACCGCCGAACGGGCCGGGCGCGGTCTGACCTCCCACGTGGCGGACACCGGCGTCGACGTCGACGCCCGCTGGCTGGTGCCCGCCATCGGCAACCTCGTGGACAACGCCCTGCGCCACGGACACGGGAACGTCCGTCTCAACGCCGCCGTCCACGAGGGCAGGCTGCGGCTGTCCGTCACGGACGAGGGGCCGGGCTTCCCGCCCGAGTTCCTGCCCCGGGCGTTCGACCGCTTCGCCCGCGCCGAAGCGAGCCGCACCGGCGAAGGATCCGGCCTGGGGCTCGCCTTCGTGCGGGCGGTGGCCGCGGCACACGGGGGCACGGCGCGCGCGGAGAACTCGGGGGGCGGGGCGACGGTGACGCTCGACCTGCCGTGCTGAAGGTTCAGCCCCGGCCCACGAACGCCACCGCCGCGCCCGCCCCGACGAGAATCGCCAGCGCACCGAAGCCATAGGGCAGCGAGGCGGCGGACGCCACCGCGGCCACCAGCAACGGCCCACCCGCGTCGCCGAGTTCGCGGCCCAGTTCCGCCGCGCCCATGGTCTGGCCCAGCCGCTCCTGAGGCGTCGAGGAAGCCAGCGCGGCGAAGCCCAGCGGGGTGATCAGGCCCGTGCCGAGGCCGATCAGGACGGCGCCCACGAGGATGCCGGTCAGTCCCGGCAGTATCGCGCAGGCCAGGCCGGCCGCGGTGACCGCGAGTCCCACGGCGAGGCCCGTCCGGGTCCTGAGGCGCCCTTCGTCCAGGGCCCGCCCGGCACGCGGCTGCACCACGGCGGCGCAGGCGGCGAGCAGCGACACCGCGGCCCCGGTGGCCACCGTGCCCAGTCCGGCGGCGCGACCGGAGACGGGCAGGAAGCCCACGCCCGCCGAGAGGGCGGCGGTCGCCGCGGCGAGCGCGCCGGTCGGGGCGAGGAACGCCGGGTCGGCGAGCCGCCGGGCCAGGTCCAGCACCGTCTGCCGGGCCCTGGGCAGCGGGGGTACGACGGGAACGGCGAACGTGGCCCAGACGGCGACCGCCGCGCCGAGCACCGCCAGGACCGCGAACAGCAGCCGCAGGCCCCCGGCCCACACCAGGACACCGCCGAGCAGCGGACCGAGGGTGTAGCCGAGGGACTTGCAGAAGCCGTAACTGCCGAACGCGCGGCCGTGCTCGGCGGCCGGGTTGAGCCGGGCCACCAGCGCGGCGGCGGACGGCGAGAAGGCGGAGGCCGCGGCCCCCTGCCCGAACCGGGCAGCCCACAGCCAGCCGGGGCTGTCCGCGACGACGTACAGCGCGGACGCGACGGCGAAGGCGACGAGCCCGCCGAGCAGCACGGGGCGGGCGCCGACGCGGTCGGCGAGGGTGCCGAAGACCGGCTTGAGGACCACCTCGGCGCCGTCGTAGAGGGCGAGCAGCCCACCCAGCACCAGCAGGTCGGTGACCGCGTCCTCGGATGCGCCGCCGAGGCTGGCGGCGATGCCGTGCGCGCCGAAGGCGGTGGTGAACCCGGCCGCGTACAGCGGCCACATCCGCCGGGCCGGGGCGGTCTGCACGCTCACTGCTCCGCGTCCGGTGTCTGGTGCAGAGCGGCGAAGACCGGCACGTTCGGCACGTAGCCGAATGTAGCGCAGCCGTTGCATCGACCGATGTGCCCGGCGATTCGCCGTGCGTTCGCGGATGTCCGTCAAGCCCTCCTGCGCAGGAGGGCTGAGACCCATCGCACCCCGAGAGTTACTTGCGCAAGGCCTAAAATGTTCCGCGTGGAGATGACCGACGTGACCGGCTGGGAGACCGCGGTGCTCGAAGGCGGGCCCGCGGACGGAGTGCGCATGAAGGTCTCCGGGCGGCCGCGCGTGATCCAGGTGACGCACCCCTGCCGGATCGAGGCATCGCCGCCCGGTGTGCGCGCGGAAGCGGTGTACCTCTACCGCCGGGACTACACCGTGAACGACGAGCCGCTGCGGTACGGCTTCGACGTCGCCAGCCCCTGACCGGCGCGGCGAACCGTCACTCGTCGGAGTCGGGCTTGGTGCGGGCCGCCGCGTACGCCTGGGCCGGTGTCATGGGGACACCGTTGAGTTCCACCGTCTTGTAGGGGCTGACCTT
>NZ_JBSFHY010000086.1:0-12809 GCF_053597295.1 Streptomyces sp. NPDC001450
GGGGGCTGGACGGCACCTGGTGGCCCCGCTCCCGTGCCCACACCGGTGAGCTGCCACCCAGAGGCGTGGGAGCGGGGCGGGCCTCGGGCCCGCCCCGCACGGTCAGTAGCCGGAGCCCAGCGCCTGCGTCGTGTAGGCGCATTCCGTGTAGATGTACCCGGACCGGAGCTTGGCCGTGTCCGAGGCCGGTGTGGCGGTGCTGTCGCCGTGCGGCTTGTGCACGAAGTACGTGGTGCCGACAGGGAGAGTGAGCGTCCGCTGCGGGTAGTTCTTGCCGGCGTTGCAGGGCTTGAAGCCGATCCTCAGCGTGTCGGCGAGGCCGTACGACCTGCAGCTGCCGCAGCCCTTGAGCGTGAAGCTGCCGGTGACCGGGCCGGTGTAGAGGACGGTGACGTCGTCGGGGCTGTCGTTCTTGACCGTGACGGTGATGCTGCCGCCGGAGGCGGTGGTGGGCAGCTTCTTCCCGGCGGCCGGCAGGGTCTGGGCCACCTCGGCTCCGATGGCGATCTTCTTGGCCCGGTCCCGGTTCCTGCCGTTCTTGTTGTCGGAGACGTACTGCTCCATGGTCTTCTGGGCCGCGTCGAAGTCGCCGTCCTTGTACTGGTCGACGCCGCAGGCGTACTCCCCCGCCTCACCGCTCCTGTCGGCCCGGTCGGCGGACTTCGTCAGACCGTCGGCGGCGCTCCCCGCCGACCCCGAGAGGCTGGTGATCCGGGTGTTCAGGTCGTGCAGCTTCTCGACGGCGGTGCAGGGTGCGTCGCCGTTGACGTCCTTCTCGGCCTTCTTCACCGCCGCGTCCACGGCGGGTTCGACCTTGGTCGCCGACCCGGACTGCGGGAAGGTGGTCAGCAGGTCGTCGAAGCGTGCGACCCAGTCGGCCTGACCCGCCGTCAGACTCGCCCAACCGCACTCGTACAACGAGGTGGCCAGTCGGTCGTCGGGCCACCGGGTGAGCGAGCCGAGTTCCGACTTCGGCATGAAGCGGGGCACCGTACGCAGGTACTTCAGCGGCTCGATCGCGTCGCAGTACTCCTGGTGTCCGTAGGACGCGCCGACCGTGGTGTAGAAGCTCCGCATGCGGTCGGGCACCTGGGCGGCGGCGCGGGAGCCGGAGTGCTCGGCCGCAAGATCCCGGTAGATCTCCAGGGCCGCGCCGTAGTCGCCCCGGGCGGTGGCGAACCTGTGCCGGCCGGCCTTGGTCACCAGATGGTCGGCCTGCTCCAGGCGGTCGAGGAGCGCCTGCTGCACGGCTTCCTCGTGCGCGTCGTCGTACCACACCACGCCGCCTGCCGGTACGGCGAGCAGCAGCACGCCGAGCAGGAGGGCGAGGGGTGCTCGGCCCGGCCAGGTGAGCCGGGTGCGCAGTCCGGCGGTCGCACCGTGGACGGCGGCCGGCAGCAGGACCAGGGCGTAGACGGTGAGCGCGGCCCCCGGGACGCCGTCGGCGTCGGCGGGCAGGGCCACGAGAAGCAGGACGGCGGTTGCCGCCAGGCAGGCGGCCATCAGGACCCATCTTCGCAGGAGTGCGTACCCGAGGCCGAGTCCGCTCAGGTTGAGCACCGCGACGGCGGCCGCCCGCCAGCCGTCCGGCGGCGCGGGCGGCGGAGCCGACGGCATCGGTGGAACGGCGAATCCCTGGTACGGACCGTACGGATCGGACATGCCCGGCTCCCCCCGTCAACTACCCCCGAAATACTGCGGATCGGCAGTGTAGTGCTGGGCCCACGGACCTGACAGAGGGTGCCCGGACATTGGGCCGGCCGGGGCGGAGGACTGGCGATGGCGCGGCAAGGCCCTCCGTCCGCGCCTGCCGCCAGCCGCGCAGGCGGTGGCCCACACGGGAGAAGAACGCTGCGGGTCCGGCGGCCCTGGGCGTCCAGCGGGCCACCGTCGAGGAGGAAGCCGTAGGCGGAGCTGCTGGTGGGGTCGGCGCCGGTGCCCATGTGGGCCGGGCCGAGGATGTTCGCGATCACCAGGTGCTTCTTGAAGGTGTCGAGGTCAGCCCGACCCTCCGGCCCGGAAGGTCACCTGGGCGGACGCGGGGCGGTCCGTTCGCAGCCGGTGCCTCCGGGCAGGAACCAGCCCGCCTGCTTCCGGACGGCCGGGCTCGGGTCCTGAAGCTGCGACCTGTCGAGGGCGGCGCGTGCGCGGGCGTCGGCGTCGTCGGCCATGGCGATCAGCTGCCCCATGGACTCGCCGTCGGCCAGACGGTCCAGAAGCCGGCAGCAGCCCGCGCGGACGGCCGGCTCGTGGTGGCCCAGACCGGCACGGACGGCGGCCACGGCGGCGGAATCGCGGCGCGGCAGCTCACGGTAGGCCGCCACGGCACGCTACGGGTCGCCGAGGCACGAGACGAGGGCTTCGGCGTCGGTCCTGACGAATCCGAGCACGACGTCAGTCTCGGGCCGGGCGAGGGAGCCCGGCGAAGGAGCTTCCCGCCCGTTGCGGTGCCGCGCACCCCGTTGTCCGGGCACCTGGACCCCGGCCACGTGACACTTGAGTGAAGCGACGGACGAGCGGGGCCGGGAGGTGAGGACGGTGATCGCGGTCGATCCGACCGACAGCGCCTCGCTGCTCGCTGCCTTCGGTGCGCTGGGCGTCCTGGTGGTGATCTTCGCCGAGTCGGGTCTGCTGGTCGTCGGCTTCTTCCTGCCGGGTGACACGCTGCTGTTCCCGGCCGGTGTGCTGTGCGCGGCGAGCGGTCAGCACGCGCCGCGCCTGGAGCTGTGGCAGGTGCTGCTGTGCGCGGGCGTCGGCGCCGTGGCGGGCGGCCAGGTGGGCTATGTGCTCGGGCGGCACGGCGGGCGGCCCCTGCTGGCCCGCACCTCTCGGCGGCGGGTGAAGGAGGCCACGGCCCAGGCCGAACGCCTGCTGGCCCGCTACGGATACCGCAAGGCGCTGGTGATCGGCCGCTTCGTCCCGATGCTGCGCTCCGTCCTGCACCCGGCGGCCGGCGCGCTCGGCGTGCCCGTGCGGACGTTCACCGTCTGGCAGACCATCGGCGGCCTGCTGTGGTCCCAGAGCCTGGTGCTCGCCGGATACCTCCTGGGTTCCTCGGTGTCCCACGTCGACGACTTCCTGTTGCCGCTGGTCGCGATCATCGTCGTCGTCTCCCTGCTGCCCCTGCTGGCGGAGGCCCGCCGGACGCGGCGCGAACGGCGGGACCGCTCCGGTCAGACCGGGAGTTGACCGTGGTCAGCCGAGGCCCCAGGCGAGGCCGAGCCGGTGGGCGGCGCACCGGTGGACGTCGAGGACGTACGGCGCCGTGGTCCCGCACCCGGTCGCCGGGTCGACGGGCTGCCCGTGGCAGGGCGACGACGACGGGGGCGTTCGCCGGCAGGTCCGGGGGGCGTGCACGAGCCCGGCACGGCTGCGATATGGGGCCGGACCCCATGGTGCGCTCGGTGCGAGTGGGTACGGCGAGGACACCGCATGTCAGTGAGACGTCACCGGCGCGTCAGCGGGGCCTGGCACCGTAGTTGATGTGAACGGCACGGGAAACCGGAAGCCGGACACGGGGAGAGGTGCCCGGAGTGGTTGATCGGGGACCAGCGAGCACGGCTCGAGGTCGGGCCCCACGGGGCCCACGCAGGTTCGAATCCTGCCCTCTCCGCTCCTCACAAACCCGATGCGCTCCTTGTTTGCCAGATGCGGATGCCGTTCGGACGAGCCAACTGCGCCGACGCCGCGCGGGCGACCGTGGCGGCCGGGCTGACCTGGCGTGATCAGGGCCGTCGTCGGCAGATGCAGCCCCTGGTGGCCCAGCAGGTCGTGCCGGGCCAGCAGGACGGAGGCGAAGACGACGAGACCGAGCCCGCCATTCCTGGCTCGACGTACAGGGCGGCAGGTGCGGCGACGACCACGCCGAGCAGGCATCCCGCGGCGTACCGGGTCGCCGCGGCGACCGTGCGCACCACCGTCGCCTCGACGATGAGCAGTGCTGCCACGGCGCCCACGTAGGGGTGGGGCGTGTGCAGCAGGGTCACGCACACCTGACGACTGCCGGGGCGGGCGCCCGCACCCCGCGCTGCCGGCGGCCCGTCACGCCCTCGCCCGCCTCGGCGGACCCGACCGTGATTCCCCGGTCGGCCGCGAGGAGGACCGCCGTCTCGTCCATCACCTGGACGCGGTCCTGTCCTGCCTGACCACGTCCGTCCCCACCCCGACCCGGCAGCACCGGGTGCTCAGCCCGCTGCGGCCCTCACGGCGACGATGACCTCTCACCCCACGGATCACCCGCACGGCGACCCCGCGCCCACCGACATCACCCGCCGTACCCCGCCCGCCTGGAGCCGCCTGCCCCTCACCCTGACCCCGTCCTGCTCATGGTGGTCGTCGCCCTCACCGACCTGCTCACGCCGAACTGGCTGCACGTCTCGCCGGTGACGGCCGCCGTGCCTGTCCTGGCCGCCGTCCTGCTCCCCGTGTGGGCGACGGCGGCCCTCGCCGGCGCGGCGCTCTCCGTGACGGCGCTGCTGCAGATGGTCGCGGGTCAGCTCGGCCACCCGGACTCGGACGTCGCCCTGGGCACCCTGGCCGTGGCGACGACGCCGCGCTGGTGGCGCTGGAGCGGCTGCCGTGAGAGCGCCTGCGGGCGTCAAGAGCCGAGCCGCCGGCCCTCCTCGATCGCCATCGCGGCGAACGCGATGGTGTCCCGCAGGCGCGCGATCGGCTCGCCCTCGTACGCGGAGCCGGCGGAGCCTTCGCGGATCCGCAGTGCCTCGTGGACGATCGGCTGCCAGCGCTCGTCGAAGGCGGTCAGGGCGTGTCGCCCGGCGCCGGTCTTGGAGGTGAGCCGGTCGGTGGCCAGCAGGTGGTGCAGGCGCGCGATGCCGAGCACGAACCACTCGGTGACCCACTCGCCTCCCTCGGCCGGGCCGTCGAGGACCCACTCCTGTCCTGCGCGGAGTTCGTCGAGTTTCCACGTCCAGTACTCGTCGAGGTTGGCGTGACTGTAATCGCGGAGCGCGCTCTGGTCCGTCCACACGTCGTCCGCTGTCAGCTGCGGGCCGCGTACGGTGACGGCTCGCTGGGCGAGCTCGTGCCAGGTGACCGGGTTGCGGCTGAAGCGACCCGCCGGCCGGAAGTCCCACTCCTGTACGCACGGCACGTCCGGGCAGTCCTTCGGTGAGCCGGCCAGATCCGCGTGCGTGAGGTGCAACCCGTCGAAGTTCGGCCGTGGGTGACGGCTGCTCAGCTCCTGGAAGACCTCGCGGAGCGCGTCCACCGCCTTCTCCGAAGGCCGTTCACTCAGCACCGCCAGGAAGTCGATGTCGCTGCGTCCGGGACGGAAGTCGCCGTACGTGAGCGACCCGTGCAGATGCAGCCCCTGGACCAGCCCGGGTACGGCCTCGTCGGTCAACTGCAGGTAGCTTTCGACCGATTGGCGGACCTCGTCGGGCAGCGACAGTGACGTCATGGCGCCCACGCTAGACGATCGCCACCATCGCCAGCGCTCCCGCGGCCAGTGCGAGGAACAGGCCCGGGAAGGCGATGTTGTGGAGCGCTCGTGCCCGCACGTGGACGGCCAGGGCGCCGATGTAGAAAAGCACCAGGCCGAGACCGGCGGCGACGCCCAGGGGGCGAACGCCCAGCAGCCCCAGCAGGAGACCCGCGGCCCCGGCCGCCTTCAGCAGAGCCAGGGTCGGGAGCCAGGCCGCCGGTACGCCGACCGCGCTGGAGTTGGCGAGTACGAACGGCGCCCTGGCGAGGTCTGCCGCCGCGATGCCGGCGTTGGCCAGGACGGCGAACGCGAGGGCCACCCGTCCGTGTCGGCGCGGTCACCGAACAGCCCGACGACTGGCTGAACGCCATCGCCAACGGCTACGGGATCGCCCTCGCGCCCCAGTCCGCCGCACGGTTCCACGCCCGGCCCGGCGTGGTCCGCCGACCGGTCAGCGGCGTGAGCCCGACCCGGGTGGGCGTCGCGTGGGCCCCCGCCGACGACCGCAATCCGGTCGTACAGGACTTCGTCCGCTGCCACGTCGACCTGGCAGGACCGGCGTGAGCACCGGTCCGGATCGGTAACCGACTCCGGCCTCCCGCACGCTTCGGGCCGGCCCAGCCCGTACCTCGCACGCGGCCTTGTCCCCCGCCCGGCCCAATCCCGGTCCGCCGGAAGGGCGAGCACCCGTGAGGGGTGTGACCGTGGTGGAAGGGATCGGCGGGTGCACCTGTGGCGAGGAGGCGGAATGGCCGGGACGGGCGGCGTGAGTGGCGTGGCGTGTACCGCCGTGGCGGAGGACGACGCGTCCGACGCCTTCGCGCAGGTGAGCGCGGTCGCCGATGCCGTCCTCTACGAGGGCTATCTGCTCTACCCGTACCGCCGTTCCTCTGCCAAGAACCGCGTCCGCTGGCAGTTCGGGGTGCTGTTGCCCCGGGACTGGGTGGAGGCGGACGGGCCCGTCGTCCCGGGCCTCTCCGGTTCCGCGGACTCCTGGTACCAGCAGACCGAGTGCCTGGTGCGCGTGCGGCGGCCCGGAGCGGTCGTACGGGTGCGGATCCGGTACCTGCAGATGCAGCACAAGCAGGTGCAGGAGGCCGGCGCGGACGCGCGGTACCGGCCGGTCGAGTCGCTGCGGACGGACGACGGGACGGTCCATCTCAGCTTCGACGAGGCGGTGCCGCACGTGGTCGGTTTCGAGTGGCCTCTCGCGGATCTGCTGCGGGGCGAGTGCCGCGCCGAGGCCGGGGCGCCACCCGGTGAGCAGACGGAGGCGCTGCCCGGGGGTGCCGGGCGCGTGGTGCGGCGACGCGAACAGGTCCGGGCGCGTACGACGGTCGTGGCCGAGCGGATCACCGAGGACGTGTGCCGGCTGCGGGTGCGCACCGAGAACACCGGGCACGCGCCGGACACCCGGGCCGCCCGGGGCGATGCGCTGCGGCATGCGCTGCTCGCCGCGCACACCCTGCTCGGCGGCGAGGACGTGGAGTTCGTCTCGCTGATCGATCCGCCCGTGGATCTGCTGGACCCGGTGCGTGGCTGCCGTAACGCGTTCACCTTTCCTGTCCTGGGCGGCGAGCCGCAGGAGACGGGAGCGGTCGGTCGGGTCGTCCTGTCCTCCCCGATCATCCTCCCGGACCGTCCGCAGGTGGCGCCGGAGAGCCCGGGCGATCTGCACGACGCGGCGGAGATCGACGAGATCCTGACGCTGCGCACGATGCTCCTGACGGACGAGGAGAAGGCCGAGGCGCGGGCCACCGACCCGCGGGCCGCGCAGATCCTGGACCGTGTCGACAGCATGCCCCAGGAGGTCTTCGCCCGGCTGCACGGGGCCATCCGCTCGCTCACCCCGGTCACGCCCGCCGTCGCCGAAGACCCGGCCGAACGGCCCGCGTGGTGGCAGGAGGGCGCCGACGAGGGGCTGTGCCCGACGACGGACACGGTGCTCGTGGACGGCGTCCCCGTCGGCGGCGGCAGCCGGGTGCGGCTGCGGCCGCGCGGCCGGGGTGCCGACGCCCAGGACATGTTCCTGGCCGGCCGGACCGCGCAGGTGGCGGCGGTCTTCCACGACGTGGACGGCAGCGTGCACCTCGCGGTGACCGTCGACGACGACCCCGCGGCCGAACTGCACGGCTGGTACGGCCGGTTCCACTACTTCCGGCCCGACGAGGTCGAACCGCTCGCAGGCGCGCACGCGCCGGCTCCCGCCGACCCGGTCCACCCACCCCGGCCGCAGTCCCCGCGGCCCCGATGTCCGGCCGACGGGCCGGAGGAGGGACGGCTCGATGGACGCCCCTGACCTGCCGGCACACGCCGCTCACCGACTCCCTGACCGACCGCAGCAAAGGCGGACGACATGACCACCCAGAGCAGTGCCACCCAGGAGCGCGACGCGATCGACGAGATCCACATCCTCTGGATCTCCGAAGGCATGAGCTGCGACGGCGACACCGTCTCCCTCACGGCCGCCGACCAGCCCTCCATCGAGGACGTGGTGCTCGGTCTCATCCCGGGCCTGCCCAAGGTCAACCTGGTCAACAAGGTGCTCTCGCCGAGCCTGGGCGGCGAGGACTTCCTCGCCCCGTACCGGGCGGCGGCGCGCGGCGAGCTGGGCCCGTTCATCCTCGTCATCGAGGGCTCGATCCCGAACCAGAACATCATCGAGGGCGACGGCTACTGGACGTCCTTCGGCAACGACCCGGAGACCGGCCAGCCGCTGCCGCTGAACTGGTGGATCGACCAACTGGCGCCCAAGGCCTGGGCGGTGGTGGCCGCCGGCACCTGTGCCGCCTTCGGCGGCATCCACGCCATGGCCGGCAACCCCACCGGCTGCATGGGCCTCGCGGACTACCTGGGCTGGGAGTTCAAGTCGCAGGCCGGGCTTCCGGTCGTCAACGTGCCCGGCTGTCCCATCCAGCCCGAGAACTTCATGGAGACCCTGATCTGGGTGCTCCAGCACGCGGCCGGTGCCGCTCCCCCGCCCCCGCTGGACCACATGCTGCGTCCGCAGTGGCTGTTCGGCAAGACCGTGCACGAGGGATGCGACCGGGGCTCGTACTACGAGCAGGGCGACTTCGGCCTCGATTACAACTCACCCAAGTGCCTGGTGAAGACGGGCTGTTGGGGCCCCGTGGTCAACTGCAACGTGCCCAAGCGGGGCTGGATGTCCGGGATCGGCGGCTGTCCGAACGTCGGCGGGATCTGCATCGGGTGCACGATGCCCGGCTTCCCGGACGCGTTCATGCCGTTCATGGACGAGCCCCCGGGGGGCACCCTGTCCTCCCTCGTCATCAAGCCCTACGGCGCGGTCATCCGCCGCCTGCGCGGCCTGACCAACGACATGGTGAACCACGAGCCCAAGTGGCGCCACAACAAGCGCAAGCTGACCAGCGGTTACGACCCGCGTTACCGCCCGTGACGCCGTCCACGACGCCACTCGTCCCGCATCCCGCCACCGACCCGCCGAACCCGAACAGCAAGGGGCAGTACCGCAGATGACGACCACCGAGTCCCGGTCCACCAAACGCAAACCCGCGCAGATCGTGGACATGTCCTGGGATCCGATCACGCGGATCATCGGCAACCTGGGCATCTACACGAAGATCGACTTCGCCAACCGGGAAGTCGTGGAATGCCACAGCACCTCGTCGCTGTTCCGCGGCTACTCGGTGTTCATGAAGGGCAAGGACCCGCGCGACGCGGGCTTCATCACCTCGCGTATCTGCGGCATCTGCGGCGACAACCACACCACGTGCTCCAACTACGCCCAGCAGATGGCCTATGGCGTCAAGCCGCCCAAGCTGGCCGAGCACATCACCAACCTCGGCGAAGCGGCCGAGTACATGTTCGACCACACGATCTTCCAGGACAACCTGGTGTTCGTGGACTTCTGCGAGGCGATGGTCAAGGCCACCAACCCCGCGGTGCTGGCCCGCGCCGAGCGCACGAACGCGCCCCGCGGGGACGTCCACGGCTTCCGGACCATCGCCGACATCATGAGGGCCTTCAACCCCTTCGAGGGCGAGGTCTACAAGGAGGCGCTGAAGGTCAGCCGGGTCACCCGGGAGATGTTCTGCCTGATGGAGGGACGGCACGTCCACCCGTCGACGCTGTATCCCGGCGGGGTCGGCACGATGCCGCAGCCCAACACCTTCACCGACTACCTCAGCCGGCTCATGCGCGTCATCGACTTCGTCAAGAAGGCGGTGGCGATGAACGACGACGTCTTCGACTTCTTCTACGAGGCGCTGCCCGGCTACGAGGAGGTCGGCAAGCGCCGCATCCTGCTCGGCTGCTGGGGCGCCTGGCAGAATCCGGACGTCGTCGACTACCGCTACGCGACGATGAACGAGTGGGGCAAGGCGATGTACGTCACCCCCGGCATCGTCGTCGACGGCGAACTGGTCACCAACAACCTGGTCGACATCAACCTCGGCCTGCGGATCATGCTCGGCAGCTCCTTCTACGAGGACTGGGTCAACGAGCAGCCGTTCGTCACCCACGACCCGCTCGGCAACCCCGTCGACATGCGTCACCCGTGGAACCAGACCACCGTGCCGGTGCCGCAGAAGCGGGACTTCGACGGCAAGTACAGCTGGGTGATGAGCCCGCGCTGGCACCACTCGGGGACCGGCGAGCACCTCGCTCTCGACACCGGCGGCGGGCCCCTCGCCCGGCTGTGGACGACCGCGCTGAGCGGCCTGGTCGACACGCCGTACGTCAAGGCCACCGGCAGCAGCGTGCGCATCTCCCTGCCCAAGGGCGAGTCGCTGCCGGAGACCACGCTCGAGTGGCACATCCCGAAGTGGAGCAACACCATCGAGAGGGACCGTGCCCGGCCGTACTTCGTCGCCTACGCCGCCGCCATGGCCCTGCAGTTCCTGGAGGAGGCGATGGGGATGCTCCGCGACGGCGACTCCAAGGTGTACGAGAACTTCGAGGTGCCCGACGAGGCGATCGGCTGCGGTTTCCACGAGGCGGTGCGCGGTGTCCTCTCCCACCACCTGGTGATCCGCGACAGGAAGATCGCCAACTACCACCCGTACCCGCCGACCCCGTGGAACGCCAGCCCGCGCGACATGTACGGCACCCCGGGGCCGTACGAGGACGCGGTCCAGGGCCAGCCGATCTTCGAGGAGAACGGGCCCGACGAATTCAAGGGCGTGGACATCATGCGCACCGTCCGCAGCTTCGACCCGTGTCTGCCCTGCGGGGTGCACATGTACATGGGCAAGGGCAGGACGCTCTCGACGGTGCACTCGCCCACCTACGGGGCCAACCATGGCTGACAGCGCCGTGCGGCTCCCGGACCCGGCGGTGGAGGCGCGGCTCGCCCGGCTCGACGAGGTGCTGGCCGGGCTGGAGTCCGCGCCCGGCCCGGCCGCCCGTGAGGCGCTGGAGTCGGTGACGCTGCTGACCGAGGTCTACGGCGAGGCGCTCGCCCGGGTCCTGGACCAAGCGGACCAGCGGCTGCGCGAGCGCCTGGCCGACGACGAGCTGCTCGGGCACCTGCTGGTGCTGCACTCCCTTCACCCCGAGTCCGCCGAGGCGCGGGCCGCCCGCGCGGTCGAGCGGCTGCGGCCCGCGGTCCGCGAGCGCGGCGGTGACCTGGAGTGGGCCGGTCTCGAGGGACGGGTGGCCCGGGTGCGGGTGAGCACCGGCGGCGGATGCGGTTCCGGCTGCGGCAGCGGGTCGGCGGACGTCGCTCGGGCCGTCCGCGCGGCGGTGCTGGCCGCCGCGCCGGAGCTGGAGGCCGTGGAACCGGTCGCCGAAGAGCGGCGGGCGGCCCCGGCCTTCGTACCCCTGACGACGCTGACGCGCCGGACCGCGCCGCAGCCGCAGGAGTCACGGTGATCACCGACGGGGCGCTGGCCCGCGTCATCCGCTCGGCGGCCGGCCGCACGGCGACCGCCGAGGCGGAGGCGTGCGAGCTCTGCGCCGCCCCGGTGGCCGACGCGCACCCCCACCTGTACGACACAGAGGCCGCGGAGGTGCGGTGCGTGTGCGGCCCGTGTTCGGTGCTGTTCGCCGAGGACGGGGCGGGCGAGGGGCACTACCGGCTCGTGCCCCGGCGTCGGCTGCGGCTGCCGCCGGTCGACACGGCGGTGCTGGGCGTGCCGGTGGGCCTGGTGTTCTTCGTGCCGCGCTCCGACGGCACGGTCACCGCGCAGGGGCCGAGCCCGGCCGGGGCCATGCGGTGGGAGGTGGACGCGGCGGCCTGGCAGCGGCTGACCGCCACGTTTCCACAGCTCGCTTCCATGGCACCCGAGGTGGAGGCACTGCTGGTGAACACCGTGCGGGGCCTCGACGAGCACTGGATCGTGCCGGTCGACGACTGCTTCCGGATGGTCGCCCTCGTCCGCCGCGAGTGGCGGGGCCTGTCCGGTGGCGACGGGGTCTGGCCGGCCGTGGAGCGGTTCTTCGCGGAGCTCACCGAGCGTTCGTGAGGACCTGGAAGGAGAACAGACATGGGCAGCATCAGAGTGGGCCGCCCCCAGGCGAGGCCCGACACGCCCAGCCATGTGCCGGGCCTGCACCAGGGCAACCGGGGCCCCTACGAGCACCAGAGCGGACACCACCAGGACGGCACCGCCGACGCGCGCCGCTCCACCGGGATCCACTGGAAGCGGCATGACGCCCTGCTGGACGCCATGCCGAACATCTCACCGGGATGAGAGAGCAGGGAGTGAGCGTGAACAAACGCTGCCGAACGAAGAGAGCGAGGTCGGCGATGTCCGGACGTCAGGTGCTGCTCGCCCAGGCCGCTCTGGTGGGCGGCCTGGCACTGGCCCTGTTCCTGAAGGAGCTGCCCGGCGTGGTGCGCGAGCTGCGGATCTACCGGATGACCGGTGGGGTCCGCGCGAACCGCCGCTACCCCTGAACCGGCCGTGCACGAGTTGTCGA
The DNA here is from genome assembly GCF_053597295.1 of Streptomyces sp. NPDC001450. Taxonomy (NCBI): domain Bacteria; kingdom Bacillati; phylum Actinomycetota; class Actinomycetes; order Kitasatosporales; family Streptomycetaceae; genus Streptomyces; species Streptomyces sp. NPDC001450. Next base: position 12,347 of record NZ_JBSFHY010000086.1, read on the forward strand.
TCGCGACGGCGATCGTGGAGCAGGCCGAGGAGATCGCCCGGGCGGACGGCGCCGACGACGTCTCGTCGGTGACCGTCCGGGTCGGCGAGCTGGCCGGTGTGGTGCCGGACGCGCTGCACTTCGCGTTCGAGGTGGCCCGCGACGGCACGGCCCTCGCCGCGGCCCGGCTCGTGGTCGAGCAGGTGACGGCGCGGGCCTGGTGCGGCGGATGCGCGGAGGAGTTCGCGGTGGGCATGCCGCCGTTCTTCTGGTGCCCGCGCTGCGACCGGCCCTCGCAGGACCTGCGCAGTGGCAGGGAACTGGAGATCACGGGCGTCGAGGCGGCCGCGGCCCGGCCCTGACGGCGGTCGACCCCGCCGGAGCTCGGGTGATGCCCCTGCGGGCGTCCCTGGTCGACCGGCACGGCCCGCGCCGCGCCCTGCTCCCGATGGCCACCCTCTACGGCACCTTCCTGTGCGCTCTG
>NZ_JBSFHY010000087.1:0-12541 GCF_053597295.1 Streptomyces sp. NPDC001450
GCTGTCGAAACTCGTGAACATTCCGTCCCGGCCTCGGGAGCCTCATGCCTCCCATACCAGTGTCGAAGTGCTGTCCGTTCTCATGAACGAAGCCAGCCATGAGGAAGGGCACGGCGCTGCTGCTGTCCACCGGCATGCCCGTCGCTCAGATCGCGCTGCGCCCCTGGTACGCCGAGAAGCGCACGGCCCACATCGGCCCGCAGATGAAGGCCGAGGAGTCTCAATGACGAAGTCAAGCCGCCTGCGTGGCCGGCAGAGCGGGGGTGAAGACCCGGTTGTCGCGCAGAAGTGCCCACAGGACGCTGACCCGGCGGCGGGCCAGGGCGATGACGGCCTGGACGTGCTTGCAGTCTTCGCTGCGCTTCTTGAGCTTGTTCTTTATCTACCAGGATCTGCCAGGTCTGCCGGTGGCCTTGAGGGTCTTGGGGCGTTTGACGGTCTTGCCGACGTCGTAGCGGGGTGCACGGTGTCTGTTCTTGGCGCCGGGTGGCCGTCCGGTGCCAGCTCCTCGGGGTTTGGGAACTCGTGTCGGGCAGGCGAGGTGAGCGCGGATGTTCCTGAACCCCCGGCGGACTCGGGCCGGGGTGAGCCGGTCGGGTGTGGCGGGTTTCTCCCAGGGGCGGCGGAGATCTTCGGCGAGGGGCCGGGCGAGCCGGAGCCGGGTGTGGGCGACGATCAGGATCCAGGTCCAGCGGTCCGCGGCTTGGGGGTTACGGAGTTTCGGTGTGGTCCAGCCGAGGGTCTGTTTCGCGAAGCGGAAGGTGTGCTCCAGATCAAAGCGGCGGAGAAATGCCTGCCAGAAACGGTCCACGTCGTCCGGGGTGGCGCTGGTCTTCGAGGACCATAACCACACCGGCGGAGCGCCTCGTTCCTTCGATAGGTGCTCGACCTTCAGCCGGATCAACGTGCCCTCAACCAGGGGTAGTTCGCCGTCGTGGTCGAGCCATGAGGAGCGGTGGGTGAGCCTTGGGTGGACTCGGTCCCATGCCTGGGTTTCGGCCTTGCCGTAGTTGGTGGTGTCGGTGACGGTGGTGATTGCGGGCTCGGGCCAGGTCTCCGGCTTGGTGAAGCGGAATTCCGGGCCGTGCTTGGGCGGCCGGCCGTTGACGCCGTGCATACGCGGTGGTTTCGGCAGACGCATGACGCGGTCGGAGCGGACTCGGCCGACCAGCTCGACGGGCAGGTCGCGCAGGACCCAGGCAAGGCGGGTGACGTCGTAGCCGGCGTCGCTGACGATCACGATATGCGGGTCCCCGGCCTGCCACTGGCCCGCGGCGATGAGCCGCTCGACGACACCCCGCAGCTGGGCGGCGGTGACCGCGGTGGTGTCGTCCACCGGTCCGAGCCGGACCGCGTCCAGAATCGCGGTCCATGACGTGGCGCCCGGCTCCAGCACCGCCACGAAGGAGTAGGGCCAGCCAGGAATGAACTGCGACGCCGTCTTCGCACGGCCGTAGACGTGGCAGAACAACCGCTCGGCCGAGCAGGGCGCGTCCGAGCGAAGCCACGGCGACACGTCGACGGCCAGCACCAGGCGCCCGCCGTCGAAACGCGGCAGCGACAGCCCGGACAGCACCGTCCGCAGCCGGTCCATGTCGATCCGGCCGTGATTGAGACCGCCGTACATCGCTCCGTGCCCACGACGATGCTCGGGCAGCAGCGTCAAGTCCACAGGGGACTTCACCGCGCCCTCCGCACACAGCACCGCATCGGTCAGCTCGAACAATTCGTCGCGCCGAGCGGCCAGACACTCGTAGAACTCGCCTCGGAAGCGTGACGCTTCCGCGAACGCTTCTCTCCGGACAGCAACTGGCAGCAGACTCACCCTCACGGCCTTCGTCGTGGTCACGTGCACTTTGGTCGGAGCACAGGATCAGACGAAGGCCGCCCCCACGTCCGGCGAATCCCCAGGTGAGCGACTCAGTACGAGACACCGTTCGAGGCCAGAAGAAAAAGAACAAGCTGAGGTAGAAGTCCCGGTTGGGGCCCTCACGGATGATGCTGGCCTGGGCAGACATGTAGAACACCCGTCGCAGGCGTCGGCTGTAGCGCTTGGGCCGGTGCAGGTTGCCGGTTCGCCGTCCGGAGTCGCGCGGGACAGGCACCAGCCCGGCCGCCGACGCGAGGTGGCCGGCGTCCGAGTAGGCGGACAGGTCGCCGGCGGCGACCACGAACTCCGCTCCCAGTATTGGGCCCATGCCGGGCAGGGACTCGATGATCTCCGCCTGCGGATGGCTGCGGAACGTCTCGCGTATCTGCCGATCGATCCGCTTCAGGCGGTCGTCCAGGGCGAGGATCTCCGCGGCCAGGTCAGCGACGATCCCCGCGGCGACGTCCTCGCCGGGCAGCGCGGTCTGCTGGGCCTGAGCAGCTTCCAGGGCCGTGGCCGCGACTTCGTCGGCGCCCCTCACGCTGCGATTGGCCAGCCAGGCCGTCAGCCGGGCCCGCCCGCGGCGCCGGATGGCGGCCGGGGTCTGGTAGCCGGTCAGCAGCACCAGCGCGCCTTTGTGGCTGCTGTAGTCGAAGGCCCGCTCCAGAGCGGGGAAGACGCCGGTCAGCACGTCGCGGAGACGGTTGATCATCCGTACCCGGTCAGCCACCAGGTCGGCGCGATGGGCGGTCAGCAGCGCGAGGTCGGCCGCCATCTGGGCGGGCACGTTGATCACGGACAAGTCGCCTCGGTGGCGGGCGGTTTCGGCGATGACGTAGGCGTCGCGGGCGTCGGTCTTGGCCTCACCCCGATAGGCGCCCGACATGCGGTTGACGGTGCGGCCGGGCACGTAGACGGCCTGCTGGCCGTGGGCCGCGAGCAGGGCCAACAGCAGCGCGGAGGGCGTGCCGGAGATGTCCACCGCCCAGCGGACTTCGTCCGCCAGGTCCAGGATCTCGCCGAGCGCGGTCAGGATCGCCGACTCGTCGTTGTCGATCTTCTTCGACCACAGGGTTGCGCCCGTCTCATCGACCACCGCCGCCCAGTGATGTCCCTTGCCCGCGTCGACGCCGGCCCAGGCCCGGGCCTGCCGCTTGCTCACTCGCCCCTCCTCGTTCCGCACAGCGTGCCATCGGCCCGAGGAACACCCCGCTGTCCGCTCCGTAATCAGCGACCGCACAAGGCGCGCACATCTCAATCAGCAGCCAGGGCGCCCCGGAGAGCCGGACGGCCACTCCTCGGGAGCCACAAAAGGCAAGCCACCATCAGCCACATCCGGCCCTCCCGGGCCGCCTAACAACTTACGGAGGCCGCCATCACCAAGCGCGCCGTCTCGGCCTACGAGGACAGGAAGGCAGCCCGCCGTGGCCGATGACGCCCCCAACTTCGAGGTGCCGGTCTCCCTGTTCGAGGACGTGGAGGACCTCAAGGCCGCCTATGCCCAGCTTGCCGCCAAGGTGAAGACCCTCACCGATGCCGCCGAGGGCGAGGACGGCGGCGACGGTGACCTGGAGACCGAGACGGAGACCGGCGAGGACGACGACGGGCAAGCCGAGGGGGAGTGGCAGTCCCCGCCGTTCATCCTGCTGCTGGACTCGCCGGAGTACGACGAGGAACTGCGGGCGCTGATCGAGTGGGTCGAGGGCGTCCTCGTCCCCGGGTACCTGGCCGAGCCGAGCGCGGACGCCCGCTGGTGCCACCTCTGGTTCGAGCACCCCGTCGCCGTCGCCCGCCTGCACGCATGCTGGCTGGCCTGGCAGGAGCTGACCGACCCCGCCACCTGCGGCTACACCGGCCCCAGCGTCTGGCACCGCGACCACCTCGATCCCTGCATGCGGGAACTGCGCGGCCCGCAAGGCCCCTTCGAGGGCTGCACCAAGGGCAGCCACCAGGTCCAGCACCGCATTCCCGACCCGGTGCCCAGCGCCTGGCGTGCTGTCGACGGCTGAGAACGGGGGGCGCAGTGTTTTGTGGCTACGAATCCCGCGCAGTCTGGGCAGACCTGCGCCGACTCCTTCACGGATTCCTAGGGAAGCGCAGACGAGCCATGTGCTCCCGGTGACGCGCCCGGTCGAGTCGACAAGGGCCCGGATGAACGCAACGGGCCCCGGCAGCATCGGAATGCTGCCGGGGCCCGTCGGTTTTCGCAGAGGTCTGGAGATCCCGAGATCTTTGGCGAGAGCAAGGACTCCCAGACCTTCCATCACCCTTCTTGGATCGCTCCTCAGGTGAGGATGGCACGCACGGCCGGGGCCGTTGCGTGGGACGGATCCCCTTCCATCGGGGCGCCGTCACCCGTTACTAGACAGCGAGAGGCGTGAAACGTGCAGCCCGTCCTCGAATAGATCAGTGTGAACCATCCCACATGCTTCTGGTCTGTTTGGGTGGCGATTCGGGTGATCTGGGTCTGCCAATATGTCCAGCAAAACTACACAAGGGCCAAGCAGGGCCTGCGACTTCACGAGATCTTTGGCGAGAGCAGTGGAGCCCAGGCTTCCGTCATCCCGGGGTCGCCGGGCCGCGAAAGCGGCTCCGGTGTCCCCGGGCATCGGCTGGCCCCCGAGCCAGGGGGAGGACTCCCATGGATCGCTCTTCCATGCGCGCACGCATCCGTCGGATGCAGCAGCGCGTGGTCCGCGGCGTGCAGAACACGCCGCCCCGACTCCGGAGCTGGGCGTCGGCTATCGACATCTGGGTCCAGGACCACCACGTCGAGGTGGTCATCGCCCTGTTCGCCCTTCTGGGGGGCGCCGCCGGGTTGCTGCTGTGGACGAACTGGGACCTGGTAGTGGACCTCGCGAGGCAGATCGCGCCCGTCCTCACGATCCTCTCGATCGTCGCCTCCGCGTTCCTGGGCGCCACCGGGTGGTTCCGCAACCGCAGGATCGCACGGCTGGCCCGCCAGAACACGGAGGCCGCGGACGGAACGACGTCCTGCAGCGCAGACCCGGACGTGCCGGCGGGTACCGGCCCGGCGTCCACCAGCGCGCAGTTGGGGGAGAACAGTGACGACGCTTGAGGGGCGCGAGCTGCACAGCTTCCTTGCCGACTTCGTCGGAGGCGACTGGACCGAACCGGGCGAGAAGATCTTCGACTGGGACTGGGACGCGATGTGCCCCCTCGCGGACTTCGAGGAGTTCCACAAGGCGCACCGAAAGTGGCTGATCATGTTCGTTCGTCGGCTGGTGACCTCGCGGGGTGCCAGCGTCGATGCCGAAGACGTTGTCCAGGACGCCTTCGAGGTGGTCTTCCGCAAGTGGGACAAGGTCGGCCGTATGTTGAGCCCGCGAGGTTACCTGTGGCGAGTCACCTACAACCGGGCGCAGCGACTCATGTACAAGGCCTCTCGCGAGGTCGCGAATCCCATGGAGGCCGGGTTCCTGGAACTCACCGGGTGTGCGCTCGGGTGGGAACGGTCCCCTCAGGAGATGGTCATGGGGGACGCCGTGTCCCAGCTGCTGCAGAGCTTGCCGCAACGGCAGGCCCAAGTGCTGCTGCTGACGGCGGACGGATGGACGGACTCGCAGATCGGCAAGGCCCTGGACCTGTCCCCGGCGACCGTCCGCTCGCACCGGCGGCACCTGCAGAAGAACTGCCGGCAGAAGGTGGAGCAGAACCTCGACGCGTGGTCTGAGTTGCTCGGGCCCGTAGTGATGCGTGCAGCAGGGCGCCACGCGCAGGCTTCCTGATCCGCCAGCACGCTGGGGGGCCGTCGGACATGATCCGGCGGCCCCCGAGTCGGGATCGGGCCCCTGTGAACGGGCGGTCAGCCGGACCGTTCGCGGTGACCAGTTCGCGGTCGTGCGGCGGCACGGCGGGCTTCGGCAGCGTTGATGCGGAGGCTCGCCATGCGTTCACGGTGTCGGAGCAAGTCCCGCCATACGTCACGGCGGTGCGCGGATTCCTGCGGCAGCAGCGCCGGCAGGGCGCTGATGACGATGCCGACCATGGCGCTGAGCAGAACGGCCCACCCGGGGAGGCCGATGTACGGCTTGGCGGCCAGCGTCAGGGCGCCGAGGCCGAGGGGCGGGGCGGTCCGGGCGAGGAGGCGTCGTGCGGCCGGGCGGGTGGTCATGTCGGTGGTCCTTCGGGCTTGGAGGGTGCAGGCGCCGGGTGCGCGAGCGGGGTGGAGCGTGCAGCAGTCCCAGCCCTTGGGTCGCGGGCAGCGGATCTGACAGTGCCGAAGAGTGGGGGAGCAGGGGGTTAGCCGCGCAAGCCCCGGCGGCGGACCCCAAGTTGCCCACCGAGCGGACCGCATTCAAGGCCAGTGACCTGCGGTTCTTCTGTCCTTGTGCGTCTTGAATCGCGGCCGCTACACCGGTAAGGGGTTAGCCGCGCAACTCCGCCGTCGGCTGGACCGTGGGGCCCATCGCAAGGGTGCGGGCCCGCGCACGATCTCGCGCTGCACGGCTCAGAAGGTGTACGTCCGCGAGGGTGGTGCTGTTCCTTGGAGAACAGCACCACCCGTTGGTCGGCTACTTGCCGGGAAGGGGGGATGGCACCGCGGTCGGCGACCAGGACGGAGTCGCCGACGAGGAGGGTGCCCCGTCATGGATCTGGCCACCGGGCTCCACCTGGGTCAGACCCGGAGAAGGCACGGATGACGAGGTGACCGAAGGCGCGGGCGGTACGACTGTCTGGGACCGGGACTGGTCGTGGTCCCAGAGGATGTACAGCGCCGTCAGGATCCCTACACCGACGAGGATGGGAGTGCCCCACTTGGGGTCGCGCTTGGTGATGTAGACACCGACGCCAGCCAGCGTGAGTGCGACGATCAAGAACAAGGTGGTCATCGCGCCCACCTCCGGGAGTCGGCAGAGGACGCCCGCCCGTCCAAAAGGGAACTCGGGCGTTCTGGCCCAGCAGGTGCTGGCGAGACCGCGGGAAGCTGCCCTCGATCTCCGGAGACCGCCACGCCTGAGGAAAAACCGAAGAGGAACGCCAGGGCAACCAACGTGGCGGCGTCGGCCGAGAACGCGGTGGCGATGTCGCCAGTCTGCGGGATGACGGCGGACGTCTTCGTGGTGTGGCGGTAGACGGCGAGGCCAACCGCGATGGCGGAGAGAAAAATGAGCCCTGCGCCAGCGTCGATAGGTACGGTCAAAGTTCGAGCCTTCGGGTTCGGGGCCTGCCCGCCTCGACTCTCACACCGTGTGGGCAGGCCCTGTTCACGCCTCCCACGGGACCGCAGGAGGCCGCCCCTCTACCGAAAGAGCCCCTGGCCAGCGCAAAAAGGGCCAGACTCCTCCATAAAGAGGGAGACCGACCCAGACCCATAAAGATCGTCCTTCCTGGCGAACCCCTCCGCCAGTCCTCCTTGGGGTCATATCCGCATGGCCCGAACGGACTATGGGTGCCGACACGTTCACTCTCGGGGGTGACGCCCCTCGGTGTTCCAATGAACCGGAGGGGGCGAAATCTCGCCCGCGCGCTCGCCGCACAACTGCCGGCACCAGGGCGACGTCCCGCGCGGGGTGGCTTCAACAACCTCAGACCGACCGTTTCCGCCCCCTCGGCGTTATGGATTCGGGGTCAGCCAGGCCGAGGGGAGGAGAAGCACTACACCGCCGTCAGGATGCCCGGCGGCCACGGGAAGCCCATCGGGAGGCGAACCCGTCGCATCCTCGAAGGACACCGTGCCGCCAGAGAACGTCGCACCGCGGAAGGACACCGAGTCGCCGGAGAACGTCGAACCATCAAAGGACACCCTGCCGCCGGAAAACGTCGCACCGTCGACCATCATCCTGCCGTCGCGGAGCGCCGTACCGGCGAAGAGCACCGGGCCGCCGGAGAACGTCGCACCGTGGAAGGTCACGGTGGCGCCGGAGAACGTCGCACCACCGAAGTGCACCAGGCCGCCGGAAAACGTCGCACCACCGAAGTGCACCAGGCCGCCGGAAAACGTCGCACCACTAAATGACACCGTGCCACCGGAGAACGTCGCACCGCGGAAGGACACCCCGCCGCCGGAGAACGTTGCACCGTCGAAGAACACCCAGTCACCGGCGAACGTCGCACCGTCAAAGGACACCCCGCCTACGAAGCCCGCCCCGCCGCTGAAGTACACCAAGTCGCTGGAGAACGTCGCACCGCGGAAGGACACCGAGTCGCCGGAGAACGTCGCACCGCGGAAGGACACCCTGCCGCCGGAGAACGTTGCACCGTCGAAGGACACCGAGTCGCCGGAGAACGTCGCACCATCAAAGGACACCACGCTGTCGGAAAACGTTGCACCGTTGAAGCTCACAGGGCCGTCGATGGTGACGCCGGTGAGGTCCAAGTCGTGACCTTGCCAGGAGCGGTGGGTTCCCCGAGGGCGGCGGTAGTGGTCGCCGATGACGCGCAGAATCGTGTGTCGCACCTTGCGGAGGGCCAGATAGCGGTGATGTTCCTCCTGATGGGCGGGGTCGTCGCCGGGGTCGAGAGTGAAGGGCAGCTGGAGATAGGCGCACAGAACGTCGATACAGGTCTGCCGCAGGTTGTCGTCGGGGGCGTCGTCGGCGAGTCCGGCCAGGGCGTGGACGCCTCCGAGGCGGACGGCTGGAGAGTCGGATCCGAGTTTGTCGACGGCCTGGGAGAAGCGCTCGGTGTGCAATCGGGTGGCTTCCCGGTGGGCGCCGGCTTCGTCGACGCGCTGCCGACGGTAGGCGACAACCAGGGCGACGAGAGCACCGGCACCGGCCACGACACCGAAGGAGAGCTTGACCAGGTCAAAGAGCGTCTTTGAGTCGATGCGGCGTTCAGGTTTCAGCCCGCGGGCGCCAAGCAGGTCCCAGCCGGTGTAGAAGACGGCGGCGGCGACCGCGAGTGCGGCGATGAAGGCCAGGGGTAGGACGAGACCGACCTTCCACAGACGCAGCTCTCGATCGCCCTGGGATGTCCGTAACCACTGCCTGAGTCTCATGCGGGGGGAGACACGGCTTCCTGATCGGCGGTTGCAGGTGCACGGGTGGATCGCGTATGAGGCAGCGCGACTGTTCCACCGCGGCCTCGGGCAGGGTTCATCAGTCGCCGGACGGTCCGGCGAGAGAGAGGGGGAACCTGATGAGCCAAGATCTGAACGCCGAACTGTCCCGCATCTACGAGCGCTGCATCGAGGAGGTCCGCACGATCGCCGCGCTCGACCCGACGAAGCCCGTCGAGGGATGGAGCCAGTACACCTGCACGGCCGCCAACGAGTTCGCGGCGGACGTCGAGATGGCGTGGGTCGGAGCTCACCCCGAGCACGAGGTGCGTGACACGTACTGGGCAATCATGGGCGGCGTTCCCATCGAGCGTGAAAGCGTCTCCGGGGACTCGCCTACGCGATACATCACGTACGGGCTGACGTCCTTCGCCCGTGTCCTGCAGTGCATCGAGGCCATGCGCGCCGGCCGATTCGACCCGCACGTGCCAGGCGGCATCATCCGAAACGACGAGGACTGAAGCACCGGAAACCGGCCCCACAGGATGCCGCCCCCGGCACGTTCGCCAACGTCCGCGTGTGGATTGGACGTCCGAGAGCACCAACGGGGCCCACAGGGGCACACAGCGGTTTCCGCAGGTCGGCGGGCTGATCGCCGGTAACCCGTGTGGCGGATGCCCGATCTGCCCGACTCTGCGCGGAGCGCGACCGGGGACAGCCGTCTCCCACGGGCGACACCGGGGCCGGCCACCGGCTCCACCCGTCCGGAGGGCCCCGCGGCTCGACATCTCCCTGCATCTCTACTTCCCGCACGCGCGCGATGCGCGTGGTGGACCGGTCCCCGGCCCGGCCTGGGGGAAGAGGCCACCGGCCGCCGGGTCTCCTCCACCGCCTGGCGGTGGTCCGCGTGCGGGAGCGTCATGACCTGTCGGCCGCCGGGCGACCGTCATGACCAGAGGCGCCCGGCGCGGGGAACCTGCGCCCCCCTGGCCGTTGAACGGCCAATCCAATCAGCGACCAGGGGAGATCGACTCCCGATCCAATGCGGACCGCATCAGTGGTCCTGCGGGGCGGCGAGGAAACCGGGCACGAGGAACCGTCAACTCCGCTTTTCGGAAGGGCCCGAAAGTGTCGAACCGCTCGACATATCGAACGGCTCGACACTACGGTCGGGGCATGGAGCCCACCGTCGACCCACTCGACACCGACCCGGCGGACCTCCGCGGAGCCGCCCTAGCCGCGCTGCGCGGCTGGGCCGCCCGCCGCGACCGGCTCGCCGAGGACCGCGCCGACCTGATGGCCGCCGCCTGGTGGTCGGGCACGCGCACCGTCGCCGAACTCGCCCGCGCCGGCGACGTCTCCCGCGACACCGTCTACGACGACCTGCGCGCCCGCGGTATCGAACCCACCGACAAGACCGCCCAACCCCCCGACGTCCTCCCGCCCTACGCGCCGATCCCGCCGCAGGCCCTGTTCGACCTCGCCCGGCAGGCCTGGACTCTCGTCCGGCCCGCGCAGCTCACCGACCGGCCCGGGTGGCTGCAGAGCGCGGCCTGGGACACGAGCATCGCCCTGGGGAGGATCGCCGTCCTACTGGAGCAACCGTCCGGCGCCGACCTCGCCGCCAACGCCCAGGATCTTGCCGGACGGCTCGGCATGGCTCTGAACGCCGCGCACAAGGCGTGGGCGGAGCTGGACGACCGGGAGGAGTTGGCGCTCTGGTCCACCGCCCGCACCCAAGAGGCCATGGACGAGGGGAAGGCAGTGGTCGGCGCCGCCGACCTGACCCTCATCGAGCCGGACACCGGCAGCCCCTTCGCCGTGCAGATCGGCCGGTGTGCTTCCGGGCCCGCGGGGTGGACGTACCTGCGCACCGAGCACCCGCAACTGGACACCAGGATCACAGCCGCCGACCACCTCGCTATCCAGACCGCCCTGCACATCCTGGGCCGCGTCCTGAACAGCCGCCTGCCCTCGGACGAGGCCCTGGCAGACGATCCGGCGGTGTCAGAGCCGAGCCCTACCGTTGCCACCGTGCAGCCCTGACCGGTCCGTCCGCCGTCTTCGAGAGGACCCTCGGCCAACGCGCTCGTAGAACTCGACACGTACCCCCAGATCAATCATGAGGCGATCGTGGCACGGCCCGGCCCGCGGCCGCCCCGTGATCGGGGTCTTTGGAGACGGCCGGAGCGGTCACGACGGCTGGCGCGCGGCCAGGATGTCCATCTGGTCCAGGCCGTCGTTGCAGCACCGGCCGCACACCAGGCGGATCTTCTTCGGCCGTTCGGGCGCCGGGATGTTGTACGGCAGTCGGCTCTCGTCGTCCCGCTGACGCAGGTCGTAGTCGCACTCGGCGCACATCAGCCCCGCAGCCCGAGCCTGTTTCTCTGTCCAGCGCGGCCAGTCCGCCGCGAGGGCGAACGTCACCAGCGCCATGCTGTCGGCCCGCGGCTCGAAGATGATGAAGTCGAAGCCGGGCCAGTCGTCGGTGACCTGGTCGACCAGTGCCTTCAGTGACGGCATCCACCGCATCAGGTGCGTGAGATCGTTCTTGGCGATGCGGACTTCCTCGCCACGCCGCAGCCGCTTGTCCCGCGAGTTGGCCAGGGGGAAGCGGAAGGCCGTCACGATCTCGTGAGGCACTTCCAACAGCGTCAGGTCCCGGGCGATTTCGGCGGCGGTGGCTTTCCATTCGCCGCAGTCGACCTCTCGCCATAGTGCTAGCCCGCCGCCGCTGAGCACGCCGGAGGCTCTCACCGTGGCGATGACGCGCCGCTGGACGGTCCGTACCTCCGGGGGCACCGCTTCTGTCACCGTGGTCCTGCCCTTCACGTGTACTGGACGGCGCGCTACCGAGCCCGAGGGTTGGCACTTGGGCCTACGAGATACTGGTGTCCGGTTGCTGTGCTGTATTGCTGTTTCTCAGCTGCACAACGTGGAAGCGTTCCCATTCGTTCTCGTAGATGCCGTCATCCTCCAGGGCAGACCGGGCGACTCGCATGAAATGTCTCAGGGATTCACCCAGGCCTTCATATGAACGGCGGGCCTGGGCTCTCGCCTCGGACGGGGGGAACAAGTTCCTGTACGACATGAGCTCGATGCCGCTGGCCAGAGAGCTGCACGCGGCCTCTGATGTCGCAGCCTCCTCCGCCACACGCTCTGGCCCGATGAGAGCTACGCGGAGCCAGATCGCCTTAACCTCGGCGGCCAACTGGTTGGTTCGTTCCAGGAATGCCGAGTCAACGTCTGGGCCGAGTCGCACGCCGGGGGGCACCAGGTCGCTATCGGTACGCAATTCCGAGGTGTGCTCTTCCAGCGCGGCCACAGCAGTTAAGAACTCTCGGTAGACGTCGTGTCTCGGTTCAATGCGCTGCCGACGGTGTTCCGAGCGAGCCGCGATTTTGGCTTGCTCCCTGGTAGCCCAACCCGTCGCAAACGCTGCCCCGATGGTGGCCACAGACCCCGCGAGGGCACCAAGTACAGCTGCCAGCCCAGCATCCATCCGGCCAGTCTGCCCTCCCAGTCTTGCCCCGTCTGGGAAACCGCAGACAGAAGCCTGGGGAGCAGTTCAGTCCGGAGTCGCCGAGGACTTGAAGGCGGCGTTGAACTTTAAGACCGTGTCCTACGTGGTGAGGCGGATGTATCGCTTGTAGCAGCAGAGTGCGGCTGCGAGCCCCAGAAGGCCCAGGTAGTTGCGAGGGTTTCGT